>CAXTRS010000032.1:0-20707 GCA_964246635.1 uncultured Chthoniobacterales bacterium | reverse complement strand
GCTTCTTCAAGCACTGCGGCTACGTCAGCTAACTCAAATGAGTAATGCTCTAAGCCACCGAGCGCATTGTCGCCCCAGCGCGGGGTAACTCGGCGACGTCGGGCAGCGATTCGACCCCCCAGGCGAGCTTCAGCAATTTGTCCGTCTGTGCCTTCGGCAAGACGCCGTCGGCGAGCTGGCGAAATTTGAATTCCAAGTCTTCGTTCGTCATCGGCTTCGCGAGGCTGCCGATGGCGTGTTCGACGTGCTTTTCCAGCGTGCGGCCGTCTTTGGTTTTCACCGTGAGGAACGTCTCGTCCTCGTGCACTGCGGGGTCGATGTTCAACGTCACCCGGTCGCGCAACGCGATGACCTGCGGATCGCGCACGACCTCATCGGTGTATTCCTTCATCCCCGCGTAGCCGCGGATGAGCGCGACCGCCGCCGAGTGGAACACGCTGAATTTCCCTTCCAACCCGGTCGTGGGCGTCTTCTTGCCAGTGAGCTTGAGCACGAGCGGATGGCTGCGCACCGCGATCGACTCGACGGTTTCCGGCTTCAGCCCTTCTTTGCGGAACTGGATCATGCCGTCGATGATCGGATGGATCACGATGCCGCAGGCAAACGGCTTATACGTGTTCAGCGCGATCTCGTAACGCTCGCCCAACCCGTCGGTGAGTTGCTTGTAATCGTGCTCGCGGCTCGCCGCGTAAATGTAGGCTTCCTTGCCCTCGAACGCCTGCTCCGTGCTGGTGAAATTCTTCGCCGCCAGCAGCGCCGCCAGCAGCCCGTTCTCCGCCGCGCGGCCGGGATGAAAACTCTTCGTCATCGTGCCGAATTGGATTTTCAATCCGCTGGCTTCCGATGCCGCGATGCCGAGCGCCCAGAGCATCTGCTTTTCGTTCAAGCCGAGAATTTTTCCGCACGCCGCCGCCGCACCGAAGACGCCGCAGGTGCCGGTGATGTGCCAGCCCATTTCGTAGTGTGACGGATAAATCGCATTGCCCAGCCGGCACTCGACCTCGCCGCCGAGAATCGCGGCGTGGAGAAAATCTTTTCCGCTGATGGGTTGGTGCTCGGCGAGCGCGAGCAGCGCGGGCACGACCGGGCCGGCGGGATGAATGATCGTCTTGAGATGCGTGTCGTCGAAGTCCAAGACGTGGCTGGCGACTCCGTTCACGAACGCGGCCTTGAGCGGATCAAGCCGCTCGCTGCGGCCGAACAGGCTCGCTTGTTGCGGACCTGAGAAGGGCACAAGCGCGTCCAGCGCGCAGTCCACAGTTTCGTGCCGCGCGCCGCCGACGGCGACGCCGATCCAGTTCACGACCGTCCGCACGGCTTCGGCACGCACTTTTTCCGGCACGTCCGCCGGCTTCGTCGCGAGCACCCAGCGCGCGACGGTCTTTGTGACTTCGGGCGGCGGCGGCGATGCTGCCGCCGGCGGCGCGGCGACAACTGGAGAAGAGGCGGCGTTTTGCGCCCGGACGAAACGCGGCGCAACGGTGGCAGCGCCGGCAGCCAGCGCGGTTTTGGCGAAGAAGTTACGACGGGAGAGGGAGGACATAAGCGGAGAAGCGTTGAGGATTCAAAATCTGAATCGCGTCAGCGTCTCCCGCTGGTTCGTCCCGCGATGCGCGCGCCTATAACAACTTGTCCGGCGTGATCGGGAACTCGCGCACGCGTTTGCCGGTGGCGTGAAACACGGCGTTCGCGATCGCCGCCGGCGTGCCGCAAATCGCCAGCTCGCCAATGCCGCGTGCGAACGGCTCGGGCATGTGCGGGTCGGGGATGTCGAGAAAACTCACGTCGATCTCCGGCGGCGTGTCGGCAAATGTCGGCAGGTGGTATTCGGCGAGGTCGCCGTTGAGCACGCGACCCGACCGCGGATCGAAGGTCGTCCCTTCCATCAGCGCCATGCCGATGCTGAAAATCGCCGCGCCGACGATCTGGCTGCGCGCGAGTTGTGGATTGACCACGCGGCCGACATCATACACGCCGACAAAACGGCTCACGCGCACTTCGCCTAAGAGTGGGTCCACGCGGACTTCGACGAACTGCGCGCCGAACGACTCGAACGAAAACTTTTCCCGTTCTTCGCCGGGCTTCGTGCTCGCTTCCGCTTCGAGCTGTGGCAAGCCGGCACGGCGCAAAATCTCAACGTAGGAATCGCGCATGTCGCCCTTCGTCAAAAAGCCGTCGGCACCAGGGACGATGCTCTCGGGATACACGCGGCTGAGCGGCGATTTCGGATCGGCTTGCGCCAGGCGCGTCAATTTTTCGACGAGCGCACGACACGCCGCGATCACCGCGGGGCCGACGCTCGAGGTGCCGCGTGAGCCGCCGTTGACCGGCGCGAGCGGGAAGTCGGAATCGCCCAGCTCGAAGACGACTTTTTCCGCCGGCAGCGCGAGCGCGTCGGCGATGAGTTGAGTCATGCCGGTGTAAGTGCCGGTGCCGGCTTCGTGCGTCGCGCTGCGCACCACGACGCGGCCGTCGTCGGCGAAGAGCGTGGCCTTCGCGGCGGCGGGCGATTGCGCAGCGGGATAGACTGCCGTGGCCATGCCCCAGCCAATCAGCCGACCTTCTTTGTCACGCGTAGAACCCGGTCGTGGATTGCGCTTTGACCAACCGAATTTTTTCGCTCCGCGTTCGTAACACTCGCGCAGGTGCTTACTCGACCACGGCTTCTTTTCGGCCTCGTCGGTTTCCGCGTAGTTGCGCAGCCGCAGCTCCAGCGGATCGACGCCGAGTTGCGCCGCAAGTTCGTCCATCGCGCACTCGATGCCCAGCACGCCCGGCGCCTTGCCCGGCGCGCGCATCGGCACCGGCGTGGGCAGGTTCACGCGCGTGAGCCGGTGCGAGATTTGGAAGTTCGGGCAGGCGTAAAGATTCTTCGTCGGGATGCCGCAGGCTTCGGTGAAATCCGAGACCGGCGAACAGTGCGTGTGCGTCGCGTGGCGCAACGCGGTGAGCTTGCCCTCGGCCGTGGCAGCAAGCGCGAACTCCTGCACCGTCGCCGCGCGCTGCCCGGCGTTGTTCGCCATCGCCTGCCGGCTGAGCACGAGCCGCACGGGCCGACCAACGAGTCGCGCGGCGGCGGCGGTGAGCAGCGCGTTGCTCCAGATGAATCCCTTCGACCCGAAATGGCCGCCCAGGAAGTAGCAAACGACGCGTACGTTTTCGACTTTCAGCCCGAACGATGCGGCGATGATTTTCTGCAAATTTTTGATGCCGCGTGTCGTGTCATAAACCAGCAGTCGATCCGGCGTTTCCCAGACGGCTGTGGTCGCGATGAGTTCGATGGGATGATGGTTCTCGACCGGCAAGGTGTAGGTCGGCTCGACGCGCGCTTTCGCGTCCGACGTGGCCAAGGCGCCGGCGGCGTCACCGTGCGCAAGTTGGAGTTTTTCCCGCGCGTTCCAGGTTTCCGGTTCGGTCGTCTGAGCGCGGGCGGCGGCGCTGCGCATGTCCACGAGCGGCGGCTCGGCCTCGTATTGCACGCGCACCAGCGATGCCGCGTGCTGCGCTTCTTCCAGCGTCTCCGCCATGATCACGCCGAGCGGTTGCCCGTCCCAATGCACGAGGCCGTCCGCCAGCGGCGCGCGCGACTCGCCCGGCTTGCCCTGGCCGAGCAGGTCGGCCGGCGGCGGTTGCAGCGCGGGCATCAGATTTCCCCGTGTCAGGATGCCGACGACGCCCGGCGATTTTTCCGCCGCGGCGGTGTCGATTTTTATCACCCGGCCACGGGCAATCGTGCTTTGAAGCAGGACGCCGTGAACGAGTCCCGGCAACGGAAATTCCGCCGCGTAGCGCGCCTGGCCGGTGACTTTCAAGCGGCTGTCCACGCGCGCGAGCGGCCGGCCGATGAGAGCGGCGTTATTCGATAAATCGTTGCTCATAGTGCGACTCCGGCTGATTCGGAGTTCGCTGGCGCTCGCGGTCGGATGACGATGGACATTTCGCGCTTCGCCGCGAGATTTTTTCCAAGCGGTGGCGCCATCGCGCGCACGATTCCCATCGCATCATGTTCCATCTGATCTATGTCAGTTCGGCCGCGTATTTGTTTTCCAACGACGAGTTGCGCGCGCTCCTGGAAACCTGTCGCGAGAACAACTCGCGGCAGGACATCACGGGCCTCCTGCTCTACAAGGAAGGCAACTTCATGCAGGTGCTCGAAGGCGACGAGGAACTGGTGCAAGGCCTGCACGCCAAGATCTCACGCGACCCGCGGCATAACGGTTTGCTCACGCTCCTGCAAGGAGCGGTCGCCGAGCGGGAATTTCCCGATTGGTCGATGGGTTTCCGCGATCTCGACTCCCCGGAAATCCGCGCGCTGCCGGGTTACAACGATTTTCTTAACATTCCGCTGACGAGCGGTGAATTCCTCGCCAACCCTTCCCGCGCGCAGACTCTGCTGCGGGTCTTTAAAAGCCGCATGTGAGCGTTCTCATTTTGCACCTTCGCCACCGAAAAGGTGCAGCCCGAAAAGGTCGAGCGCCTGGCCGAGGAGCATGACGCTGACGGCGACCGTGATCAGCCCGAGCGTGCCCCAGCCGAGCACGTTGGCGAGGCGCGTGTTTTTCAACGAACCGGCTAGCCGCGCGTCGTTAATCAGCAGCAGGATGAACACGAGGATGATCGGCAGCAACGCGCCGTTGAGCACTTGCATGACGACGAGGAGCTGAATCACCGGCAGCCCGGGAATCAGCGACAAACCCGCGCCGAGCACGATAAGCGCGGTGAATAATCCGAAGAACAAGCGCGCGCGGCGGAAATCGAGGTTCACGCCTTTCGGCGTGCCGAACGCTTCGCTCACCGCATACGCCGTGGCGAGCGGCAACACGACGCCGGCGAGCAGCGACGCACCGAGCAGACCGACCGCGAACATCGCGCCGGCCGCATGACCCATGACCGGCTCGAGCGCCTTCGCGGCGTCGGCGGCGGTTTCGACTTTTGTCTGACCGCGCACGTATAGCGTGGCGGCCGTGGCGATGATCATGCAGATCGACATCGTGTTGGAAAAAATCGCGCCCGCGTAGGCGTCGAGCCGCTCCGGCCCGTAGTGGCAACGGGCGACGCCTTTTTCCACCACGGAGCTTTGCTGAAAAAGCTGCATGTAAGGCGTGACCGTTGTGCCCAGCAGACCGACGAGCAGAAAAATGTAATCGGAGTTGAAATGGATCGTCGGCACGAGCGCGCCGCGCGCGACCTCGCCCCAATTCGGGTGCGCCATGATCGCTGCTATCGGATACGCGAAGAACACGAGCGTCATGCAAAGAAAGATGCGCTCGACCCAGCCGTATGACCCGTAAATGACCAGATACCAAAGCGCGATCGCCGCCAGCGGCACCGCGAGATATTTGCTGATGCCGAGCAGCTCCGCCGCCGCGCTGATGCCGACAAACTCGCTGATGACCAACCCGCCGTTGGCCACGAGCACGACACCGACGGCGAGCAGCGCCCAGCCGATGCCGAAACGCTCGCGGATGAGATCCAGCAACCCGCGCCCCGTCGCCGCGCCGAGCCGGGCGCACATTTCCTGCACCACGGCGAGCGAGAGCGTGACGAGCACCATGACCCAGATGAGGCTGTAGCCGTGCGCCGCACCGGCGGAGGAATACGTTGCGATGCCGCCGGCGTCGTTGCCCGCGGAGGCCGCGATGAGGCCGGGGCCGAAGATCGCCAGCAGGCGCAGAAAGCCTTTTGGCTCACCACGCAATCCGCGCAGCCGCACGCTGCGGCCGCGGATGTTCAGCGTCAGGCTGGCGCGCGAGGCGGACCGCGGCCGGGGCGGCAGCGAGCCACCGGTGCCGGCCGCCTCGACCGCGTCGATAGGCTCCAAACCGGGCGGGAGGGGCGGGGGATTCGTAGGCATGGAGCGGTGAAAATTTCTCTCAGGAAAAAACGCGCGGCGCCTGCGCGCTGAAGCTCGCCGGGGCGACTTGCGCGACGGCGCCATCGACGGTCAGCACGCCGAGCAACCGGCCGTCGCGATTGGTCACGGGCAGCGCGGCGAGGTGGCTCGTCAGCACGCGATAGGCGGCGTCGCGCGCGGGTTCGCGCGAACGCAGCGTGACCAAGTAGGGATTCATGATTTCCTCGATCCGTTGCGTCTCGGGCGCGGTGACGAGCGCGCGCAACGTGATGACGCCACGCAGCCGGCGCGAGTCTTCGTCTTCGACGACGTAGATGAACACGATGAAGTCCGGCTCGCGCAGCCGCTCGCGCAACGCCTCGCGCGCCTCGGCGACCGTGAGCGACGCCGGCACGCAGAGCACGTCGTTGGTCATGATGCCGCCGACGACATCCTCCGCGTAGCGCAGGAGTTCGACGATGCGCGCGGAGCGCGCGGGCTCGAGCCGGTCGAGCAGTTTCTTCGCGTGGTCGGTGTGCAGCCGGCCGACGAGATCGGCGGCGAGGTCGGGCGCCATGAGACCGAGTAGGGTCAATTGCTGTTCGTCAGCGAGCTCCTCGAAAACCTGGAGTTGGCGCTGCGGCGACATCGCTTCGAGCACGTCGGCGGCGAGCGGGTCGTCCAGCAGCGTGCCGGCGCCCGATCGGGTCTCGGCGGCGAGCCGTGCAAATACGGCAGCGCATCGACCAGCCGTGCGATCTCGCCGGCGGGCAGCCGCGCGATGCGTCGCTGGTAGCCCGCGCCGCTCTGGACTGCCTCTGGATCGCCGCGCAGAAACTCGACGTATTTCCAATCGAAGAGCTTGCGCTCGACGATGCCCTTGCCGAGCCGCGCGCCGCTGATGCGCCGCAGCATCGCGCGCACGCTGGTGTCGGCGGCGACGAGCCGCAGGCGCTTGCCGCTTTCTTCGACGCGCAACGCGAGATCGTTCGCGCGCGTGGCGCGACGGTTTTGCAAATCGAGCACGAGTGCATCGAGGATGTCGCGGTGCAACAACACGTCGCTGGACTCGCCCGCCGCCGGGGTCGCGCCTGCGGCGGGCAGCGGCTCGCCGGCGGATAAATCCGGGACGCGGATGCGACCCGCGCGCCAGTCCACCGATTCGACGGCGTTCCAAGGCAGGGTCTTCACCTTGCCGTCGGCGCCGTCGCGGAAGTGCAGCCGCGTGATCGGCGGATGGTCTTCCTCCTCGAGCAGCGCGACCGCGAGATCGACCAAGCGTGCGCGCCGATCATGGCCGTCCTCCAACTCGAAACGGCGGAGCTTGGAGAACATCAACATAGGGTCACCGTGGCTAGCCTAATCGGCACGAATGCAGACAACAGATGCACCGGGAGTGTCGGACGTCGTCAGCGCGAAGAATGTGCGCATCGGCTCGGGGAATTTATTTCCTGACGATCGCCGTTTCGCCGATGTCGTCTCCGCCGCCGCCTGACGACTTTCGGTAGTTGTCCGCCATCGGGTAAGAGCGGGCCACCAGCCCGAAGGCCAGCGCGGCGGCGAACGCAAAGGCGGCAAAGAAGAACATCTGAAACGCCGTCACGCCGACGCCGCTCGCTTTGATCGCGCCGATCACCGCGGGATGTTGCACACCGGCGTTGACGATGAGCACCCAGAGGTTGCCGATGGTCGTCGAGAGACTCCAGAACGCCATGATCGCGCCCTTCATCGAAAGCGGCGCCTGGCTGTAGGCGAACTCGAGGCCGGTCGCGGAGACGAGCACTTCGCCGAGCGTGAGGATCGCATACGGCAACACCTGCCAGGTGATCGAGAACGGACTTCCGCCGTCGAGCACGAGCTGCATCGCGCCGACGACGATCCACGACAGCCCGGAGAAGGCGATGCCGGCGGTCATGCGCCGCAGCGCCGTCATCTCGTAGCCGCGCCGGCGCAGTGCCGGGTAGAGCGCGAGGTTGTTGAACGGGATGAGCAGCATCACGAGCAGCGGATTGAGCGCCTGCATTTGCGAGGGCTGGAACCAGGTTGGCTTCGTCATCGCGTTTGCCTGGAGCACCCACGTCGAGGCCTTTTGATCGAAGAGCGACCAGAACGGCGTGACGAGCGCGAAGAGCACGAGCACGCGCAGCACGGAGCGCACGCCTTCGACAGCCTCGGCCGAATGCTTGCCGCGCGCGCCGTCGAGCTGCGTCCAAACGCCGATGCCGCCGAACGCGATGATCGCCACCAGCGCCAGACACGCGGCGATGACAAAGCCAAACTTGGGGATCAGCAAAAACGAGCCGAGGGCCAGCACGACGCCGGCGATCGCCAACACGCGCCCGCGCGTGCCGGACGCGAGCGCGGTGCGCGAAACGTTGAGAAACGAATCCGGGTCCGGCGGTGCCGGCGGCACCAGGACATATTGCCTGCGGCCGAGCCACAAGATCACCGTGGCGATGAACATCAGCACGCCGGGAATGCCGAAAGCCACGCTGCCGCCGTAGCGTTTCAGGAAAATCGGCATGAGCAGCGACGCGAAAAACGAGCCGAAGTTGATGATCCAATAAAACGCGTCGAAGACGACTTTCGCGCGGTGCTTGTTGCGCTGGTCGAACTGGTCGCCGACAAACGACGCCACGCACGGCTTGATGCCTCCCGAGCCGAGCGCGATGAGACCCAAGCCAGTGTAAAATCCCGCCCGATTGTTTTCAAAAACGGCGAGGCAAGCGTGGCCCAGGCAGTAGAGCAGGCTCACCCAAAAGATGGTGCGGTATTTGCCGAAAAAGCGGTCCGCCAGCCAGCCGCCGAGCAGCGGGAAAAAGTAAACGCCGATGACAAACGTGTGGAAAACGTCCTTCGCCGCCCGCGGCCGGTCGCCCTCCGGCAAATACGTGAGCAGCGACGAAACCAGGAACACCGTGAGGATATTCCGCATCCCGTAAAAACTGAACCGCTCGCACCCTTCGTTGCCGATGATGTAGCGGATCTGCCGCGGGATTGGGGCTTGCTCAGGCTGTCGCGATGACGGCGACGTTCCTGCGACTGCGGCAACAGGCGAAGTTGGCGCAACAGTGGCCGTGGAAGCGTCATTCATAAACAATCCACAGCGTGCCGGGAACGCACGAGCCGCGCAACGCCAAAGAACATGTGGCAACGGCGCGATTTCGCTGCGCAAGCCGTTTAAGGTCCGGACGCACCTTCGAGACGTCCGTAGAATCTCTGGTGCGCGGAGAATTGCTGCTCAACAGAAAGACAAAATCTACGGACGCCCCGGCGGTGCGTCCCACGCCTTCCAAAGAAAGCCATCCGACAGGGAAGCCCACGCTCCCCTTCGTTGATGACACGCGCGCCGAGAAATTACTGGAAGAAGCCATCGCCGCAGCGCACCCAGACTGCACACCAGCTAGGGAGACCAACGCGCACCGAAAAGCTCGGTTTTGTCGCGTGCTACGGATCAACCTCACCGCGACGCTGGCGGCGCCGTCGTCGCGGACGGCGTGGGCGGTTGCACGCTGCCGCCAGCAGGTGTGCCGGGCCGTCGGGGCGGCGGCTGGCTCGGATTGTCCATGTCCGAGAAGATGAGCCAGCGCCCACTGCTGCCCTCCCGGCGCAGGGTGAGCGTAAACTTTCCCTGATCGCCGCCCGCCGCCGCATCGTAATGATAAGCACCAATGATGTAACCCACGTTGTCGCCGGTCGCATAAGCCAGCGCGCGCAGTTTGAGTGGCGCGCTGCCTTGTCCCGCATAGGCAGCCTGGATCGCGGCGCGGCCCCGCACCGGAGGACGGCCGCCTTGCAACACAAAGCCATCTTCGGCGAAGAGCGCCGCGAGCGCCGCCGCGTCCCCAGCCTGCCAGGCCCGCTCGTAGTCGCGCAGCACCCGGTCCAGGTCAGGCGGGAGCCTGGCCGAAGGAAGCGGCGCAGCTTGCGCGGCAGCATTATTATCCCGACTACTTCCAGCAGGAGGCTGGACGGCAGTCTGAGCAACGCCCAGAGCTGGGATCAGCAAGCCTGACAGGCTTACCGTGAAGTAGAGAAAGAGATTAGGTCGCATAAAGTTTAGAGCGCTTCACAATGGCGTCAATCAGGTAGAGACGCACCTCTGGGGCGTCCGTGACTTTGTCTATCTGCGTTTTTGCCTCCAAACCAGAAAAATAAATGGGATGCCTCGGAGATGAGCCCCTACCTGCGCCGTCGGCGGCTGATTCACATGAGGAGCGCTTTCGACGATGTTCAAGTAGGCAAACCATCATGGCAAGCTGACACCTTGCCCACGTCAAGCGACAGGCCAGACTACTTTCCATCCCAAGCGAGACCCTTGGTGAACATTTTCACCTGACTCCCGCCTTCGTTCTCCGGCTTCACGAAGATCGTCAGCGAGGCGTCTCCCCGTTTCCGCTTGAGGATCGAGGACTGCGCGTTGACCAAATCATTGCCGTCGCTGGTCCAGCCTTGGGCCTTGAGATTCGCGGCCAATTCAGCGCAGACGCTCTTCACGTCCGATTTGCTCCTGAAGGAAAGGTGTCCAGTAAGCGCCTTGTAGTCGAAGTCGGTGGCATCCTTCGTCAGAGCCAGGTCTTTGACGTTGAGTTGTCCCTCCGCTGACTGGAGCGGAGGTTTTTCGCCGGGCTTAGCCGTCGTTGACTTCGTGGCCGGCTTTCTAGTATTCGCTGGTTCATCCGTCGCCGCCTTTCTAGATTTTTTCGGATCGGCGGGCTGGAACTCCGGGGGAATCTCTCCCAGCGGCGCGGCGAACTTGAGGTTGACCTCCCAAGTCTGACCGAAGAATTCCGCTTTGCCATCGGTAGCTAGTTCGCCTTCCACCAGGCCATCCGCGAACTTGAAGTTGTTTGTCTTGATCGTGCCAATCGAGCTGAACCCCTTTTTCTCGTGCGCGGTGTGGACTACCTGGCAGCCGAAGATATTGCCCCCTTCATGGAGTGAGATGACCAGCGCGCTGCCGAAGTCGCCGAACCCGGCCTTGAAGTCGGGCTTCTTCTCTTTGGAATGATCCTTTTCGGTGAACACGAGCACCATGCTCGGCTGATCGCCAAAGGGCTCGCGCCAATGGGCCGACACATAGGCCAGCTTCGCCTCTTTGCCGTTCCCCTTGAACACGCCAGTCACCGTCGGCTTCACATTGGCGGCCGGTCCTGGTTTTTTGGTGCTGGTCGCCGGCAGAGATTCCCCGGCGCCGAGCAGCGCCACCACAAAGCGGACATCGAAGCCGGAGGGAAGGATACCTCCGGATTCGTAGGTCTGACTGGCTTTGCCACTCACCCGGCCGTCCTGCAGCTTCAGTTCCCCTGTCGCCGTGCGGCGGCCCGGACTCATGCTCGCAGGGCCCGCGCCGGCGCTCCATTTTCTGAACACCCCTGCCTTGGTAAACTCTAGCTTGAGGTAGGGCCGCTTGAAACCTGAGACTTGCCCATCCTTTTCCCCTGCCATTGCCTCCTTGAGCTGCTCGCTGGAAACCGCCTGACCGCTCAAAACCACCGCGATCACTTCCGCTTGGTCGATCGTCGTCTCGTAAGCCAGAGCGTGTGTAAATGGGTAGTTCTTATCCTCGATCCTCAGCGTCCCCTCAGCGATCGCGGGCGCGGCACCTCTTTGCGCAAAGAGCGTCGCCGCACCGCCGATGACGGTCATAGCCGCCAGCAGACTTATGAATTTCTTAGTCATAACAAGAAGGCCTTGGTCGGGGTGATCCGCCGACCCTGTTTTTCAATGACAGGCATCTTAGCAAAAAACAACGAGGCTCCAAGCAGGATGAAAAATAGACTCGCGTCGGGCACGGCTGTCAAATCATGAAAATTGCCAGACCTGCAACCCGGCCCCGGCCGCAGGTCTTCGACTGCGCAGCGGCATCGCCAGTGGTAGTCTCTTCGCATGGCCCGGTATTCATTTTTCCTTTTGATAGCCTTGGCAACAACCTGCCAGCCCGACGCCAGCCGGGCGAACGACGACTTCGCCGTCCGGCGCGAGCACATGGTAGCCCACCAAATGGCTGCTTCCCCGGCCCGTCCGATCAAAGACAGCCGAGTGCTCGCGGCCATGCGCAAAGTGCCCCGGCACGAGTTTGTGCCGGAAAACTTGCGAGCCTCCGCCTACTACGACATGCCGCTGCCCATCGGTTACGGACAGACCATCTCGCAGCCTTTCATCGTGGCTTTTATGACCGAGCAACTCCGTCCGCAGTCCCGCGACCGAGTGCTCGAGATCGGCGCCGGCAGCGGCTACCAAGCCGCCGTGCTCGCGGAGTTGGTCGCCGAAGTCTTCACGATCGAAATTGTCGAACCTTTGGCCAAGCGCGCCGAGGCGACGCTCGCGCGATTGGGCTACAAGAATGTCCACGTGCGGGCAGGCGACGGCTACCAGGGTTGGGCCGAGCATGCGCCCTTCGATGTCATCATCGTGACTTGCGCGCCCACGCGCGTGCCGCAGCCACTCATCGACCAACTCAAGGAAGGCGGCCGCATGATGGTGCCCGTCGGCTATGGGGACGCCCAAGAGTTGGTTCACTTGGAAAAACGAGGCGGCAAACTCGAACGCCGCGCGGTGCTGCCAGTCCGCTTCGTCCCAATGACCGGCGAGGCCGAGAAGGCAAAATAACGGAGTCGCATTTTACCCATCGATGAAGTAATGAAACTGCAAGATTCACAAGCTGACCCCGGCTACTTTTCGAACAAAAGAGCGAGATTCTCGGACTGGCCCCGGTTGCTTGGAAGCCTGGAGCGCAACTATCGGATTTTAGAATGAAAACCTTGCGACCGCCTGCTCGTTCCATGCGATGCCCTGGCCCGGTCGGTCGGGGACGATGAGATGGCCGTCCCTGAGCTCAAAAGGTTCCGCCAAGATCGGATCGGCCCAATCCTGCCACTCCAGCCAGTGCGCCGTGTCGGTAACGCGCATGAGGTGTGCAGCCACCTCGGGATAAAGGTGCGTGGACATGGGAATACCCGCGGCGCCCGTGATCGCCGCCGCGCGCAGCCACCCGCTGACACCGCCGATGCGCATGAGGTCTGGCATGACGTAGTCGCCAGCACC
Source organism: uncultured Chthoniobacterales bacterium (assembly GCA_964246635.1). Classification (GTDB taxonomy): domain Bacteria; phylum Verrucomicrobiota; class Verrucomicrobiia; order Chthoniobacterales; family SZAS-18; genus JAFAXH01. The sequence continues at coordinate 7,827 of CAXTRS010000032.1, read as the reverse complement.
GGCGAGCACTGCTTGATACAGTAGCCGAGGACCGTAGAAATTTTCTCCGAGCTGCACCGGAGTCTTTAGTTCCCTCGTCAGTTGGGCGTAGCCCGGGATGTTGTCGTAAGTGATAGGTTCCTCGAACCAATAAAGCCCGTGATGATCGAGAGCGTGGCACCGCACGAGGGCGTCGCCCAGCGACAAACCTTGATTGAAATCGCACATGAGGTGCACGGAAGAGCCAACCGCTTCCCGCACGGCGGCGATGGCTGCCAGATCGTCGGTCAGCGCTTCTCTGCCCAACCTGAGCTTCAGCGCCGTGAACCCGCTCTCCGCCACCAGCTCCGCCGCCTCGGCGGCCAATGTATCAACCGACGTTAACCACAGCCCGTTGCTGTTGTAGGCAGGCACTGGGCCGATCGTCCCGCCGAGGAAAACGGCGAGCGGCATATCCGCGGCTTTGGCCAAGGCATCCCACGCCGCCATGTCGAGACCTGAAACCGCGATGAGCGACATCCCTTCCCGACCTACCAGATGCAGCGAGCCGATCCCGCGGCGATAAGCGTCGGACGGCGCCAGCGGCCGCCCTTTCGCAGCTTCGGCAAGATCCTCAATGGCGGGGATCAGGTAACGCGCTGACTGCTTGAGATATGGTTCAAGGTAGCTGTGCCCCACCACGCCTTCGTTCGTGTAAAGATCAATCAGAATGAGAGGCCATTCACGGTAGAGGCCGACCTTCGAAACAATCGGCCGCTTGAGGGGCACCATGACGGGCCGCGCTCGAACACTTTTTAGAGTAAGTTGAACGCCAGACATCAATAGTCTCCTTCCAATGGACGGCAAGCATTGATAGATCAACGCTCACAGGTGTAAAAGGGATGGTGTGTCCGCGCACCGTTTCGTTTATTAGAGGTCAACTTGTGAATTTCGCAGTTTTGCGCCGGGTGCGACTGTCGAACTATGAAACCTGCAAAATTCACAAGCTGACCCGGGCTGATTAAGAGCGGCGAGGCGGCGGCCGGCTCGGATTGTCCATGTCCGAGAAGATCAGCCAGCGGCCGCTGCTCGCCTCACGCCGCAGGGTAAGGGTAAATTTTCCCTGATCGCCCTCGTCTGTTGTTGCTGACGCCTCGTCGTAGCGATAAGCACCGATGATGTAGCCTGCGCTGCCATCAGCCGCATAAGCCAAAGCGCGCAGTTTGAGTGGCGCGCCGCCTTGCCCGGCATAAGCGGCTTGGATCGCAGCGCGGCCCCGCACGGGAGGGCGGCCGCCTTGGAGCACAAAGCCGTCCTCGGCGAAGAGCGCTGCCAGTGCCGCCGCGTCGCCCGCCTGCCAGGCTCGCTCGTAGTCGCGCAGCACCCGGTCCAAGTCGGGCGGCAGAGTGACCGAAGGAAGCGGAGCAGCGGCAGGTTTTGCGGTGTTGTCACGTCCGTTTCCGACCGAAGGCTGGCCTGGCTGGGCGGCAGCCGGGTGCGCCATCAACAAACCTACTAGAATCACCGTGACGAGAAGGAAGCGATTGAGGTGCATAGTATTTAATTGGAGGTCGGGCTGGTCCCTATTTCATTCACGCTGCACGGCCAGCAGTCGTTCACGACCGATGAGATAGAACGATGTAAATCGCGACGAGAAGGATAAGCGAGATTCACAGACTGGCCCCTTCTTAGCATTCCAGCGGGAATTCTTCCAAATAGAGTTCTGTTGCTTCACGGAGCTTATCAAGCGCCTCGGGCGCACTCTCACCTTGAGTCGTGGTGCCCGTCTCGGGATTGAGGGCGACAAAACCTCCTTCTTCTGCGGGGATCAAAACGGCGGTCAGAACCATAGGAACAGTCTGGAGTTAGGCGGTCTGCATTCTGCGCGGTTTCAAGGAGACTACCTTTCGCTTCGTTGCTATCTGGCGCCTGCGAGCGTCGCGGGCGATGGCCGCTACGTCGTAATTAAACTTGGCCGAGTGCGCATCACGAATCTGGCGAACCTCGTCAACGATTGGGTCGGTCGGCATAGTATTAGATTCCCATCAGAGCTTCCGGTGTGCAAATCACCGGGCATTCCAATCCATGGTCATGGCAAATCCCAGCGATCTGGGCGGTCATTTCGGCGTTCGCGATATGGGTGCAATTCCACGTCACGAGAAAATCCATTCCGTGAATAGCGGCGAGCGCGATGTGCAGCGCGTCACCGACAGCCTTGCGTGGAAGCGGCCCGGACTCGATCAAAGCGCGTGCGAGCTCGCTCGCGTCGTCGCGGAGGTCGAGCAGTGGAAACGACTTGAGCACTGCGAGGCGGGTTTTGGCCATCCGAACGTCTCCCGCTGCCGCCTCGTCCAGCACGATTTGAGAGACGAAAACGCGGAAGCGAGAAAGGCGGGTGTCCCACCAGTCTCGCGTCGTCGCTTGGTGTCCTGCGATCACGACATCACGGCTCGGCCGAGCGGTGTAATAGCTTGGAACCGTGGTTTCGAGATATACAGAGGGTTTCATGCTGGCACCAACCGCGTGCTTTGCGAACTGTCATGGCCGCTGACGTGTTGAATGAGAGAAGAGCGAGATTCTCGGACCGGCCCCTGCTCCTTCCAACTGACCTGCTTAAATAGTCCTCAATGCACTGTCTTAATTACTTTCTTTACACCAGCGAGTAAGTCAGTGACCTGCTCGAATGTTGGATCTGGCTTTCGACTGTGATCGCAGAGATTTCGAATGTCAGCAAGATGTTGGATAAATCTCCATTCAGGAACATCGACAGCACCTGCCGATTTTAAAGCATCATTGAAACTTGAGATGGTTGGGTTTTTCGTTGCAAGCACTAGTGTGCGATCCTTGCAAACTTGGGCAAGATGTCCCTCTAGAACAACTCCCCCTAATGCGCCTGCCGCACGAGTAAATTTATGTTTCAGCAAGCTCTCGGCGGCTTCTAGTTCATTGTCGAATAGGTCAGCTTGAACAAGCTGACGAATCTCAAAGAGAGAGAGCTTTCGAATCGAGCTTCTGATGCTTTCAGAATCGCTATCTGCTGTGCCATATGGGGAATAGCAGCATCAGGCCCGACGATCTTAGCTTTGTCCCAGCCACGTGTGACTACAAGCCCCTGTAGACAATCCTCGATACGATAGTTTTCATAAGTAATTTCCTTGCGCGGCTTCGGTTTCTCGTAATGACGAACAAAATCTAAGACCCGATCTGGAAGTAACTGGCGCAAAAACACGAGAGCCTCTGAATACCAGCGCTGGTAGGTATCTTTGAAGTTGGGCAAATCCTTGAGAAAATCAGATGTTTTGCGAGATTTTTTTCCTAACTCTTTTGCTTCATCTGGATAGCATTCAAGCCTTAGAGCTATAAAAAGTTCATCTCCGGTCAGTATTAATCGACCAAGATCGTTTCTAAATCGTTCTATGTTAGTTGGCATCGAAGAGCGTAGATTATCTTCTCCAACTGATTTTTTATTCTCATCGCGCTGCCAACAGTCGCTCGCGGCCGACGAGGTAGAGCACCACGCAGATCGCAGCGAACGGAATGAGCGAGAGTGCGTCGCTCCACGGGCCAGCGAAGAAAGGATTGTATGCCTCACTCCAATTTTGGAGTGCTTTGTCCTTATCGCCCATCGCACCGGCGAGGAAGGCGATGATGATGCCGGCGATGGCGCCGCCGGCGATGTAGCCGCTCGATAGCAAGACGCCAGGGCTTTTGTCGCTCTCGGCGGCGAATTGTTCGACGCTCAAATTGGCGTGGCTGGGCTGCCGGCGCCAGTAGCGGTCGGCGAGCCAGCGCATGGCGCCGCCGACGAAGAGCGGGGCGCTCGACGAGATCGGCAGATAGACGCCGACGGCGAAGACGAGCGAGGGGACGCCGCAGAGTTCGAGCGTGAGCGTGATCATCACGCCGAAGAGCACGAGCGCCCACGGCAGTTTTTGGTCGAGGATGCCTTTGATGATATAGGAAACCAGCGTCGCTTTCGGCGCGTCGAACTTGCGCACGGTCGAGCCGTCGGGGCGCTCGGTGATCGTGCCGTTGATGCCGGGATCGACCAGCCAGACGGCGCGGCCGGTGTCGGGCTCGACGAGGTATTTGCCGGCCGGGCCGCCAGCGGTGTCGGTCTTGTGCCAGGAAAGGTATTCTTTCGCGTCCGTGCGGGCTTGCGGGCCTTCGAGGCGTTCGCGGGTGGGGAGCGATTTCACGTCCGGCGCGACGATGCCGGCGGCGGCGGGCGCATAGACGGTCGCGGCGGAGTTCAGCCGCAGCAGGATCGGGCCGAGAATCAGCGCGGAGGCGAAGGCGCCGATGAGGATGGCGTATTGCATCATCCACGGCGTGCCGCCGAGCAGAAAGCCGGTCTTCAAATCCTGCGAGGTCGAGCCGCCGTTGGACACCGCGACGCAGACAATGCCGCCGACCGACAGCGCGGTGATGTAGTAGGGTCCGCCCGTCCAGCCGACGAGCAGGAAAACCAGGCAGGTGAGCAGGAGCGTGGCGACGGTCATGCCCGAGATCGGGTTGGAAGTCGAGCCGACCTGGCCGGTCAGCCGCGAGGAGACCGTGACGAACAAAAAGCCGAACGCGACGATGAGCAGCGCACCGAGAAGGTTCATCTTCAACGCCGGCGCGAACGTGATGATTGCCATGATGACCAGCAGGCCGATGCCGACGAATTTCATCGAGAGATCGCGCTCGGTGCGCGGCAGCGCGTCGCGGTCGATGCGTCCGGCGTCGGAACGCGCGAGGCCGGTGTCGTGCAGGCTCATTTTGATGCCGCTCCAGATCGTCGGCAGCGCGCGGAAGAGCGAGATGATGCCGCCTGCCGCCACGGCGCCGGAGCCGATGTAGAGCACGTAGGCGCTGCGGATTTGCGCGGGCGACATCTGCGCGATCGGGATGGTGCCGGGCGCGACGATCATGTCGGGCACCGCTTCGCCGATGAACTTGATCAGCGGGATGAGGACGAGATACGCGAGCACGCCGCCGGCGACGGTGATCGACGCGATGCGCGGCCCGATGATGTAGCCGACGCCGAGCAGCTCCGGCGAGATTTCCATGCTCACCGACCCGGCTTTGAAGGGGGCGCCGAAGATTTTCTGCGGAATGTCTTTCCAGCCTTTGAAGGCGACGTTGAACGTCTTGTAGAGCAGCCCGATGCCAAAGCCGGTGAAGATGACTTTCGCGCCGGGCGAGGTGCCGAGTCCGGCGCGCGCGGCGGCGGCCATCTCAGCTTGAGCGGAAGGTGAGGCTTGGGCGCGGTCGGCGGGCGTCGCGCCGGCCGTGAGCCCGGCGGCGCAGGCGGTGGCGTCGGGGGTTTTGACGATGAGCGCGCGCCGCAGCGGGATCATCATCAGAATGCCGAGCAACCCGCCGAGCGCGGCGACGAGCATCACGCGCGTGAGTTCGAGATCGAAGCCGAGGATCAGGATCGCCGGCATGGTCACGCCGATGCCGAAGGCGATGGATTCCCCGGCGCTGCCCGCGGTCTGGGTGATATTGTTTTCGAGGATCGTCGAGTCGCGCACGCCCATCTTCGAGAGTCCGCGAAACAGTGCGAGCGCGATGACGGCGACCGGAATCGAGGCGCTGACGGTGAGGCCGACTTTGAGCACAAGATAAAGCGACGATGCGCCGAAGATCATGCCCAGGATTGTCCCGGTGATGATGGCGCGCAGCGTGAACTCGCGCATGTCGGTCTGCGGACTGATGAACGGCTCCGGCGCGGCGAGATCAGCGCTGGCGGTAGCAGTAGAAGGGGAGGGGGGAGTTTGAAGAAGGGTCGCCATGGCAGCGGCGAGGCTGGCAGAAACGCTGTCGGCGGGCGAGCGGGAAAATCGAATACGCGAATCCGAGAGTTGAGTGCGCGGAATGGTGGTTGGTTGCGGGTAGGGCGGGCGTCCCGCCGGCCGCGGCGGGCGTCTCGCCCGGCGCACAAACGCAGGGCGGTGGATGCGTTTCCTTGCTCTGCGTTTGTGTGTTCCGCGAGACGCGGAACACGGCGGGCGAAACGCCCGCCTTACCCATTTCCGTTGCGCATTTGAGGTTTGAACTGGAACTACACTTTCTGGCAACGTCCGGCGCTGTGGCGCGAACACCCGCTTTGGCTGCAAGCGCTTGGCTCGTCGTGACCACCTGTGCGCTGTTCTCGCTAACGGCCTGCTCGCGTCAAGACAGCAGCGAGAGCGCTCTCTCGACGCCGACGCTCTTCGAGCGCAACGCCGCGCAGGACGCCGCGCAGACCTTGGCGAAAAAAATCGGCGGCAGCCGGGGAGTGCGCGCTCTGAACATCGACATCACGCCCGACACCCTGACGATCCAGGCGCAAGACCCCGCCGCGCCGACGCACGTGGACGAATACCGCTTCACCCAAGTCCGTCTGTCGAGTCGCAATCCGCGCACGGGTCGGTCCGCGCCCGCGCGCGGTCTCCTGTCGCTGTTCTCCTGGGAATGGACGAGCGGACCCAAGCCTGTCCAGGTCAACCTCATCAATCCGAAGCTCGAAGAAAATCTCTTCGACCTCGCGGACATCGACTTCGCCACGGTCGCGAACACGGTGCGCGAAGCCGAAAAACGGGTTGCGCTCGAAGAGGGCGGCGCGGTGGAACGCATCCGCATTCAGCGACACCTCTATCTCCTGCCGTCGCCGCGCAGCGCCGAAGTCGAGTGGGACATCTCGGTGCGCAGTCCGCGCGAAACCGCCACGGCTTACGCGGACGCCAAGGGCCGCATCACGCGCCTGAATCTCGACGGCACCGTGCGCGCCAAAACCGTGGACATGCGCGAAGGCGGCCCGCCGCTCGACGACGCCATCGCGCGCATTCGCGACTATTTCGGCAAGGACGCGCGCGTCATCAAAAACTTCCACTTCGCCACGACCTACGTCTGGTTCGACGCGCCCGATCCGAAGAATCCGCGCAACAGCGAGCAATACAGTTGCAACATCAACGGTCTGTTCAAATCCGGCCTTGGCTCCACGCCCACGATCCCGCGCTTGGGGGACGAGCCGGCCGGCAGCGGCGACGCGAATCTTTTCTCTGTCGATGAAGTCGATTGGTCGCGGCTGCCCGCGTTGAAGAAAGCGGCGCTCGAAACGCTGGCGATCCCCGGCGGCAGCGTGAGTTCCATCAACCTCGCGCGACCGCCCGCGCGCGGCGTCGTCGCCGCCAAGCCGGTGCAATGGGAAATCGCCGTCAAAGGCGGCAACGGCGGCGAGGAAGGCACCGTCTATTTCGATGCGTCCAACGGCACGGTCGCCCGCACCGTCCTGCCGCCGAGCCGGCGCGTGGCGATTGACTTCACCGAGCCTGAGGCCATTCGCCGCGTGCTCGCCGCACTGCGCGAAAACTACGGGCCGCGCGCCCGCTTCATGAAGCTGCTGTTTTACAAAAACACGTGCGTGATCCACGCGCCCGGCATCCGCGAGCCGGCGAAAATCCAGCAGCTTTCCTACGATCAAGACCACTTCTCCGCCATGCCGGCGCTCGATCAAACTCCGTTCTATGGAGGCTTCACGGACGAGTGGCTGTTCGACCTTGATGAAATTGAAAAAGCCGCGCTGCCGATCTTGGCGGATTTGAAAAAGCGGGCGCTCGAACGCCTAGGCCCCGCCGCCGGGAGCAAGATCGAGCGTGTGACGTTTTACCGCCACACGCCGTTTTATCCCGACAACAAAAAGTTGCTCGTGGAAATCCGACCCGACAAAGCTGGCTACATGATTTTCGACGGTCGCGGCGGCGTCGTGCAGACCACCACGCCGTGAACCGTCTTCGCGCGCCAGCGCCTTGGAGTGCGGTGGCAAGCGCAGCGCGACACCGCCTTGGCTGGCGCACCGCGCGTTCGCATTTGCCACAAGCCGTCGTCGCCATGCAACGT
>CAXTRS010000031.1:15470-20833 GCA_964246635.1 uncultured Chthoniobacterales bacterium | reverse complement strand
ACGCGCACCGCCGCCACCGCGGCCGCCGCCGGTGAAGCGTTTGTCCGGCAGCGCGCCGGCGCGGCGGGCTTCATAAGAACTCTGGCGCGCGCGCTCGAGCATCGCTTCGCGCTCGCGCTGGGCTTGCTCGGCGCGACGGCGCGGAGCTTCTTCCACCAGGCGTTGCAGTTCGGCGATCTGTGCTTGGAGTTGGTGCTGCTGCTCGGCGAGCTCGCGTTCGCGCGCGGCGAGCGGCGACGAATCTTCTTTGCCCGCCGCCGGCTTTTTCTTTTTTCCACGAAACGGGCTCGGCATGGCAGCGATGGCAGCGACGACGGGAAAAGGGAAAGCAAAAAACCAAGCGCAGTCTGAAAGGCTATCGATTCGATTCCGCGCGGCGGACGGGCTGGAAAACCGGCGCGCGATTTTGCGCACGGCGAGACGCTGTTGTGCCGAGTGGCGAGCGGTCCGTCAAGCCTGCGCTGGGCCGGCTGTAGCGGCGGTCTATGACCGCCTTTTTCGGTGTGCGTTGCGCATGGTCGGTGGCGGTCATAGACCGCCGCTGCAGTGGCGTGGGACGCGCCCGGCGCTCAGCGCAGGTTCATCACGAACCCGACGACGATCACCAGCGCGACGAGGCCGAGAATGAGCAGCGGCAGCGTGAAGGCAAGGCCGGCTTTGAACCAATACATAAACGGACGGGCGCCGCCTTCGTTGAAAAGCTCGTCGTAATCCGTGGCCGTCGAGCCGCTGCCGCCGGAGCTGTCCGCGGCGGTGTCGGTGCCGGCGGCGTTGATGGCGTCGGCCTGGAGCCGGGCGCGGGATTGATTGAACTCGCTGCGGGCGTGATCGACCGAGCTGAGCGCGCGGTTGAGCTCCTTCGGGATCGCCTCCTGCGTCCAGACTTTCGGATGAATCGCTTCGAGCGTGCGCAGATGACCCGTGAACGACTCCGCCGTCGCGCGCAGTTGCTCGACGCGCTTTTGCGCCTCGCCGGTCTGGCGCTCGATGATGACCAGCGCGCGCGTGAGCTTTTCGATCATCTCCGTCTTGCCGCGCTCGAGCTCGTCCTGGCGGCGCGAAAGTTCTTCGAGCTCGCGCTTTTGTTTTTCGATGAGCTCCTGCTCGCGCTTGAGCTTGATGAGCTGCTCCTGCGCTTTCTGCACCTGGCTGTCGAGCCGCTCGACGCCGGCCGCGCCGCCGCCTGCCCCGACGATGGGCCGAGCCGCAGCGGGCGACGGCGACATTTCCCCGTATTCGTCTTCGTCACCGGGGGATGCGTGCGGCGCGGCCGCGGCGGGCTGCGGCGAGGAAGGGTTCGTCTCGGAGTAAGACTTGTAGCGTTCGGCCATGGAAGGAAGCGGTTGCGTCGAGGCTAGTGCATCCGTCCGTGGAATGCGAGCGGCGAAACGGCTGGGGAGCGCACGCGCCTCGCGTGCCCTCTTCGGCGCCTCGCCGAAAAGCCGCCTTTCATTTCTCTAATAACAAGCCTGCGCTGGCGGGGTGCCGGCACCAGCACGCGGGGCGCGTGCGCTCCCCAAACCTCTTGCAGCCGCCGCGCATCCGGCGTTTCATCCGGGCGTCGAATCCCTATGACGAATTTCCTCCGCGCGCTCGGCCGCACCGTGCTCGCGCTGACGCACTACGTCGGCGGCGTCGCGGTGCTCGCGGGGGAAACGTTTACCGCGCTTTTCGTTTCCAAAATCCGCTGGCGCCTGGTGCTCGCGCAGCTCGTCGAGCTCGGCTTTCGCTCGCAGCCCGTCGTGGCGATCACGGGTGCGTTTACCGGCGCGGTGTTTGCGGCGCAGACGTTTTTTCAATTCCGCATTCTCGGCATGGAATCGGCCGTCGGCGCGCTGGTCTCGGTGTCGATGTGCCGCGAGCTCGGCCCGGTGCTCACCGGCCTGATGCTCGCCGGCCGCGTCGGCGCGTCGATGAGCGCGGAGATCGGCACGATGAAAGTCACCGAGCAGATCGACGCCCTGCGCGCGCTGGCCGTCCATCCGGTCGATTACCTCGTGCTGCCGCGCGCGCTGGCCATGACGATCGCCGGCCCGCTGCTCGTCGCCGAGTGCATCGGCTTCGGCATCGCCGCCGGCTACTTCATCGCCGTCGAATTGCTCGGCGTGCTCGGCCCGTATTACATCGACAACATGATCAAATACACGAAGGGCCGCGATCCCATCGTGGGTTCAGGCAAGGGCTTCGTCTTCGGCCTGCTCATCGTCTTCATCTCCTGCTACCAGGGCTTGCAGGCAAAGAACGGCGCCGTCGGCGTCGGCCGCGCCACGACCGAGGCGGTGGTCAACGGCTCGCTGGCGATTTTGATCTTCAACTTTTTCCTGACCATGTTCGTGAACATCTTCTTCCCGGCGGGAGTGGGCTAGGGAAGCGTTGCGGGTTGCGAGTTGCGGGTTGCGGGTTGAAAATCCCGACGCGATGACCGGCGCGCCCGCTGTTCTGGAAAAACAACCCGCAACCCGTAACTCGCAACCCGCAACAGCCGCCACCCCGATGGTCTCCGTGCGCGGCCTGACGAAAACCATCGGCAACCAGGAAATCCTGCGCGGGGTCGATCTCGAAGTCGCCGCGGGCGAAACGCTCGTCATCATCGGCCGCTCGGGCGGCGGCAAGAGCGTGCTGCTCAAACACCTCATTGGGTTGCTCCTGCCGACCGGCGGCGACATCCGCATCGACGGCCAGAGCATCATCGGACTCAGCGAAAGGAAGCTCGCGCCGATCCGCAAAAAAGTCGGCATCCTGTTTCAAGGCGGCGCGCTCTTCGACTCCATGACCGTCGAGCAAAACGTCGCCTTCCCGCTGCGCGAAGCCGGCGAGCGCGACGTGGCGCGCATCCGCCAGCAGGTCGCCGAGGCGCTCGACGTCGTCGAGCTCGGCGGCCACGGGCACAAGATGCCCGATTCGATTTCCGGCGGCATGCGCAAGCGCGTCGCCCTGGCGCGGGCCATCATCACCCGGCCGCAGTGCATTCTTTACGACGAACCTACCGCCGGGTTGGACCCCGTGGTCACCGACTCCATCGACCGCCTCATCCGCCGGCTGCAAAAGCGCTTCGGCGTCACGAGCATCGTGGTCACCCACGACATGAAAAGCGTTTTCGACGTGGCCGACCGCGTGGCGTATCTCAAGCACGGCCGCGTTTATTTCGAGGGCACGCCGGAAGAATTGCGCGCCAGCACCGATGCCGACATCCAGGACTTTGTTTCCGGTCGTAGTTCAGGCATCGTGGCGGATGAAGGCGAAAATTAGCGCTTTCCGCCCCCGAGCGTGCGACCCGGCGATGAACGATCTGACTATTAACTGCTTCCGCCGGACAGACTTGGCTGGCCGCAAGCCGGCGCGCTGGCATCGCACATGCTGAAATTCCATTGCACTCGCGCGGGTCCGTTCCTTCCCAAAGGAGTCTCACACTCAAACTTTCTCTCACTCACGAAGCTCTCACACGGATCCCATTGCCATGCCCAACTTCTTCTCGACCCGCTCGACCGGTTCCAACGAAGCCTATCCCTCCGCTCCCTCGGACAGCCCCAACAAAGGGGGCGCGTCGGACGCCGGCGACTCCGGTTCCTCCTCCCGGCCGAAAATTCCTGGCCGGCCGGTGCGCCAAAAGTATTTGTCGGGCCAGGGAAAGGCGGAGGCAGAGAATGAGGAGCCGGCGAGCGAAACCGGCGCGAAGGAGGAGAAGAAATCCGCCGCGCCTGCCGCCGCCGAACCCGCGAAAGGACCGCAGACGGTGAAGGTAAGCAGCGACTTGGTCTCCATGCCGGCAACGCCGTCCGCGGCGAGCACGGGCGAATCATCTGCCGCTGCCGGCGAAGGAGCGGGGACCGCTGGCCGGTCGGTGCGCTCATCCGCCGTCTCTGCTGCTGCTGGCGCCCCGCGGCGGCCGACCGTGCGGGTTCACCACAGCCCGTCGCAACCGCCACCGCCGGCCGCCACGCCGACCGCCTCGCTTTCGCCGCGGGTCGTCGTTTCTACCCCCGCACAGCCCGCGCAGGGGAAACGCCCGCAGAGCACTTCGATCCAGCCGCCGTCGCCGCGCATCGTCCGGCACACGCCGGCGGCGCCGCCGCCGGGCGCAGTGCGCACCTCACCAGCCAAGCCGGCGTCGCCCGGCGGTGCTGGCAGCGGCGGTGGTGGATTCACTCCCAGCCGCGCCACGATGTTCCTGACGCGCGAATTTTCTTCGCTCCGTATCAACAAGCCGACTGCGCGCGTCCCTGCGCCCGCTCCCGCCGCCAAAGCGGAACCGCAGCAGCGCGCGGAGCCGGAAAAACCGGACAGCGGTCAGGCGAGCGAAGCGGCGACCCCGGCGGGGGCTGGGTCCGCTCCAGCGAGCGGCAGTGCTGCTGCCGAGGTCCCTGCGCCGACTGCCACGACCGAAGCGCAGACGGCTGCGGCGCAACCTGCCGCCGCGCGACCCGAGAGTGGGAAATCCGCGTTCGCGCCGACGTCTGCACCCGACCTTGCCTCCGAGCGCGCTCCGGCAACGATGACGCCTGCACCGGCGCTGCCGGAATCCTCCATCCCTTCGTTGGTGCTGCCTGCTGCTGCTCCTTCTTCTTCTCCGGCCGAAACGACGCCAGAGAGACCTGTTGTCGCCAAGGATCCAACGGCCAGTGCTGCCGACGACAGCACGACGACGGCAACAGCATCCGCAGCTGTCGCTCCTGCTGTGGCCTCGGCGCCCACCGCTGCGCCGGCAGAGTCAGCGCCCGCACGCGCGGAAACGGCGGTCTCCGCCGACACGCGCCGGCCCGACCCAACACCGGCCTCGTTCTCGGCGACGACACCTTCCGTTCTGGCGCAGGTCACGTTCAGTTTTGAAGTGTTCGCGCTTGAGCTGACGGCTGGCTTCAAAGTCGCCGCGATCGAGGCGCGACCGAGCTCGGAAACCGTTTCTGTGCTCCTCGGCGCGGAGTCGAAAAACTTGGTGACGCTAGCCGCTGCAATCTCGTTTTCCGTCGAGTCCAGCCGGACGACGGACGACGGAAAATTGCAGACGCTCATCTTGACTCCGCTGACCCAGGTGGTGGCGCCGATTAATCCCTCGCTCGGGATGAAAGTGGGCGCCACGACGCTGCCGGGGTCGGACTCGACGCGCCGCGGCACGGCGCCGATCGCCCTTGCCGCCGGCTCGCCGCAGCCCGTGCAGATTCACGCGAGCTGCCGGATCGTCGGCCTGGATTTCAACGGGCGGTTCGAGATCGAGCGCCTGCACTTGGAGCTTGAGACGCAGAGCGTCTTTGTGCAGTTGGACCCAGCCTCGGCGCACGCGAGCGGCAACCCGCCGCCGGCCTTCACGATCACGTTTGCCCAGGCGTCCGCGAACGCCTCGCCGGTTGCCCAATTGCGGCTCACCC
>CAXTRS010000031.1:0-15419 GCA_964246635.1 uncultured Chthoniobacterales bacterium | reverse complement strand
GGCGTGCAGGGTTGATTGGATCTGCGGATTAACACGGATTAACGCGGATTTGTTTCAGAACGCGCGGCTGACGCGTTTTCCGAAACCAAAAAATCTGCGTTAACTGTGTTGATCCGCGGACAAATTTTCCCTCCATGAGCACCATCAGCCCCGAAGCCAGCCGCACGCTCGAACTGCGCGTCGGTCTCTTTGTCCTCGTTGGGCTGCTCATCGCGGCCGCGCTCGTCGTCAACTTCGGCCGGCTCGGCGAAGGCTTGCGGCCGCGCTACACGCTGCGGGTCGAATTTCCCAACGCCAGCGGCTTGTTGAAAAGCTCGAAGGTGCTGCTCGCCGGCGCGCAGGTCGGCACGGTCAGCTCGGGGCCGCGCGTGTTGCCGGGCGGGCGCGGGGTGAGCATGGAGCTGAAGATTCTCGACTTCATCAAGATCCCGAAAAGCGCGACCGTCGTCGTCGGCAGCTCCGGCTTGCTCGGCGACCGGTTCGTCGATGTCATCCCCAAAGCGGGTGAGGAAATCGGTGGACCCGTCTATGGACCAGGCGAGACCATCAAAGGCGACCGGCTTTCCGGCATGGACGATCTTACCCGTGAAGGGGGCGTGCTCATTACGGACCTGCGCGGCGCGGTGTCGAACCTCAACACCGTGTTTCAGCATTTGAACGAAGACGTCTTCAAGCCGGCCACGCTCGACCGGCTCGACAAGACAATGATGAACCTCGCCGACGCGACGAAGAGCTTCAAAGAATCGAGCGAAAAACTCGGCGCGCTGATGACCGACGCCCGCACTGCGGTGGGCGACGCGCGCGGGGCGATCAACGGCGCGAAGGAGACGATGGATTCCGCCAAAAAAGCCGCCGACGACCTCGGCGGCGCGATCGCCGACACGCGCAAGGCGCTCGGCAGTGTGCGCCGCGCCGCCGACCAGGCGACGCAAGGCAGCGGCCCGGTGGCGCGCTTGCTCAACGACAAACAAACCGCCGACGATCTCTCCGCGCTGATCTCGAATTTGCGCCGCGGCGGCATTCTCTTCTATCGAAACCGTGCGCCCGAAACGCCGCCCGCGGAAGCCGCTCCGACGCCGGGTAACACCCCCGCAAGCCCGCGCCGCCGGGCTGCGCCGCGCAGGGAATAAACGGAGGATTTTTCCCTTCGGTTTCCTTCGTGTTGCTTCTTCTCACATCTCTTTGTTGTAACGATGCGCAACGAAAAATTTCGCGGCCATTCCAGGCGAGCGTTTCTGAGTTTTTTAGGATTGGGAGCTGCCATGGTTCGCGGCAGGTCCGCCGCTGCGCAGCAATGGGCTGAGCAGTCGGAAATCGTGGTGCGCGGGAACGAGGCGACCTGCGGCCTGATTCCCTGTTCAACGCGCTCGTCCGCGGGGACGCATCCTGCCGGCAGGCAGCGCAATCGCTGTCCGGCGCAACGCCTGCCGAAAAAGTGCGCACGCTGATCGATCGCTTCGGCGACAAGCCCTCCGAAACCTATGCTGGCCACCGTCAGCGTTTCTCAAAAGAGAACGGATTAGCCGGTGAAGACATGCCGTTTTTTGCCAATGATTTTTTCAGGAGCGCGAGCCTGCCCGCTGTCACCGGCCACTGGCTGGACAAAAAGGAAATGGAGAACGGAACGGAACACCTCCGGCGCATTCATCATTTGCTCAAAGAGGCGCAGGGGCGCGGATTTCCACCGCTCCTCGAAGTGCGCGCTTTTGGCGCCAATACGGGCGACGCGCAACACCCGGTCTGGGATGGGCTCAGCGGCCATTGGCTGGCCTTGATCGGGTTGGAGCCAGCAGCCCTGCCGGAAGCGGCTTCCGGGTTCCTGTGCCGCTTCGCAGATTCGGCCAGCGGCCGGGCGATCACCGCCTTCGCCCACACCGAACTCCAGCGCAGCTTCACCGCAACGCACGGCTTTACGGTAAAAAGCGACGGTGCCGAAGACTGGCATTGGATCAGCGGCCGTCCCTATCTCTTGCTCTCTGCCCCAGACTTGTCGCTTCGCACCGGGACGCGCCGCTGGCACGAACGGACCCTGCTTGCGCTCACGTATGCCGTGCATCGACCGGCGAGTGGTTTGACTTAGCGACCTCGCGTGCTCGAAAGTTGCTGTCTCTAATGTTGCGGGCGCGCCTTCGTCTGGCGGCTCGATCTTGGTGTTGTCGCCGTGACTCCGCTCTCCACCATCAACCTGCTGCGCGTTCTCTTCGTCGTCGCCGCCACGCTCATCGGCGCGATGATCGGCGCCGAGCGGTTGGACTCGTTGTTTTTCGGCATCGCGCTCGGGCTGATTTTTTCGCTTGTCCTCGTGCTCGCGGACCGATTGCTCAAAGGCTTCACGCTGCGCGCGTTTTCCAGCGCTACGTTTGGGTTGCTCCTCGGCCTCGTCTTTGCCACGCTGCTGCGCGCCAGCGGCGTGCTCGACTACCTGCCGGAGGACACGCAATGGCTCATTAGCCTCGGGCTCTACGGCGCCTTCGCGTATCTCGGCATGATGCTCGCCATCCGCGCGAACCGCGACGAATTCAGCGTGCTCATTCCGTATGTCCGCTTCGCGCGCGAACCCGCGCAGGAAGCGCCGCTGCTGCTCGACACCAACGTCATCATCGACGGCCGCCTGCCGGAAGTCTGCACGACTGGGTTCCTGAGCAACGCACTCGTCGTGCCGCGCTTCGTGCTCGAAGAATTGCAGCAGCTTTCCGACAGCGCCGAACCGCTCAAGCGCGCGCGCGGCAAACGCGGCTTCGACAATCTTGAAAAGCTCCGCCGCACCCCGCTGCTCGACGTGACGATCCACGACAGCGCGACCGACCCGGACCTGGCCACCGACACCCGGCTCATCAACCTCGCGCGCCTGCTCGGCTGCCGCCTGGTGAGCAACGACGCCGCGCTCGGCCGCATCGCGCGGATGCAAAATGTCGGCGTGCTCAACCTCAACGATCTCGCCCGCGCGTTGCGCCCCGAGCTGGCGACCGGCGACGAGCTCGATCTCACGCTGGTGAAGGAAGGTCGCGAGGCGCACCAGGCCGTCGGCTACCTGAGCGACGGCACGATGATCGTGGTCAACCATGCGCGCGCTGCGCTTGGCGAAACCGTCGCTGTCGTCATCGCCGGCACGCTGCAAACCAGCGCCGGGCGATTGTTGTTCGCGGAGCTGAAGAGCGCGTCGTAGTTGCCGTGCTCTTTGCGCTGGCCATGGAAAATCAGCCTCGCGCAAAGACGCAAAGCCGCAAAGCGAGGAAGGGGAAGGAAAACCTTCTCTGTCTTTTCCTTTGCGGCTTTGCGTCTTTGCGCGAGGAATACACTCCCGCCTCGCCATGAAAAACGCCCTTTTCCCGCTCGTCGCTTCGTTGTGCCTTTTCTCGCTGTCCGCTGCTCTCGCCGCCGACGCCCCACCCGCCACTGTGTCACCCAACGACGCCCTCGTGCTCGACGGCATCCCGCCGATTCCCGCCGCGCTGGCGGAAAAAGTCGGCCGCTACACCGAGTTCCGCGCCGCGGTGCTCGTCGATTGGCACCCGACCAAACGCGAGTTGCTCATCGGCACCCGTTTCGCCGACACCAATCAGGTCCATGCCGTGAAAATGCCCGGCGGCGCGCGCACGCAGCTCACGTTTTTCCCCGACCGCGTCGAGGGCGCGGCGTATGAGCCAACCGAGGGTAAGTTCTTCGTTTTTCACAAAGGCACCGGCGGCGCGGAATTTTTCCAGAACTACCGCTACGACCTCGTCACCGGCGACGTGACGCTCTTGACCGACGGCAAGTCGCGCAACTCGATGCCGATCTTCTCCCGCGACGGCAAGCGCATCGCCTACAGCAGCACCCGGCGCACCGGCACGGACACTGATCTCTACACCACCGACCCACGCGACCCGAAGACGGACAAGCTGTTCGCCGAAGTCAAAGGAGGCGGCTGGGAACCGATGGATTGGTCGCCGGACGGTAAGCAGCTCCTCGTGCTCGAATTCGTCTCGATCAACGAAAGCTACCTCTGGCTCTTTGATGCGCAGACGGGTCAGAAGACCGAGCTGACGCCGCGTCGCCCCGAGGGCAGCGAAAAAGTTTTCTACGGCCGCGCCGAGTTCGCGAAAGACGGCAAGGGTTTCTACGTCATCACCGACAACGGCGGCGAATTTCAGCGCCTCGCTTACGTCGATCTGGCGACGAAACAGGGCACCTATGTCACTCCCGAAGCTGCCGCCGACGTGGAGAATTTCGATCTCTCCGAAGACGGCACCAAGCTGGCGCTCTCGCTCAATGACCAAGGCAGCAGCCGCCTTGAGATTTACGCCGTCAAAGGCGCGACGAATCTCGAAAAAATCACCGCCGGCCACGGCAAGGGCGGCGTGATTTCCCAGCTCAAATGGCACCGCAACAGCCGCACGCTCGGCTGGAGCCAGGTGTCGGCAAATTCATCGTCCGACGTTTTCTCCACCGAGATCACCGGCGACGGAACCCGCAGCCGCGACTTGTCCGCCGAGCGCTGGACCGAAAGCGAAACCGGCGGCCTGAACGCGGCGGCCTTCGCCAAGCCAACATTGGTGAAATGGAAGAGCTTCGACGGCCGCGAAATCTCCGGCTTTCTGTATCAGCCGGACGCGAAAAAATTCGCCGGCAAACGCCCGGTCATCATCAACATCCACGGCGGCCCCGAGGCCCAATACCGTCCTGGGTATCTCGGGCGCAACAACTATCTCATCAACGAGCTTGGCTGCGCGATTTTGTTCCCCAACATTCGCGGCTCCAGCGGCTACGGAAAAACGTTTGTCGCGCTCGATAACGGCTACAAACGCGAGGATTCCTACAAGGACATCGACGCGCTGTTCACCTGGATCCGCAGCGCGCAGGGCCCCGCCGTCGCGCTCGACCCCGATCGCATCATGGTCACCGGAGGCAGTTACGGCGGCCACATGACCCTCGCGGTCTCGACGTTCTACGCCGACAAAATCCGCTGCGCGCTCGACGTGGTCGGCATCTCGAATTTGAAGACGTTTCTCCTCAACACCGAAAGCTACCGGCGCGACCTGCGGCGCGTCGAATACGGCGACGAGCGCGACCCGAAGATGGCCGAGTTCCTCGACCGCATCGCGCCGCTGAACAACGCGCAGAAAATCACCAAGCCGCTCTTCGTCGTCCAAGGCGCGAACGATCCGCGCGTGCCGAAGAGCGAGGCCGATCAGATCGTCGCCACGCTGAAAAAACAGGGCACCCCGGTTTGGTATCTCCTCGCCAAAGACGAGGGCCACGGGTTCGCGAAAAAGAAGAACGCGGATTTCCAGTTTTACGCCACCGTCGAGTTCATCCGGCGTCATCTGCTGGACGAAACCGGCGCGCGCTGAGTGGGAGCGCCGCTCGCCAGCTTCCTGCTGCTCAATCGAGCTGCTGGAACAGGCGCTCGATGAATGCGTCGATGTGCGCGTCGGCGCGCGTCTGGAACCACGTGATTTTGTCAATCTGCTCGGGCGTGAGCACGGCCCGCGCGTTCTGCGTGATGCGCGCGCGCTCGACCGCGAGATCGGCGCCGACGGCGGCGACACGCGCGGCCTGCGCGCGGATCGCCGCTTCGTCCACGGTGCCGGATTGCATCAGGCCGCGCAACGCGCGTTTCTCAGCAACGAACCGATTGACGAGCGGCTGCACGCGCGGCCGGGCGTCGCGCAGGAGGTTGTGCAGTTGGCGCTTCTGCGTGTCGGAGACGCCGAGCAGCGCGAGCCGTTTTTCGAACAACGCTTTCAACACCGCGCGGCCGGGGTGCTGCTGCTGGCCTAATGAATGGGCGGCGAACGCCGGGGTCGCCAGCGGAAGGATCGAATCGGGCAGGGAAAAGGCGGCAACGCCAGCGGCAACGAGCGGAAGCGGCAGGAGTTTGAGGAAGGTTTGCATGATGGGAAAGGAGACGCCGCGCGCAAGCGAGCGGTTACAACGGATGCGCGCCACGCCGGCCCTGCGCCGCTTGCCTGAGCCACGGGCGCGATGAATACTCCGGCCTCCGCCGCCGTCCGCTGCGTTTCCGTTTTGCCCGCTCTTCATGGATTCCTCTGCTGCCGTTGAAATTGCGCCGGTCGCCGCGAGCTCGCGCGACCTGATCCGCGTGCGGGTGCGCGCGAAGTTTTTCTTCGAGGGCGAGCGGAAATTTTTTCTCAAAGGCGTCACCTACGGCCCGTTCAAGCCGGACGCCGCCGGCGACTACCTGCCCAGTCCTGAACGGGTGCGCGAGGACCTCGCGCAGATGCGCGAGCTCGGCGTCAACACGCTGCGCATTTACCACGTCCCGCCGCGCTGGTTTCTCGATCTGCTCGCCGAGCACGGGCTGCGCGCGATCATCTCGATCCCGTGGGCGGAGCACGTCGAGTTTCTCAACAACCGCAAAATCCGCGCGCAGATTCTCCGCACCGTGCGCGAGGCCGTCGGCAAACACCGCGGCCATCCGGCGATCTTCGCCTATCTCGTCGGCAACGAAATCCCGACGACGATGGTGCGCTGGCTCGGCGTGCAGCGCGTCACCGAATTTGTCGAACGGCTCATCAACATCGCGCGCTCCATCGACCCCGACGCGCTCTACTCTTACGCGAGCTATCCGCCCACGGAATTTCTGCTCCCGCAGAACGTCGATTTCCTGACGTTCAACGTCTATCTGCACAACCAGCGGGACTTTGAAAAATATCTGCTCCGCCTCCAAAACCTCGCCGACGACAAACCGCTCGTGATGGGCGAATTCGGCATGGACACCATCCGCCATCCGCAGGAGGAGCAGGCCGAGATGCTCACCTGGCACGTCGAGAGCGTGGTGCGCTGCGGCCTCGCGGGGACTATCCTCTACGCCTGGACAGACGAGTGGTTCACCGGCGGCATGGAGATCACCGATTGGGCGTTCGGACTCGTGACCCGCGACCGGGTGCCGAAACTGGCATGGCACGCGATGCGCGAGAAGTGGGGCGGCGGCGACGATGAGCACGTCACCCGACGCGTGAAGCTGCCGGGCTATCCGAAAGTGTCCGTCATCGTCTGCTCCTACAACGGCGCGCAAACGCTCGAAGCCTGCCTGGAGTCGCTGCTCGAAATCGACTACTCCAACTACGAGATCGTGCTCGTGGACGACGGCTCGACCGACCGCACGCCGGAGATCGTCGCGAAGTTCGCCGACAACCCGCTGCTCGTCCCCGTGCGCCAGAAAAACATGGGCCTCTCCTACGCCCGCAACGTCGGCGCGCAGACGGCCACCGGCGACATCTTCGCCTACACCGACGGCGACTGCATGGCCGATCCTGACTGGCTCTACTACCTCGTCGGCACGCTGCTCAGCGGACCCTACGCCGGGGTGGGCGGCCCGAACATCTCGCCGCCCGCCGCGAACTGGGTGCAAGCCTGCGTTTCCGCCGCGCCGGGCGGACCCAGTCACGTGTTGCTCGACGACGTGGTGGCCGAGCACATCCCCGGCTGCAACATGGCGTTTCACCGCTGGGCCTTCGAGATGGTCGGCGGCTTCGACCCCGAATACCGCAAGGCCGGCGACGACGTCGATTTCTGCTGGCGGCTGCAAAATTCCGGTCAGGTCATCGCCTTCTCACCGAGCGCGATCGTCTGGCACTACCGGCGTTTCACACTCAAGGCATTTCGCAAACAACAGGAAGGCTACGGCGAAGCGGAGTCGATGCTGCGCTTCAACCACCTCATCTTTTTCTCGCCAACCGGCACCGCGAAGTGGAAAGGCCAAATCTACGGCGCGCCCCGTTTCACCTGGCTCTTAAATCGGCCGGTGATCTATCACGGCGTCTTCGGCCACGGCCTGTTTCAATCCATTTACCCGACGCCGCGCTCCGAAGTCGCCGACTACGTTTCAAGCGTCGAATGGTTCGCGCTCACGCTCTTCATTTTCGGGCTTTCGGTCCCGCTGCACGCGTTGCGCATCGTGCCGTATCTCATGCTCGGCGCCACGTTTCTCGTCGCGCTCTCCTACATGATCCACGCACGGCTCGAAGCGAAGTTCGACACGATCCCGGCGCGCATCCTCGTCACCGCGCTCGCCTTCGCCCAGCCGCTCGTGCGCGGCTGGTCACGCTATTACACTTGGATGCGCTACAAGCGCACGCCGGGCGCCGTGACGCGCACGCGATTTCGTTACGAAAAGCTTCCCGGTCGCTTCAAGAGCCTCACGCGCCGCCGTTATTGGAGCGAAGCCGGCGTCGGCCGCGAGGAACTCATCCGCGAATCGGTCGCGGTCATGGAAGCCGAAGGCTGGCGCTATTCCACCGACACTGGCTGGAAGGATTGGGACGTGCAGGTCTATGGCCACTATTGGTGGAGCGTGACCCTGCGCAGTGTCACCGAATACCACGGCGGCCCGAAGTGCCTGACGCGGGTGGAAATGCGCAACCGGCCGGTGTTCACCACCGTGCTGGTCAACGTCATCGTCGCCTCCATCGTGCTCTACCGGCAGCTCTTTTTGCACCGGCACGACTACTGGGTGCTGGCCGCGTATGCGCTGTTCCTGCTGATCCTTCTCTATCGCGCCAAGCGGCTGAAACTGCGCGTCGCCGACCTCGTCGAAGCCGCCGCGCACCGCGTCGGGCTCACGCGCGTTTTCGGCAAACCGAAGCCGAAGAAAAAAACGACCGCCGCTGACGATGCCGCTTCCGTGGCCGCGGCCGACGATGCCGAAGTGAAGTCCACGAGCACCGTCACCTCCGTCTCGCCGCAGCCGCAACCGCAGACGCCAGCAACAGCAACAGCAACGCCGGTGTCGCCGCAGCTCTCGCCGCAGCCCGAGGCGGCGCATTCGACGGTGCCGGGTTAAATTCCGCGGCTCCTCATCATCGGTATGCGAGCGACACGTCGTAGTTGCCGCTGCCGCCGTAACCCGCGTCCAGATTATCGCCGTAAGTGCCCACCGCGCCACGGTTGGAAGTGTGGTCCACATCGGCCGTGCTAATATTTCCCGACAGCGTGCTCGTGCCCACACGGATGAAGCCGAAATTCGGCGTGGAAAAAGCCGCCAGGCCGCTGTGGGTCAACACGCAATGGCGCACCTGAATTTCCGTGCGCGCGCCGCCTGACACGATGGCGAAATAGTCGGCGTGATCCACCGTGGTCTCGGTGACCGAGGCAAAGGTAAGCTCTGCCGAACCCGAGCCGTCCACCAAGATGCCGTAGCGCACCTCGCCGATGTCGCAGCGCTGGATCGCGAAGTGGGGATTGGACAGGCTGTTCACGATGAAGATGCCGTTGATAAAGTTGCGGATTTTCACATCCTGAATGCGCAGCGTGCCGACCTGCGTGGAATAAATGCCGGTGCCCGCATTGCTACCGGAGCCCTCAATGATCAGCCCGCGCAAGACCACGGCGTCGTTCGCGCCGGCGTTGATGGAGATGGCCGAACCCGCGCCGCTGACGGTGACAAAGGCGCTCACGCGGGCGGCGCGGTGATCGCCACACTTTTCGTAATGTTCAACTGCCCGTAACCCGCGGTGTCGAGCGGGACGATTTCGCTCCCGGCCGCCACGGCATTGTGCGCGGCCTGGAAGTTGCGCTTCGGATTGCCGCGCGAGCCATCGTTGACGTCATTGCCATAGCTGGCCACGAAGATTTTCGGAAGCTGCGCGTGCAGCAGGTCCGGCGCGGCGGCGAGCATCAGCGGCAAGGCCAGCGCAAGCAGCCCAGGGAAGCACCGGTTGGCGAGCAGGAGGCGACGAGAGGCAACATGGAGATGCATGGATGGGGCGGTGGTAAGCAAATTCAGCCGAGGATTTGTCTCTCCAAATTTTTCGATGGCGATGGACCCGCCGGAACTATTGGCAGAACGACGTTCCATTTCTGTGTCAGGCTAGCTAAGCTCGTCGCGTGGAACCGGCCGGGATTTCTGACCCTGCAGCGGCAGCGCTCTCCGCCGCGCCCAGCCAGCCGGTTTCGACGCGCGCCGGCAGCCCGCGCCAGCCGCTGGTGGGCGTCGCGATCTGCGCCGTCGCCGGCGTGGCGGTCGCGGATTGGTATCCCGCTGAAGGGTCGCCGTGGCTGTTCTCCGCGCTCTTCGCCGCGGTTGCTGCCGTCTGGTTTTGGCGCCGTTCGCTCGTGCTCTGCTGGTTGCTCATTGCGCTGGGTTTCGGCACGCTGCACGTCTTTCGCCAAAACGCGGTGCCTGCGGCGGCTTTCGCGCGCCTGCTCGATCCCACCGGCGACACGCCGCCGCGACAGGTGCGCGCCGTGGGCCGCGTGCTTGACGAGCCGCGCGTGCGGCCCGGCTCCGCCAACGCGCGCTTCAACTTCGCGCTGGAATCCGTCGAGCTCGACGGCGACGGCATCCCGCGCCCGACCCACGCACGAGTTGTCGTGAGCTGGCCGCTGAACCTGCCGCCGGAATTGCCGGACGATACGCGCCCGCCGCCATCGTCGTCGTCACCGCGCAACCCGCCGGTCGCCTATCCGCCTCTCCCGGTCATGGGCGACCACCTCGCGCTCGCGGCGTCCGCGCGCAACTTGCGCGGCGCGCGCAACCCCGGCGAGACCGATTACGCCGCGCAGGCGTTGCGCAACGGCATCCGCTCCGAGCTGCGGCTCCAGGTCGATCCGCTGCATCCCCTTCGCACGCTCGCCGAATCACGCGGCATTTCGCCGATCTTTGTGCGCGCCGCGGGCCGGTTGCGCGAATGGATGCGGGAGCGGCTGCACCACGATTTACGCGACGACCCTGAGGTCGCCGCGATCGTTTCAAGCATGATCCTCGGCATCGACGCCGACATGGAAAAGGGGGCGCTCGGCGACGCGCTCCAGGTCACCGGCACTCTGCACTTCTTCGCCATCGACGGCCTGAAAATCGGCCTGCTCGCCGCGATCGGGATCACGATTCTGCGCACCGGAATGCGGCGCGAACTCGCCGGCCTGCTCGTCGTGCCGGCGCTCGGATTCTACGCGCTCGCCACCGGTCTCGGCCCCGCCAGCCTGCGCGCCACGCTCATCGCCGCGGTGCTGCTCGGCGGCTTGTTTTTCGACCGGCCGACGCGCGCAATGAACAACCTCGGCGCCGCCGCCGTGCTGCTCCTGTTCTTCGACACGAACCAGCTTTTTTCCCGCGGTTTCCAGCTCTCCTTCGCCGTCGTCCTCGTTATCCTGCTCGTCGCCCGACCCATCGACCGCAAGCTGCGCGGCCTCGGTGCGCCCGACCCATTTCTGCCGCGCGTGCTGCTGCCCCGATGGCGGGTCTGGTTGGACAAGGCGCGGCGCTGGGCCGTCGGTGTCGTCAGCGTTTCGCTCGCCGCCTGGCTCGGGTCCTTGCCGCTGATGATCTGGTATTTTCACTTCGTCTCGCCGATGTCGGCGCTGGCGAACATTCTCGTATTTCCGTTCGCGCTCGCCGTGCTCGGATTGTGCCTCTGCGCGCTGGCCGGCGGATTTTGGAACCTGTGGGTCGGTTGGATGAACAACGCGAACTGGCTGTTTGCGAAAGTGCTCATCGGCATCGTCAAAGCGTGCGCGTTACTGCCCGGTGGCTACGTGTATGTCGGCGACCCGCGCGAGTGGCAGTTATCGGGGACGCGGCCGGCGGTCGAGTTGCTCGCCCTGGATCTCGGCCGCAAGAGCAGCGCGACCCATCTGCGCACACGCGATGGCGGCCGCCATGAATGGCTCGTCGATACCGGCCGCGCCTTTGATTACGAGCGCGCCGTGCGCCCGGCCCTGCACGCGCGCGGCGTCAACGCGCTGACCGGTTTGCTCCTGCGCCAGGGCGACGCCGCGCACCTCGGCGCGGCGCCGCTTGCGCTCGCGGAATTCGGGCCGGGGCGAGGGCTCGCGCCGGCCTATCCGTCGCCGCGTTCAATGGCGTGGAAAGATTGGCAGACCGCGCTCGGCATCGTGCGCGACCGCCGGCTCAGCCGCGATGGAGCGAGCCGCGGAGACGAATTCGATTTGTCCCCGGCTTTGCGCGCCCGTGTGCTCTACCCGCCTGTGGGTTTATCGCGTCCGCCGGTGCTGGCGGACGACCGCGCGCTCGTCGTGCAACTCATCGACACAAAAACCGGCCGTGCCCGCGCGCTGCTCACTGCCGATAGCGGCGAGACGACGGAGCGCTGGCTGCTGGCCAACGAGTCCGCGCAAAATTTGCGCAGTGACGTGCTCGTGCTCGGCGCGCACCACGGCGGCATCAGCGGCACGACCGATTTTCTGCGCGCGGTCGGCGCGCGCCTGATCGTCTGCCCGTTCCTCGCCGACCAGCCGCAGCTTCCGCCCGAGCAAACGCCGTCGGCGCACATTTTCTGTCTCGAAAAAAGCGGCGCGACGCGCGTGCGATTCTTCCGCGACGACCGCATCGAAGCCAGCGGTTTCGTCGATGGCAAGCGAGCGATCGTCAACAGGTAGGGACGCACCTCCGGGGCGTCCGTGATTTTCCGTTGCCGCAGCCAGACAAAAACAAATGGGACGCCTCGGAGAGGCGTCCCTGCCTGACGAACGATGTCAGACGCTTTCCGCGTAAAACGGATTGTGCGCTTTCTCTTCGCCGACCGTGGTGAGTGGCCCATGACCGGGGCAGATCACCGTGGCATCCGGCAGGGATAGAATGTTCTCCCGATTCAGCCGCATCGCTTCGGCGTAGCCTCGTTGGTCCACGCCGCCCTGGCTGCCGGCAAACAACGCGTCACCGACGATGGCCAGCGCTGGCGCAGGCTCGTAGCCAGCGATCGTCACCACAAACGTCGTCCCGCCCGGCGAATGACCGCGCGTCGAGCGCGCGTCGATTTGCAGTCCGTCAAAACCGAAGCCGGCGTTGTCGAAAATCTCTTTCGCGCCGCGGTAGCCTTCGCGTTGCGAGACATAGACCGGCACGTCGTTCTGCCCAGCGAGCAACTGATCGAGCGCTTCGACGTGATCGTGATGCGTGTGCGTGAGAAACACGGCCGCGAGCCGCAGCTTGTTTTTCTCCAATGCTTCGCGCATCGGGCGTGCATCCGTGCCGGCGTCGAACGCGACCGCCACACCGCCGGGTCGATCCCAGACGAGGTAAGAATTCACCGTCATGTCGCCGCCGAACGGCGAGTTGAAGTGTGCAAACGTTTCCGCCGCCGCCGACTCCTCTGGTTGCCAATCCGTGCGCGCGCTGGCCACGAGCGACGGCGCGTGCAGGCCAAGCGCTTCGGCAATTTTGCTCACCACGCCCACGTCCGGCGTGTCTTTGCCCGACTTCGCCGCGCGCAGATCGCCGGCGGAAATGCTGGCTTTTTCGGCGAGCGCGCTGTCGCTCAGGCCGAGGCCGCGCTGGGCTTTGGCGATGATGTCGGAGGCGAGGTCTTCGAGAGGAATGCTCATTTTGATGAATGTTTTCAGCGTCGCGCCGTTTGGTCGCTTTCCGGCATATAGACGGTGATCGTTTGCCCGTTCGGCAATATTTTAATCACGACTTGCGTCGGCCGGATGTCGAGCACGCGGTAGCGCGTTTTGTCGTCGCTCGGCAGCGTGAATTCCTGGTTGTTGCGCACTTCGACTTCCGTCGTCTTGCCGCCGGCGAGCTCGACCGCGAGCACCGCGCGGCTGTTCGGCGCGTTGGCGGGCATGGACTTCACCAGAGTCACTTTTTCGCCAGTGTCCGTTTGGGTCAGCGTCAGCTCCGAGACGTCCATCGGCTGGCCGGTGTCCTTCGCAAAAATCGAACGCGGCCGGATGCGCGTGATGCGATACGGCACACCCGGCACCGGATCGCCCACGGAGAGCTCGCCGCTCGGGTTGCCTTTGACGGACACCTTCGCCTTTTTGCCGTTGGGCCAGACGCTGTCGAGCACGACCGGGAAGGTCTGCGCGTCGAGCCGTTTCATGCGCAGCTTGGTGTGCAGCGGTGGATGCGACTTCGGGTCGTTCGGGTCGGTGCCGGCGGCGAGTTCTTCGTCGTTGGTGAAGCCGTCGCCGTCGTCATCCTGGCCGGTGTCTTTGGCGAGCAGCGTCTGCGGATCGACCTTGTTGTGTTTCAGCCACGCCTGTTCCATCGCGCCGCCGCCGCTGCTGCTGCTCGCCGCGGCGGTCTCCGCGGCGGCTTGCTTCGAGTTGTCGGCCGAGGCCGATGGCGACGCACCCGGCGTTGGGTCGCTCGTGGCGAGCGCGGCGGGCGGCAGGCCGGCAATCGCGGCGTCGAGCGTTTTCGCCAGCTCGGGGAAGCCGCGTTGCAGCGCGATGATCGAGGCGGTGGCGCCTTCGGCGTTGGCCATCTTTGGGTTTGCGCCGCGCGCGAGCAGCAGCGCGACGGTGTCCTGCCGGCCGGTGGTCGCCGCGCTCATCAGCGCGGTCTGGCCCTTCTCGAGCGCGGCGTTCACGTTCGCCCCGCGGTCGAGCAGCGCCTTGATCAAATCGAGGTTGCCGAGGTAACAGGCGACGAGCAGCGCACGGTCGAGCTGGCCGTCGCGCGCGAGCCGGTCGCGGCTGGTGGCGAGGAGCACCTGCACGGTTTTCGTGTAGCCCTCGAAGACCGCCTTCGTCAGCGGCGTCCAGTTTTTCACGCCTTTGAACGTGCCCTTGAGCGTCACGTCCGCGTTGGCTTCGACGAGCAGGCGCACGCACTCGCTCTGGTCTTTGCTGGCGGCGATGAGCAGTGCGGTGAGGCCGTCTTTGTCCTGGATGTCCGGCCGGGCGTTTTCTTCGAGCAGCCGTTTGACGACTTCCGCTTTGCCGGCTTCCGCCGCGGCCATCAACGGCGTGCGGCCGCGGGTGTCCTGCGTGTTGCGATCCAACCCGGCGGCGACAAAGAGCGCGAGCGCGCCGACGTCGCCGCGCGCCGCGGCTTTGAGAAAATCCTCGGTCGTGACGGATTGATTGCTCGCCTTGAGTTTTTTGATCGCGTCGGCGGTCGGGTCTTTTTTCGTGCAGCCGGCCAGCGGCAGAAACAGAGAACAGCACAAAGCGGCGGCGGTCGTCGCGAAGACGAAACATCTGAAGCGCGGCAGAGTCGAGGGCAGGCGAAAAAAGTTCATCTGGAAACGCAACGACGAGACGGCAGAAGCGGTGAGCGGACCTGGCATTTCTCGCACGCCCATGCGCGTTTGCCAACGTGGAAGCGCGGGTAAATCTGTCGTTGGGTTGCGTCTCACAACGAGGTGATTGCATTGCTGCCACTCGGGCGGAAAAAACTTTTCGGCTCTGCGTTTCCCGCGTAATTAGG
The DNA here is from genome assembly GCA_964246635.1 of uncultured Chthoniobacterales bacterium. GTDB lineage: Bacteria > Verrucomicrobiota > Verrucomicrobiia > Chthoniobacterales > SZAS-18 > JAFAXH01. Next base: position 295 of record CAXTRS010000031.1, on the reverse strand, counting down.
ACAACCTTCCCGGGCTTATGAACGACGATGATGCCGGAGTCGCTGCACCGCTCGGCACCGCGGCGCTTTCGTCCTCCGTTTCGTCCACTTCGATATCTTCAAGTCCGGCTCAAGATCGGATTGCCACCGGTTCCGGCGGCGACGCGCGGCAGTTCGAGCACTACCGCATCCTCAGTCACATAGACGGGAGCGCTTGGGAACTCGGCCGCGGCGCGATGGGCGTCACCTACAAAGCGCTCGCCACCCGGCTGCAAAGTTACGTCGCGCTGAAGGTCATCAATCCTGAGCTGATCGC
>CAXTRS010000030.1:0-20893 GCA_964246635.1 uncultured Chthoniobacterales bacterium | reverse complement strand
GTCGCCACCCTCCTGCTCGCGCGGCTGGGGGGCGGGCGCAAAGAGTCCGCTACCCGCTCCGCGCGGGGCGCGGGGCGCGCGCGGCTCGCGCAACAATTTCTTACCGAGAGCGTGTTGCTTACCACGCTCGCCGGCGGCCTCGGCGTGTTGCTCGCGCTCTGGTGCGTGGACCTCATTCGCGGGTTGGGCCCGGAGTTCATCCCGCGCGCCGGCGAGGTGCGCGTTCACCCGGTCACGCTTGGGTTCACCCTGGCGGTGTCGCTCGTCACCGGCCTGCTGCTCGGCGTCGTGCCGGCGTTGCACGCGGCGCGCGGCGACGCGGGCGAGGCACTCCAGGATGCCTCGCGCGGCGCGGTCGGCGGCGTGCGCCAAAGCCGCGCGCGGGGCACGCTGCTCGTTGCGCAGGTGGCGATGTCGCTCGTGCTGCTCGTCGGCGCGGGATTGCTGCTCACCAGTTTGTGGCGGCTCCAGCAGGTGCGCATGGGCTTCAATCCCGAAGGCGTGGTTGTGGCCGATTTGCTCCTGCCGACGACGCGTTATCCGCAACGCGAAAAGCAGGCCGACTTTTTCGCCCGGCTGACCGAACGCTTGAACGCGCTGCCCGGCGTGCGCCGCTCGGCCGCCGCGGTCGGGGTGCCGCTGTCGGAAAACGGCGGCATGATGTTTTACGCCGTCATCGGCCGGCCGATCCCACCGGTGAAGGAACGCGCGGCGGCGAAGTATTGCAGCGTCAGCCCGGATTATTTTTCGACTTTGGAAATCCCGCTTTTGCGCGGGCGCGCGTTCAACGAGCGCGATCGCACCGGGAGTCCGAACGTCATGGTCATCAACGAGACGATGGCGAAGCGATTGTTCCCGAACGGTGACGCGCTCGGCCAAAAAATTCTTTGCAGCGTTTCCGAGCCGGCGGAGACCGAAGTCGTCGGCGTCGTCGGCGACGTGCGCTCGCGCAGCCTGGCCGAGCCGCCGCGCGAGGAGATGTTTTTCTCGATGTTTCAGCGCGGCGAAGCGTTCATGAGCGTGGTCGTGCGCGCCGCCAACTCGCAACAGGCCGACGCGCTTGCGCCTGCGTTGCGCGCCGCCGTCCAGACGCTCGATTCCGACCAGCCCGTGGCCAAAATTGAACCGATGCGGGCGCTGGTTTCCCGCTCCGTCGCCGACCGCCGCTTGACCGCGCTCTTGCTCGCCGGTTTCGCCGGCCTGGCGCTCGTGCTGGCGGCCATCGGCATCTACGGCGTCATGGCATACGCGGTCGCCCAACGCACCCGCGAGATCGGCATCCGCATGGCGCTCGGCGCGGGCCGCGGCGACGTCTTCCGGCTCATCGTCGGCGGCGGGATGCGCTTGGCTGGTCTTGGGCTGGTCGTCGGCGTGCTCGCCGCACTCGGGTTGACGCGCCTGCTTGCCGGCCTGCTCTTCAGCGTCGGCGCGAACGATCCGTTCACCTTCTCCGGCGTCATTCTCCTGCTCGCCGCGGTTGCGCTCGTGGCGAATTACCTGCCGGCGCGGCGGGCGATGCGCGTCGATCCGATGGTCGCGTTGCGCGACGAGTAACCACCGATCTCACTACCGATGTTTTCCGAATCGCGTTTCACGTTGCGCGGACTGCTCCGCAGCCGCGGATTCACGCTCGCCGCGCTGCTGACCCTCGCGCTCGGCGTCGGGGTGAACATCGCCGTGCTCTCCGTCGCTGAGCGTGTGCTCTGGAAACGGCTGGCGTTGCGCGAGCCGCAACGGCTCGTGTTGCTCAGCCAGCGCAACGCGGAACTCAGCCGCTTCATGGGGGGGCGGGCGGACATTCCCGTCAGCGCGCCGGACTTCGTCGATTGGGTCGGGCGGCAGCGGAGTTTTTCGTCGCTCACCGCGTGGCTGGCGATGTCGCAAAATCTCGGCAGCGATCGCGGCGGCGAGCGCATCGGCGTGGTGCTCGCGTCCCCGAATTTGTTTGCAACCGTGGGCGTGAATCCCGCGCTCGGCCGCGGCTTCCAAACCGAAGAAGGCGTGCGCGGGCAAAATCAGGTCGTTGTCATCAGCCAGCGGCTTTGGCAGACGCGCTTTCTTGGCGATCCGCAAATGCTCGGCCGCTCGATCACGCTCGACCAAAAGCCGTTCACCGTGGTCGGCGTGGCCGCGCCCGGTTTCCGTTTTCCCGACGAAGTCGAGCTGGCGCAAAGCGGCGCGCGCGAACTGATGCCCGACGCTTGGATTCCGCTCGTCTTTCCCGAGCACCAGCTCACCCAGCGCGGGGGCATGCACAACTACGCGGTGGTCGCACGTCTGCGCGACGGCGTCTCGCTGACCCAGGCGCGCGACGACATGCAGCGCGTCTCGCTGGAACTCGCGCGCGAATACCCTGAATCAAACACGGGTTGGACGGTCGGCGTGGATTTCCTGTCAACCCGCCTCGCCGCGCCGTATCGCGCGCCGATGCTTCTCTGCCTCGCGGCTGCCGGATTGCTGCTGACCATCAGCGCCGTCAACCTGGTCAACCTCTGGCTCACCCGCGCACTGGATCGAGAAAAGGACAGTGCGATTCGTCTTGCGCTCGGCGCGAGCCGCGTCCGGCTGGCGGCGAGTCTGTTGGGCGAGGCTACTATCCTTGGGTTGGGGGGTGGGGCGTTGGGTTTTCTGCTGGCTGGCTGGACGGTCGAGCTGCTCGCCGCGTTGGCGCCGGGCGCGCTGGAAGCCGGCAATTGGAACGGTTTCGCGCCGCGGTTGCTCGGCATTTCGACCGCCCTGGCGCTTCTTGCCGCGCTCATCGCCGTGCTGCCCGCGGCGGGGCGTTTGTTTGCCGTGCAGCCTGCGCGGGCGACTCAGGTCGGGGTTGGCAGAGCGGTCACTTCGGATCGCCGCACGAATCGGTTGCGCTCCGCTTTGGTCGGCGCGCAGTTTGCCCTGACCTTGCTGCTGCTCACCGCCGGCGGATTGCTCGCGCGCTCCTTCGCCGCGCTGTTGCACGAAGACCCCGGTTTCCACGCGGAATCCGTCCTCACCGCGCGGTTATCGCCCGACTTCGCGCACTACCGCGAGCTGCCGGTGCGCAGCGGTTTTTACGCGCAGGTGCTCGCGCGACTCGAGGAGTCGCCGCGTCTCGAACACGTGGGTTTGGTTTCCGAAATTCCGCTGAGCGGACGCAACAACGGCTATTCGTTCCGCCGGTCCGACGCCGACCAATCTGATCCGAAAACGAGGCAGATCGGCGCCTGCCGGTCGGTCAGTGCCGACTACTTCGCGACCGTGGGAATTCCGCTGCTCGCGGGCCGGCCTTTCCAAAAATCGGATGACGGGACGGCGCCGCCGGTGGTCATCCTCAACCACGCGCTCGCGCACACACTCTACGGCGACGAAAACCCGGTCGGCCGCCAACTGCTCGCCGACGGCGCCGAGAGTCCGCTCACCATTGTCGGTGTCGTCGGCGACGTGCGGCACGACGACCTCGCGCGTTCGGCGGGCTTGGAAATTTATCGCCCGTTCCAGCAGTTCCTCGATAACGACCTCGACGTGGTGGTGCGCAGTCACGCTGCGGCCAGCGAGCTTTCCGAACTCATCCGTGCCGCGGCGCGCGCTGTCGATTCCGGCCAGCCCGTTTATGCCATCCGCTCGCTTGAAACTTTGCGCGCGACCGCGCTGGCGCCGCGCCGGTTCACGCTCGTCGTCATCGTCGCGTTTTCTTTGCTGGCGCTGACACTCGCGGCGATTGGACTATATGGTGTGCTCGCGGTTGCGGTGGTGCGGCGCACCGGCGAGATCGGCATCCGCATGGCGCTCGGCGCGGATCGGTCGGCGATTCTCAAACTCATTCTGGGTCAATCCATGACCCTCGTCGGCATCAGCATGCTCTTCGGGATCGTCGCCGCGTTCGCGAGCTTGCGCGTGATGCAAAGCCTCCTCTACGGCGTCCGCGTTTGGGACCCGTTGACGCTGGGCGCCGTCGCGCTCTTGCTCGGCGCCGTTGCGCTCCTAGCGAGCTGGCTGCCCGCGCGCCGCGCCGCGCGCATCGACCCGATGGAAGCGTTGCGTTCGGAGTAAATTAGAACCTCATGACCACTCTGCTCCAGGACCTGCGCTACGCCGCGCGCACCTCCCTGAAGGCGCCGGGCTTCACGCTCGTCGTCGTGCTCACGCTCGCGCTCGGCATCGGCGCGAACACGACGATTTTCAGCATGGTGAACGCGATCCTCTTGAAGTCGTTGCCGTTCCCCGCGCCTGAGCGTCTCGTCATGGTCTGGGGCGATTCGCCGGAGCAGGGGAATCACCGCAACCAGGTCTCCGCCACGGATGTCGCGGACTGGCGCAGCGGCAACAGCGTCTTCGCGGAAATCACGACGTTCACCCAATGGCGCCCGATCTTTTCCGGCGCGAACGGCGAGCCGGAACGCCTGCCGGCAATGCAGGTCGGCGACGGATATTTCAAAGTCATGGGCACCGAGCCGCTGCTGGGTCGGGCATTCTTGCCTGAAGAACAGGAGGAAGGCAAAGACCGCGTCATCATCCTGAGCTACGGCCTGTGGCAAAGCCGCTTCGGCGCCGACCCGGCGGTGATCGGCAAAACCGCCTTGCTCAACGCGCGGCCTTACACAGTCGTGGGTGTGATGCCGGCGAGTTTTCATTCGCTGCCGGAGAGCGTCGTTGCGCAGCCTGCCGCCTACTACCGGCCGGTCGCGGAGAAGTATGACAACGAGGAGCGCGACGCGCGCCATCTGCGCGCCATCGCGCGGCTCAAGCCGGGCACGACGTTCGCGCAGGCGCAGGCGGAAATGACGCTCATCGCCAGCCGGCTCGAAGCCACGCATCCGACACACAACAAAGGCTACGGCGTGCACCTCGTCTCGCTCCCGGAAGACACGGTGGGCGGGTTGCGTCCGACGCTCGTTGCGTTGTTCGCCGCCGTCGGCTCCGTGCTGCTGATCGCGTGCGCGAACATCGGCAACTTGCTGCTCGCGCGTTCCGCCGCGCGCCAAAAGGAAATCGCCATCCGCCTCGCGCTCGGCGCCAGCCGCTGGCGACTCGTTCGGCAATTGCTCACCGAGAGCGTGCTCCTTGCCCTGCTTGGGGGCGGCGTCGGCTTGTTGCTCGCGCTTTGGGGAACGAGCTTCGTCGAAACGCTCGGCGCGTCCGTCACGCCGCTGCTGCACGGCATCAAAGTGGACAGCCGCGTGCTTGGCTTCACGCTCGTCGCGTCGTTGGCGACCGGCATTCTGTTCGGTCTCGCGCCGGCGCTCTCCGTCTCCCGGCCGGATTTGAATTCGTCGCTCAAAGAGGGCGGGCACGGCACCGGCACCGGGTCGGTGCGCAACCGGCTGCGCTCGGCGCTCGTCCTCGCGGAAATCGCGCTGGCGCTCGTGCTCCTCGTCGGCGCGGGGCTGGCGATCAAGAGCGTGCTCAACCTGCGCGCCGTGAATCCCGGCTTCAGCCCGGAGCGTCTGTTGACGATGAACGTCGCGCTTCCCGGCGCGAAATATCCGCAGCCCGCGGACTGGATCGCTTTCCACAAAAAGCTCGGCGCGCGTGTGCAGGAACTTCCGGGCGTGCAGGCCGCCGGGCTGACGAGCGTGCTGCCGCTGAGCGACAATTTCGATGGCCGCGGACTCGCGGTCGAAGACTATCCGAAACCGCGCGGCGAAGAAATCAACGTGGACCTGTATGTTACCGATGCGGGTTATCTCCGCGCGATGGCGATCCCGCTGCGAAAAGGTCGCGCGTTCGACGAGCACGATCTAGAAAACTCCGCGCCCGTCGTCCTCATCAACGAAACCATGGCGCGCAATCTCTGGCCCGGCGCCGACCCGCTCGGCAAGCGCGTGAGGCTCGCCGGTTCCGACAAAAATCCGGAATCTTGGCGCACCGTGGTCGGTGTGGTCAGCGACGTGAGTCAATACGGCTTGGACAGGAAAACGCCGATGCAGGTCTATTTCCCGCAGGCGCAATTTCCGACCTCCCAAGTCACGCTCGTCGTGCGCTCCGCGGCGGCGGATCCGAAGGCGCTCATCGCGCCGGTTCGGGGAGCCATCCGCGCCATCGACGCCGACCAGGCGGCTTACGATCTCGCCGCGATGACGGACCTGTTTGCGAACTCGATTGCGTTGCGCCGCCTGCTCATGGTGTTGCTCGCCGTGTTTGCCGGCCTGGCGCTCGCGTTGGCGGCGCTCGGCCTTTACGGCGTGATGGCGTTTCTCGTTTCGCAACGCACCCGCGAGATGGGCATCCGCCTCGCGCTCGGCGCGCGGCCGCGCGATCTCGTGCGGCTCGTCGCCGGCCAGAGTTTGCGCCTCGCGCTGCTCGGTCTTGCACTCGGCCTGATCGTCGCTGTCGGCGCGACACGAGGGCTCGGCGCGCTGCTCTACGGCGTGAGCCCGCTCGATCCTGCGACCCTCGTTGGTGTCAGCGGATTGTTGCTTCTCGTCGCGGCGCTCGCCGGCTACCTGCCAGCCCGGCGCGCGGGTCGCGTCGATCCGATGGTGGCGCTGCGGGAAGGATAAAAATCCTCGTTCAACATCCGATAAACCGCGCTCACTCGCACGCTCACCCCATGATGAACGACCTGCGCTACGCCTTGCGGATGCTCTGCAAGCATCCGGGCTTTACCCTCGTCGTCATCCTCACGCTGGCGCTGGGCATCGGTGCGAACACCGCCGTCTTCAGCGTTGTCCACGCCGTGCTGCTGCGTCCGCTGCCGCTGCCCGAACCGGAGCGACTGGTCCAGGTCTGGGAAACCCAGGAAATGCCGGCGGATTTTCTCGGCACGGCCTCCGAGCCGAACCTGCGCGACTGGCGGGCGCAAAACAGCGTGTTCGACGGATTGGCAGCCTATCATTTCCAGAATTTCGCCCTGCAGGATCGGGAAAGCCCGGAGCGTGCGCTGGGCGCAAAAGTTTCCACCGACTACTTCCGCCTGCTCGGAGCGCGACCGTTGTTGGGGCGCGGCTTCCTGAGCGGTGAAGACGGACCCGGCCATGACGATGTCGTCGTGCTCAGCGAATCGCTTTGGCGCACGCGCTATGCGGCCGATGCGGGCATCGTGGGCCGCCAGATCACGCTGGACGACCGGCGCGTCACCGTCGTCGGCGTCATGCCGGCCGACTTTCGCTTTCCCAGCGGTCGCGCCCGGCTCTGGGCGCCGCTGGTCTTCAGCGCGGCGGACCTCGCTGCTCGCGGCAATCACCGCTTCTGGGTCGTCGGCCGCCTGCGGGCGGGCGTCGCGCTGTCACAGGCCCAGGCACAGATGGGCGCGATCGCGCAGACCTTGGCGCGACAGTATCCTGACAACCAAGCCGGCCGCGGCATCAAGCTCGTGCCGTTGCGCGAGGAACTCGTCGGCAAGACGCGCCCCGCGTTGCTCGTGTTGCTCGGCGCGGTGAGCTGCGTGCTGCTGATCGCCTGCGCAAACATCGCCAACCTCCTGCTCGCGCATAACACCAGCCGGGGCCGCGAGATGGCCCTCCGGCTGGCACTCGGGGCCAGTCGCTGGCGGCTGACGCGGCAATTGTTGATCGAGAGTTTTCTCCTAGCCACGCTCGGCGGCGCGGCGGGAATTTTGGCGGCGACCTGGGGGATCGATCTGCTCGTCGCGCTGGCCCGCGAATGGCTGCCGCGCACCGCGGAGGTGCGGCTCGATGGCGCGGTGCTCGGATTCAGTTGCCTGCTTACGCTCCTCGTGGGTCTCATCTGTGGGTTGGTGCCGGCGCGGCAGGGCGTCGGGTGCGCCGCGACCGATTTGCAGGCGACGTTGCGCGAAGCCATCGGTGCCGGCGGCGCCGGGCGCGGCCGGTTGCGTGGCGCACTGGTCGTCGCGGAGATGGCGCTGGCGATGATGCTGCTCGCCGGTGCTGGGCTGCTCCTGCGCAGCTTCGCGCAAGTTTATCGCACGGACTCGGGTTTGGGGCAGGCGGAAAATGTCCTCACCGCGCGCGTGTCGCTGCCGGCCGGGCAATATCCCACGTCCGCGGCCGTCACGGCTTTCTACGAGCGCGCGCTCCCCCGCCTCGCCGCGCTGCCGGGAGTGCGTGCGGTCGGGACGATCAATCTGCTGCCGCTCTCCCAATGGGGCACCAACGGCGACGTCGAAGTGGAAGGCCGCGCACCGGCCGCGCCCGGACAGGCGCCCCTGGCGGAGTTTCGAGTCATCGGCGGAGACTATCTTGCGGCAGCCGGCATCCCGCTCCTGGCTGGCCGGCCTCTCGATGCCCGCGATGCCGCAGACGCCCCGGCCGCCGTGCTCATCAACCGGACGATGGCGCGGCGCTTTTGGAAGGACGAAGCCGACGCGCTTGGGAAGCGAGTCAAAGCTTACACCGAGACATTTTCCACCATCGTGGGCGTCGTGGCCGATGTGCGTCAGACCGGCCTGGATCGCGCGCCCGAGCCGGAGGTTTATTTTCCGGTCGCCCAAGCTCCGCACGCCTCCGGGCCGGGTGAGAACGAAGCCCAGGCGATGAACCTGGTCGTGCGCGCCGCGGCTGGCGAGCCGACCGCGTTGAGCGAATCGGTGCGCCGCGCCGTGCGCGAAATCGATCCCGCGCTGCCGGTCTTCGATCCCCGTCCGTTGCGTGCTGTCATTGCCGAGTCTGTTGCCGACCGCAGATTGCACGGCCTGTTGCTCGGCGCGTTCGCGGCGACCGCGCTTCTGCTCGCGGCACTTGGTCTTTATGGGGTCATGTCCTACACGGTCGCGCAACGCACTCGTGAGATGGGCATTCGTCTCGCGCTCGGCGCGCAGCCGGCCGCGCTCATGCGCTTGGTCGTCGGCCAGAGCCTGCGCCTGGCGCTGCTCGGCCTCGCGCTCGGCTTGGTGGCGGCGCTCGGGGTGACACGGCTGCTCGGTGCGATGCTCTACGGCGTCAGCCCGATCGACCCGACAACCCTGGCGAGTGTCAGCGGCCTGCTGCTCCTGGTCGCTGCGCTCGCTGGTTACTTGCCGGCGCGACGGGCGGGACGCGTCGATCCCATGGTGGCACTGCGGGAAGGATGACGACCATGCACGATTTTCGCTACGCCGCGCGCGCTTTGCTCAAACGGCCGGGTCTCGCCGCGACTGTCGTATTGACGCTCGCGCTGGGCATCGCGGCGAACACTTCGATCTTCAGCGTCGTCCACGCTTTTCTCCTGCGACCGCTGCCCTACGCGGACGCGGAACGGCTGGTGAGCGTGGGATCGCGCGGACGCGCCGCGGGAAACGATCTCGGCGTGAATTATCTCGATTTTCTCGACTGGCGCGCCGGCAGCCGCACGCTGAGCGACCTCGCGTTTTTCAACCTGCGCTGGAACGGCAACCTGGAGCTGCCCGGCGGCAGCGGAACGGAAACGCTGAAGACGACCTTCACGACGTGGAACCTGTTTTCCGTGCTCGGCGTGCGCCCGGCCTTGGGGCGCGATTTTGTCGCCGCGGATGACGAAGCCGGCGCGACGAAAGTCGTGCTCATCAGCCATCGGCTTTGGAAAACCACGTTTGGCGGAGAACCATCCGTCGTCGGCCGCCAACTGCGCCTCGATGACACCAGCCGCACCGTGGTTGGCGTCATGCCGGCCGATTTCCGGTTCCCGATTCAGACCGATCTCTGGGTGCCGATGGGCGCAACTTTCGCGAAGAGCAGCGACCGCTCGTGGCGCGCCGATCAAGCCATCGCACGGCTGGCGCCCGGCACAACCGTGGCGCAGGCGCAGGCAGAACTTTCCGTCATCGCGCAGCGATTGACGGACCAGTATCCCGACTCGAATCGCGACGTCGGCGCCGCCGTCCTGGCGTTGCGCGAAGGAATGACCGGAGCGGTGCGGCCGTCCCTGATTTTGCTGCTCGGTGCGTGCGGCGGCCTGTTGCTTATCGCGTGTGCCAACGCCAGCCAACTGCTCCTCGCCCGCGCCACGACGCGCCGCCGCGAGCTGGCTCTGCGCGCGGCTCTCGGAGCCAGCCACACGCGGATTGTGCGGTTGCTCTTCGCCGAAAGCCTCCTGCTGGCGCTGGCCGGCGCAGCCGCCGGGATTCTGCTGGCGGTCTGGGCCGTGGATGGGTTGGTGCATCTTATTCCGGTGGAACTGCCGTTTTGGGTGAAGATCGAGTTGAGCCCGGGCGTGCTCGTCTTCGCGGTCGCGGTCGCGCTGCTCGCCGGCGTGCTCGCTGGTTGCCTGCCGGCGTGGCAGGCGTTGCGTGCCGATCCGATGCACGCGCTCAAAGAGGGCGCCGGCAGCACGGGCGCGCGAGACACACGGACTCGGCTGACGCTGACGACCGCGCAGGTGGCGCTCTCGCTTGTCCTGCTCGTCGGTGCCGGCCTGCTGCTGCGCAGCCTCACGGAACTCGGCGCCGTCGCGCCCGGCTTCGACCCGCGCGGCGTGCTGATGGTGGAGATCAATCCGACCTACCGCAGCGAAGAAACGGCGCAGATGCGCGTGGATCGTTTCTCGCGCCTGCTCGAGCGCATCGCCGCGTTGCCCGGCGTTGAGGTCGCCGCGGCCAACAACAGCCCGCCCTTTGTGCCGCAGCGTCCCTGGAATCGTTCGCCTCTCACCGCCGAGGGTCAGTCGCCGGAAGCGCAGGTGCGCAATCCGCTGGCGAATTTTCAAACCGTCAGTCCGGATTACTTTCGCGCTCTGCGCATCCCCCTCCATCGCGGACGCTCCTTCGCCGCGGGCGATACGCTCGGCGCGTTGCGCGTTTGCATCGTCAGCGCCGATCTCGCCAGCCGGCTCTGGCCGGACGCCGAACCGCTCGGCCAGCGGTTGAAAATCGGCGATCCGTCCTCCACCCGCGGTAGCGTGGACAACGACCCTTGGATGACTGTGGTCGGCATCGTCGGCGACGTGCGGCACCAATCGCTCGACGGCCAGCCGGGGCCGGATTTGTATTTTTGCAGCCAGCAACTCGCCTGGAAACAGACGCACTTTCTCATCCGCGCGCGTGTCGAAACGCCGTGGTGGCAACACCCGGCCGGGTTGCTCGACTCCGTGCGCCGCGAGGTCGCCGCGACCGCGCCGGACGTCGGCGTTTTTCACGCGGTTGCCCTTGATCGCGAAATCGTCGGTTCGCTCTGGCAGCCACGGCTGCGCGGCTGGCTGCTCGGTTTCTTTTCGGTCGCCGCGCTCGGACTCGCCGCCGCCGGACTTTACGGCGCGCTGGCTTACACCGTGACGCAACGCACCCGCGAGATCGGCATCCGCATGGCGCTCGGTGCGAGCCGCGAAAACGTTTCGCGATTGGTGCTTCGGCAGAGTCTGCGCGCGGTCGGTCTGGGCCTTGCCCTCGGAAGTATCGGTGCGCTGGCGTCGTCGCGCGCGCTGGCCGGTGTGCTCTACGGCGTCGGCTATGCGGACCCGACGGCCTACGGCGGGGCCTGCGCGCTGCTCGCCGCGGTAGCCGTGCTGGCCAGTTGGCTGCCGGCCCGGCGCGCCGCCGCGGTCGATCCGACCGTCGCGCTGCGCGCAGAGTAGATCCTTTCCTCCCAATCCCACCATGACCACGTTCTTCCACGATCTCCGCTACGCCGCCCGCACGCTGCTCAAACAGCCCGGTTTCACGCTCGTTGCCGTTCTCGCGCTGGCGCTCGGCATCGGCGCCAACACGGCCATTTTCAGCGTGGTCAATTCCGTCATCCTGCGACCGCTGAATTTTGGCGAAGCCGATCGTCTCGTGGCGATCTGGAAACGCGACACGCGCCAGCCGGCAGGGCTTGCCTCCAACCACTCGACGACCTGTTATCCCGACTTCCAGGACTGGCGCGTGGAGAATCGCGTGTTCGAGAACATCGGTGTTTACGAACGCAATAATTTCACGCTCGTGGAAGGCCGCGAAGCGCTCCATGTGCCGGGCGCGTTTGTTTCCGCGGACTTGTTTCGCCTCTTGCGCGTCGAGCCAATTCTGGGTCGCAATTTTCTGTCGAGCGAAGACGAACCCGGCACCCGCGTCGTCATCCTCAGTCATGCGCTCTGGCAGCGGCGGTTCGGCGGCGAACAATCCGTGCTCGGGCGCAAGCTGACCCTCGACGGACAAAGCTACGAAGTCGTCGGCGTCATGCCGCCGCGTTTCCAGATTCCCGTGCAAAACGATCCGGTCGAAATCTGGAGCACGATGGGCCCGGAACGCGTGCCGCCGGCCGACGGCAGCGAACCGGTGACCAGCCAGCGCGGCAACAATTTCCTCGGCGCGATTGCACGCTTGAAGCCGGGCGTGAGCCTCGCGCAGGCACAGGCAAATCTCGATGGAGTTGCCGCCGCGTTGGCGAAACAATATCCAGACAGCAACGCGAGCACCGGCGTCTATGTCGAGTCGCTGTTGCAGGACATCGTCGGACAAGTGAGGCCGGCTTTGATGATCCTGCTTGGCGCGGCGGGCTGCGTGTTGCTCATTGCGTGCGTGAACGTCGCCAATCTCCTGCTGGCGCGCGCGACCGTGCGGCAAAAAGAAATCGCGATTCGTGCCGCGCTCGGCGCCGGCCGCTGGCGCATCGTGCGTCAGCTCCTCACGGAAAGCCTCCTCCTCGCCGTGCTCGGCGGCGCAGCCGGCTGGCTGCTCGCGCTCTGGGGCACGGACGCGATCCGCGCGCTGCTGCCGACGCGATTCCCGCGCGCCGGCGAAAGCGCGCTCGACGGCCGCGGGCTCGCGTTCACCACGGCAGTGAGTTTGCTCACCGGCTTCCTGTTTGGGCTCGCGCCGGCGTGGCGCATTTCGCGACCCGATCTCGCGCTCGCCGAAGCCGGCGGCAGCAGCCGCGGCGCCACCGAAAGCCTGCGTGGCCGGCGGCTGCGCGGCGGCCTCGTGGTCGCCGAGATCGCGCTGGCGCTCGTGCTGCTCTGCGGCGCGGGGCTCTTGATCCAAAGTTTCCACCGGCTGCAGGCGGTGCATCCTGGATTCGACGCACACCGCGTTTTCACGGCGCGGTTCTCTCTGTCCGACGCCGCTTACCCGGATTCGGTGCGCGCGGCGACGTTCGCGCAACGCTTTGCCGACCGCGTTGCGACATTGCCGGGCGTGCGCGCGGCGAGCTTTGTGTCGCCGATGCCCTTGAGCGGGGGCGTCATGAGCCTGTGCTTTCAGATTGAAGAGCGCCCGGTGCCGGAATCGCAAAGACCGGTCACCGACATTCACACCGTCGGGCTGAATTTTTTCAGCACGATGCGCATTCCGCTCCAGCGCGGCCGCGATTTCACGGCGCAGGACACGTTGCAATCGCCGTTCGTTGTGATCGTCAACGAAACCTTCGCGCGTCAGTTTTTCCCCGGCGAAAATCCCATCGGCAAACGCGTTCGTCCCGATGGCACCACGGAGCCGGCACCGCCGGGCACGAAAGCGCCGGTGCGCGAAATCGTCGGCGTGGTGGCCGACGTGAAAACACGCTCGCTCGACAGTCCGCCGCAGCCGCAACTCTATTTTCCGCACACTCAGTTTGCCGTGCACGGGCTGACGCTGCTCACGCGCACGGAAAACGATGAGCGCGCCTTGCTGCCAGCGCTGCGCACCGCCATCGCCGAGCTCGACTCCACGGTGCCGCTTTACAAGGCGGAACCGCTGGAAAAGTATGTCGCGCTTTGGGCGGCGCGGCCGCGCTTCAACGCTCTGTTGCTCTCGATCTTCGCCGCCGTCGCGCTGACGCTCACCGCGATCGGCATCTACGGCGTGATGGCGTATTCCGTGGCCCAACGCACGCAGGAAATCGGCATCCGCATGGCGCTCGGCGCACAGAAGGGCGATGTGTTCCGTCTCGTGGTCGGCGGCGGTTTGCGGCTCGTGGTTGGTGGCGTCGTCATCGGCGTCGTCGCGGCGCTGGCGGGGATGCGATTGCTGGCGAGTTTGCTCTACGGCGTCAGCGCCGCGGATGCGCCGACTTTGAGCACGGTGGTTCTGCTGCTCGGCTCCGTCGCGCTGTTAGCGTGTTGGCTGCCGGCACGGCGCGCGGCCGGTGTGGATCCGGCGATCGCATTGCGCGAAGGATGATGACGAGGACGAGAACGAAGGACGAAATTTTTCTTATGACACCAATGATCGAACTCCGAAATCTGGAGAAATGTTACAAGCTCGGCGGCGGCGGATTTTTCTACGTGCTGCGGCAAATCAACCTCGACATCCAGGAAGGCGAGTTCATCTCCATCATGGGCCCGAGCGGCGCGGGGAAGTCCACGCTCCTGCACATCCTTGGGTTGCAGGATCATTCGTGGTCGGGCGAGTTCCGCTTCAACGAGCAGGCGATTGACCAGATGAGGGCGAAGGACCGCGACGCGTTGCGCAACGCGAACATCGGCTTCGTTTACCAAAACTACCACCTGCTCGACGACCTGACGGTTTACGAAAACCTCGAGATCCCGCTGTCGTATCGCAACGTGAAGCGGGCCGAGCGCGAATCGACGGTGTGCGACATTCTCGACCGCTTTCAAATCGTTGGGAAAAAGGACCTCTGCCCGTCGCAGCTCAGCGGCGGCCAGCAACAGCTCGTCGGCATCGCGCGCGCGGTCATCGCGAAGCCGAAACTGCTCCTCGCCGACGAGCCGACCGGCAACCTGCACTCCGATCAGGGCGCCGAGATCATGCGGCTGTTCAAAAAGCTGAACGAGGAAGGAACGACGATCGTGCAGGTGACCCATTCCGAGGTCAACGCCGCCTATGGCAATCGCATCGTCCGGCTACAGGACGGCTGGATTGACAAGAAGTAAGCGGGCGCGGGGTAAGTGCGTCTGCCTAGAGCGCTCCTCATTTGAGTCTGCTTTTTTTTTAGCCCCGGCAGGGGCGCAAGAACATGGGCGTGGCCTGTGCGCCGAGGCACGCGAAGGTTCTGACGCCCCTGCCGGGGCTGGGCTCTTTCATCAACCCAAACCCACGGCTCACGCCGTGGGCGAGGGCTCTGGCGCCCCTGCCGGGGCAACTCAATTGAGCGACGCTCTAAAAGCTAGCCAGGCTCACCAAGCCGCGCGTAGCGCACTGCGGGAGAAGCCGTGCTGTTCACGGCTGGGTCCGTGGCGTTTGGCGCGCCATCCGTGAGTCCGTGTTGATTACCCCTCGCTCCCGCGACTAAGAGAGTTCTGAAGTCGGGTGGTTTGTGACCGCTGATAAAAAAATCGGCATCAGCGCCAACATTTTCCACGGGTAGGACAGCCGTTGTCCCAGGGTAGCCGGTAGATTACACGGTGGAAGGGACAAAAAGCGTGTCTCCAATGATGAGCGATTCATTCTGGGCGAAAACGACCGAGAGTGGACTGCCGGCAATTTCTGTGCGGGACCATTGCCTGAACGTCGGCTGCGTTGCCGAAGCGCTGCGCGCGCGGTTGCCGAATGTCTTGCGACCCTTGCTCCCGCCCGGTGCGGTGACACTGGCCGCGCTGCACGACATCGGGAAAATCTCGCCTGGCTTTCAGCGCAAGTGCAAGTGGTGGCGGGGTAAGGTCGAGCGACCGGAATTGTCGGCGGAGTGGGGGCAGCGGGAGAAAAACACGCGGCAGTGAGCCACGCCATCCTTGGTCAATGGCTGAAGAAAGAGCGTTCCGGTTATGCGATTGCCGCAGGTGGGCACCACGGTTTCTTCGTCCATAATGATCATCGGCCGCCCATCGGAGAAGGCGGACGCTGGCTGGCGGCGGAGTTGTGCGATGCGCGTTTCGCCCCGCATCGAGAGGAGCTGTGCGAAGGCATTGCGCGTGTTTTCAAACACCCTCTCCCAGAGTTCCCGTTAAGCCGGAAGGACGAAGCGCTGATCGTATTTCTCACCGGCTTCATGACCTTCGCGGACTGGCTCGGGTCGAATGAAGACTTCTTTCCATTGGACGAGGCATCGTTCGCCACGCCGCTCGCCATCGACGACGCGGCGCGAACTGGGCGCGAGCGTGCCGGAAAGGTGATGGACTGGCTGCGGTGGGGCCGCACAGAGGTCGCCGCCAATCGCACCTTCGAGCAACTCTTCCCGTTTCCGAGCAATACGCTGCAAGACATACTGACAGGACTCGCCGCGCGCCCCGGACTCTTCATCGTCGAGGCGCCGATGGGCGGCGGGAAGACAGAAGCGGCGCTCGCGGCGGCGTATCGGCGCTGGACGGCGGATGGCGGCGAGCGCGGATTGTATTTTGCACTCCCCACGCAGTTGACCAGCGAACGCATCTTCGATCGGCTCGGCAGTTTTCTCGCCCGCGCGCTGGCGACACCCGATCTCGCGACATTGGTGCATGGGAGCGCATGGCTGCGGGACGAACGGGTGATCGAAATTCATCCCGCCTCGCCCTCGAACGGCGGCGCAGACGACGAACGGCCTTCCGAATATGCCCGCGACGCGCGGCTATGGTTTGCCTCCAGCCGGCAGGCGTTGCTCGCGCCGTTCGGCGCCGGGACGATCGACCAGGCGCTGCTCGGCGCGCTGCCGGCAAAGCATTGCGGGCTGCGGCTCTTCGGGCTCGCGGGCAAGGTTGTCGTGCTCGATGAGATCCACTCCTACGACCGCTACACCGGCACGCTCGTCGAGCGGCTCGTGGCGGATCTCGCGCGGCTCAATGCAACCATCATCGTCCTTTCCGCGACTCTCACCGCGGAGCGAAAGCGCGCGCTGCTCACCAGCGTCGGCGTGGGAGAGAAACACCTGCCGGCCATGTCACCCGCCGATGACTATCCCGCGATCACTTTCGCCACGCGCGCGGAGGGAGTTTGGAGCGCTGGGGTGAAGACGGGTTTCACCCGCAAAGAAACGCCGAAGACTGTGGAACTTGAGCACATCGCGCCTGACGACGCCGAAGTCTGGCGCGAAGCTTGCGAAGCCGCGGCGAACGGAGCGTGCGTGCTCATCATTCGCAATACCGTCGCGCTGGCGCAGAAGACTTGGCGAATTTTGCGCGAGAAGGTTTGTGCCGGTGGCCCCCGCGTCGCGCTGCTCCACAGCCGTTTTCCGCGGTGGCGCAGGGATCAATTGGAAGCGAGATGGATTCGACGCTTGGGACGCGGCGTGTTGGACCGATGGAAACGGCGGTTTGACAAAACGGATTTGGGTCCGCTCCGCCGGAGCTGTCTCCTCGTCGCCACGCAGATCGTCGAGCAAAGCGTGGACATCGACGCCGATTTGCTCATCACGGAGCTCGCGCCGACCGACCTGCTTTTTCAGCGCCTCGGCCGGCTTCATCGGCACGCACGAAAACGGCCGGCCGGCTGCGAGACGCCGCGCGCGATCCTTCTCCATCCGACGCTCAGCGAGGCGATGGACAAGCGGTCGCTGAAGGAGGCGATGGGACCATCCGCGTTCGTCTATCCGCCCTACGTGCTGTGGCGTTCCGCACAGCAATGGCGCGACCAATCGGTCGTCCAGATTCCACGCGACATCCGGCCGTGGCTCGAGACAACCTACGCGTCGATGGAGCACGCGGAGATCAGCAGCCCGGCGGAATTGCTCGCGGAGTGGACGGCGAAGAATGAGAAGCTCAACCTCATCGCTGGCCGCCGCAGCAAGCGGCTGACTGCGCACGATCAGCGGGACGAAGAAGGCGTCTTCACCCGCTGGAATAACCAGCCCACCGCGGGCCTGCTGCTCTTGCGTGCCGTGCCGGAGCGCACCGGCAACCACGAATGGCGCATCTCACTGCTCGACGGGACGAGCGTTACGATCTCTTACGAATGGAGCATCGCCGCGGCCCGCGCGATCCACCGCAACGTCGTTCGCGTCCCGCGTTATGCCGTGCGGGAATGGCAGACCGACGATTACCGCTGGCTCCACGGCTATCTCGACGACGGTGCGCTCGGGATCGTCGAAAACGGCGAAATCCATCCCGCATCTGCGAGCACGGAGCCATTCCTCCTTCGCTGGCACCCCGATGAAGGCGTGCGGATCGACAAAAACATTCAGCAAAGAATGACGCCAACCGCCGAGCCCGAAGACGGCTGGTGGTAAATCGCATCAATTCCTCCCATGCCTGAGTTCAACCTCACCACGTCTCCCTGGCTCCCGGTTCGCGATCATCGCGGCGAGCCACATCTCGTCAGTCTTATTGAACTCTTCGCCTCCGCGGCAGACTGGGCGGACTTGGACCT
The DNA here is from genome assembly GCA_964246635.1 of uncultured Chthoniobacterales bacterium. Lineage (GTDB taxonomy): Bacteria > Verrucomicrobiota > Verrucomicrobiia > Chthoniobacterales > SZAS-18 > JAFAXH01. Next base: position 2,916 of record CAXTRS010000030.1, on the reverse strand, counting down.
TCGCCCGCATGAGCGCGTATCGGTGATGCGACTGCTCGTCTGCATCGCACAAGCCGTGCTCGGCGCGCCCGAAGACAAGCACGAGTGGGCCGACTTTGGCGCGGATTTCTCCGCCAAGACAATGGCGTATCTGCGGAAATGGCAGGCTGGATTCAATCTCCTCGGCGACGGGCCGCGCTTTCTCCAGCGACGGCCGGCGAAGCAGGGCGAGCCGGCGATGGTGAGCAAGCTCCTGCCGCATCTCGCCAGCGGCAATAACCCGTGCAACCACGACCATGGCGGCGGCACCGAACGCGCGCTGGAGCCGGCGGCGCTGGCGCTGGCGCTGCTCGCGTTCCAAAATTTCTACCCGCTTTACGGCGCCGGCTACAAAGGCCGCGGCCCGTGTGTCGATGGCAACATGCTGCACACGCTCCTGCGGGGAGAAAACCTGGAGCGCATCATCCTCGCAAACTGCCTGGACTTGGAGACGATCGAGGAGCAACTCGGCGGCATGGGCCGGCCGTTGTGGGAGAAATGGCCTGCTGCACTGAATGACAAGCCGGCGGTGGAAAATGCGCGTCTCACCTATCTTGGACGGCTCGTTCCATTGCATCGCACGCTGTGGATTTCGGACGACCGGACGCGCGTCTTCGTCGGACAGGAGGGCTGGGAGTATCCGACCTTCGAGGAATACAAGGAGCCGACCGCGACGGTCTTCACCACGGTGAAGGGCGAGGAGCGGGTGCTGTGGGCGTCGCTCGACCGTGCGATCTGGCGCGATCTGCACGCGCTCACCGTGCTGGCGAAGAAGCCGAACTCGAAGGAAGGCGCGCCGCTCGTGGTGCAATCGCATCAGAATCCGATGGCCACGCAGCCGCTCGACATTTGGACCGGCGCGCTGGTCACGGATGGAAAGGCAAAGATTCTCGATACAATCGAGTCAGTCTTTCATCTTGAAAGCCGGCTCTTCACCGATGTCGGATGCGGCCTCTACGCGCGCGGCGTCACTTACGCACAGACACGTTTTCAGCACCTGCGCAATGCGGTGCGTGCCTACGGCGAGGCGATGAAGCACGAAACGCCGGCGGTGCCAACTGCCGAGCGGCACTATTGGCACGCGCTCGATCAGCACAGCGGCGTGCTGCTGGAGATCGCGAGCGACCCGGCGGTGGGCGATTTGAACTTCGGCGGCGCGTCCGCGGATGCGTGGACGGCGCTCGTGCGCCGCGCGCTCACCGCCGCTTACGAGCATGCCTGCCCGCGCGATACACCGCGGCAGATCGAGGCCTTCACCCAAGGTTTGCGCGCGCTGAGCCCGCCGCCGCCCAAGACCAAGAAACCCCGCAAGACTCTGCAACCCGCCTGACACCCAATCCCATGCCCCAGGAAACCGCGTCTCCACCCACTGCCGCTCCGGCTCAGCCGCTGGAGAAACTGGTCGCGCTACTCGCGCAATTGGAAGGTCCGCCGCAGGACCGCGGAGCCTTGAGCGCCCTGCGTGCTTGGTGGCGTCCAGCGTCGCGACATCTCGCGCTTCCCGTCATGGCCGATTTGCTGGCGCGCTGCGGCATCGGCACCTCGCGTCTCGACGATCCCGTCTGGACGGCGCTGCCCGCGCTGTTCGCGTGGCATCGCCGACATCAGGCGGGCGCGTCGAATTTCGGCGCCACCTGCCGCGTGCTGGCAGGCGAAAAGCGCGAGACCTTCGACACGCATTTCCGCCGCGTGCTCGCCGCCGACCGCATCGAGGATCTCATCGCAGTTCTGCGGCGGCATCTTCTCCGCGCCGCGACCGAGAGCGTCGCGCTCGATTACCGGCAACTCGGGATCGACCTGCTGCAATGGCGCAAATCTCCCGACGCTGCGCGCAAAGTGAAGGTGCGCTGGGCCAAGGAATACTTTCGCGCACCCACCGACTAGTGCGCTACTCATTTGAGTGAACCAAGGTAGCCGCAGTGTTTGAAGAAGCCGTGGGCGTCGGCGGCGCTGACGGCGTGCAGGCCCGCACCGATGGCGCGGTCCAAAGCTTCGCTGGTGCGCGCGGCCACCCGGCGCAAGAAGTTCTTGAGCTTGGCCCAAGCCATTTCGATGGGATTGAAGTCGGCGCTGTAGGGCGGCAGGTAGAGCAGGCGCACGCCCGCCGCTTCCACCAACTCGCGCACGCCTTTGATCTTATGCGCGCCCAGGTTGTCCATGACCACAACGGCCCCCGGCCAGAGCTGAGGCAAAAGCACGTCTTTGAGGAAGGTCAAAAACACGCGCCCGTCGGTGGCCCCGTTCACACCCATCGGCTCCAGGGTGCCGCGCAGGCAGAGCGCCCCGAGGATGCTCACGTTGTCGCCCCAGTTGCGCGGCGCGCTGCCAAAGGCGCGTCTGCCGCAGAGGCTGCGCGCGTAGGCCCGGGTCATGGCGCGGTTGACCCCGCTCTCGTCGAGGAAGACAAAGTCCTCCGCCCGCACCCTGGCGACCTGCTCAGGCCAAGCCGCGCGCAAGGCCCTTACCCGCTCGCTGTTCGCCTCGTCGTCCTTGAGCGTCTTTTTTTGCGCGTCAGCCGCAGGCGCAAAAGCAGCCGGCCCGTCGTCGCCGCGCTCAAGGCATGACCCGCGGCCAGCAGGCTCTGGTGATATTCGTCGATGGTGTGGTCGTTGTGCGCGTGCGCCTGGGCTTGCAGGCAAGCCAACACCTCGGCGCTGGCCAAGGAGCGCCGCCCGCCGCCGTGCGCACGGGCCAGCACATCGCCGGTCTGCCGGTGCAGGCGTGAGAGATCGCGCACAAAACTCGCGCTGACGCCGAAGCGCTCAGCCACCTGCGCCTGACTGGCATCGCCCTTTTGCCACGCCGCCCACACCAACCGCCGCAAATCCACAGAATACGCCTTCGCCATCAATCACCATCGCCGATGAATATAGCTTACTCAATCGAGCAATGCTCTAG
>CAXTRS010000029.1:3657-20919 GCA_964246635.1 uncultured Chthoniobacterales bacterium | reverse complement strand
CCCCTGACGTCTCCGGCGTCCAAATGGATGACAAGCGCCCGAAGCTACGGCTCCGCCGTCGGCACGACGCGCGGCTTGGTCGCTTCCTGCAGGAAATTGCTCGCGTCGGTTTTGAATTGCAGCAGCGCCGGGCGCAGCATGTAAAACATGTGGCCGGCTTCGTAGAACGTAAGCGTCACGTTGCCGCGGATCGTCGGGTCGAGGTTCATCGCGTGGACCGTTTGCGTGGCGGCGTAATACGGCGTGGCCAAATCGTAATACCCGCACGACACCCAGACCTTCAAATACGGGTTGCGGCTCATTGCCTTGCGCAGGTCTTCGGAGACGTTGAGGAATTGGTTTTGCGCGACGGCGGCGTAGTTCCAAGGGCGCACGTCGGCGATCATTTCATACGGCAGGTCGCTCTCGAATTTCAGCTCGCGCCGGAAGTAGTCGTTGATCGTCGCGGTGTAAGGCCCAAGCACGGCTTCATAGCTCGGGTCGAAGTCGTAATCCGCGGTGCCGGGATGGTAGCGGATGCCGGTGAAGCGCGCGTCATAGCGGCCGATGGAGCGGTTGCGATCTTTTAGCAGCTCGAAGAAAAACCGCTGCGCCGGGATGCGGCAGTTCCACTGGTCGATCGTGTCCGCCGGCAGTCCCGTGAGCCGCGCGAGATAGCCGGCGAGTTCCTTGCGGTATTCCGGCGTGAGCTGGTCGCCGCGGGCGAGCGCGAGCAGGTATTGGTTCGACGCAAACTGCTCGCTCTCGCGCAACACATCGCCGAGCGGTTTGGCCTGCAAATCGGCCGGCAGTTTTTTGTGATACCAAGCCGCCGCGGTGTAAGTCGGCAGAAAGAGCGGATACGGCCGGTCGTTGCCAGGCGAAAAGCGCGCGGTCGAGAAATCGAGGATGCTCGACACCAGGATGATGCCGTTGACGTAAAAGCCATAGCGCTCCTGCAGGTAGTCGCTCAACGCGGCCGCGCGCGTGGTGCCGTAGCTTTCGCCGATGACGAATTTCGGCGAAGCCCAGCGTGCGTTGCGCGAGGTGTAGAGCCGGATGAATTCCGCCACGCTGGCGAGGTCCTCCTTCACGCCGTGAAACTGCTTCGGATCCTCGCCCGCGGCCGTGCGGCTGTAACCGGTCGAGACGGGATCGATGAAAACGAGATCGGTCGTGTCGAGCCAGGTCGCTTCGTTATCGACGAGCCGATACGGCGGCGACGGCGCTTCGCCGCGCTCCGTGAGTTCCGTGCGCCGCGGCCCGAGCGCGCCGAGGTGCAGCCACACGCTCGCGGAGCCGGGGCCGCCGTTGAAGGAATACGTGATCGGCCGCTTCGCCGGATCGTCGCCAACATCCGTGCGCGTGTAGGCGACGAAGAAAACGCGCGCCTTCGTTTTGTGTTCTTCGTCCTTCTTGTCTTTGTCCTTCGCTTTGTCGGCTTCCGGCTTGCCCTCTTTTGTCTTGTCGCCGTCGCCTTTCTTCTCGCTGAGGTCGCGCAACAACAGGTAACCTGCGGTCGCTTTGTAACGGATCGACTTGCCGTTGACCGTGATCGTGTGGTCGGTCACGGACAGCGGCGGGTCTTTCTCTTTTTCCTTCTCCTTGTCTTTCTCTTTCGTGTCTGAGCCGCTGCTGTCGGCTTTGGTCTTGGTTTCACCTGCGGCCGACGGCTTGTCGGTTTGGGCGTTGAGGCAAGGCGCGAAAACGCTGCAAAGAAGCGCGATGGCAAGAGCGCGAAAAGAGAAGTGTTTCATGGGGTGAAAAAGTAGTGACCGTTTGTGAATCGCGCGCTGGTCAGCGCCTGGTCTCTGGTATGGGCGCCGGCCCGCCGAGGTGTTCGTGGAAATGGCGCGCGATGCGCTCGGAAAGCTGCTCACGCACCACCGGGTCGGGCACCATGTGCGTGAGGCTCGGCAGCGGCAGCAACTCAAACGGCCGGCCAGCGCGGAAGAGCGCGTCGCCGAGTTTCAGCGAATGCCGGAAAAAGACGTTGTCGTCCGCGGTGCCGTGGATGAGCAGCAGCGGCCGGCTCAGTTTTTCCACGCCGGTGAGCAGCGACGCGCTTCGATACGATTCCGGGTTGGCCTCCGGCAAGCCGAGATAACGCTCGGTGTAGTGCGTGTCGTAGTCGAGCCAGTCGGCGACCGGCGCGCCGGCGACCGCGGCCTTGAAAACCTCGGGCCGCCGCATGACCGCCAGCGCGCTCATGTAGCCGCCGAAACTCCAGCCCGTGATGCCGACCCGGTTGAGGTCCATCTCGGGGAACCGATCACCGAGCGCGCGCAGCGCGGCGACCTGATCGTCCAGCGGCACACTGCCGAATTTTCCGCCAATCGCGCGTTCCCAATCCCGCCCGCGCCCCGGCGTGCCGCGGCCGTCGGCGGCGACCACGATGAAGCCCTGGTCGGCGAGCCATTGGCCGAGCAAATACGGGCGCAGCGAATGCGTCACCTGCTGGTGGTGCGGCCCGCCATAGACATCGACGATGACCGGATACTTCCGCCTTGCGCCACGATCAAAGTCGCGCGGCCGAATCACAAGCGCATGAAAGCCCGGGTCCGCACCGACTTTCACCAGTTCCGCGCGCACAGGCAGCGTCGGCTCCTCGGCAATCGACGGCAGCTCGCCGACGACCGAGCTATCCGACCACCGGCGCACCACCGTGCGCGGCATCGCGCTGAGCGATTGCGTGGTGTGCACATAAATCGCGCTCGGGTTTTCGCCGAGGTCCGCGTTGTGCAGGCCGGCTTCGTTCGTCAATTGGACCGGCTCGCCGCCGCGCAGGGAGACGCGCCAGAGCTGGGTCTGAGTCGGATCCATGCTGCTCGCGCGGAAATACACCTGCCCGCCGGTCACGCCGACCAGGCCGCGATAGCCGTAAAACCGCGGCACGAGCACGCTGCGCACATTGCCGGCGCGGTCGCGGCGCTCGAGCTGCCAGCCGCCGGCGATCTCGCTGGTCCAGAGAAATCCGCCGCCGTCGGCTTCCGACAGCCAGCGGGGCATGTCGGCGTCGAGATTGATCCACGCCTCGTCGCGCTCGCTGACCAACGGCTGCGTGCGGCCGGTCTCTGGCTCGACGACGAGCACATCGAGATCGCCTTGATCGCGGGTTTGGACGGTGACGGTCAGCGGCCCGTGTTCGCGCCAGTTTACGCTGGCCAGATATGGATAAGTCGTGCGGTCCCAGGCGATCCACACCGGCTCCGCGCTGCCATCGCTGTCCTTGCGATCCGCAGGCGCAATGCCGACGCGCACCTGGACGTTCTCTTTGCCCGGTCGCGGGTAAAAGCTGCGCACTGGCGGCTGTCCCGGCTTCGCGGGATCGGCGACAAACCAGCTCTCGACTTTCGACGCGTCGCTTTCCTCGAACGCGAGCCAGCGCGCATCCGGCGACCACCAGTAGCCGGTGAACCGGCCCATCTCTTCCTGCGCGACAAACTCCGCGAGTCCGTGCGTGCGCGTCTCCGTGCCGCCGCGGGTGATCGCGCGCTCCTTGCGCTCGGCGAGATCGAAAACGTAGAGATCGAAGTCGCGGACATAGGAAACGCACTTGCCGTCCGGCGACCATTTGGGATCGACGATCGTGCCGGCGCCGGTGGCGAGTTCCATCACTTCGCCACTCGCGCGGGTTAGCACATAGAGCTTGCCGCTGAGGCTCAGCAGGACGCGCGCGCCGTCTTTCGACAACTCGAACGCCGCGAATCCGCCGACGCTCACGCGCTGGCGTTCGCGCCGCGATTTTTCTTCCGCCGAGAGTTGTTCACTCGCGCCGGCGAGCGCCTGCTCGGGCGAGAGCAACACGCGCGCGCGGCCGCTGGCGACATCGAACTCGTGCAGTTCAAGAGTTGGCACACGCGCCGATTTCGCGCGCAGAAAAAGCACTGCTTTGCCATCCGGCGTCGGCTTCGCGCCCACCGGCCGGCCCAGCGTGAAGCCGCGCGTCTCCGCGTAGTCGCGCAGAAATTTGGAACCCGTCGCCGGCGGCTCCGCCGCGCGGGACGAAGACACTGCGAGCGACAAAACAGAAGCGACAAAACCGGCGAAGACGGGGGAGAAGGAGCGCATGGCTGCGCAATATGCGAAACCGCGCCGAAGATGCGAGCGGAGAACGCAACCTGCGGCTGCTTTCTCCCGTCTCGACAACCCCGGTTTTCGCACTACGCTGCGTCTCCCCGTTCCTGCAATGACTACCGCCGCTGCCGCCACTGACGCCGCCGTTGCTCCCGACCTCGCGCCGCTCCATCGCGCCGTGCGCGACGTGCCCGATTTTCCGAAGCCCGGCATTCTTTTCAAAGACATCATGCCGCTCCTGGCGGACGCGGATTGCCTGCGGCTGGCCATCGACAGCTTTGCCGTGCGTTGCCGCGATCTTATCCAAACCGAGGGAAGTGAGATCGACAAGATCGTCGGCATCGACGCGCGCGGTTTTCTCTTCGGCGCAGCGGTCGCGTATGTCCTCGGCATCGGCTTCATCCCGGTGCGCAAAAAGGGCAAGCTGCCGGGCCGCACCGAGACGCTCGCCTACGCGTTGGAATACGGCGAAGCGGTCGTCGAAATGCACACCGATGCCTTGCGTCCCGGCGACCGCGTCGTGCTCATCGACGACCTCCTTGCCACCGGCGGCACCGCCGCCGCCGCGTTGCGTCTTATCGAAAAACTCGGCGGCCAGCCGCTCGGCGCGCTCTTCCTCATTGAGCTCGAATTTCTCGGCGGCCGCGCGAAGCTCGCGCCAGTGCTCACGGAGGCGCTGCTGAAGTATTGACGAATGCGGAATGCGGAATGCGGAAGGCGGAGTGTGGAATGAAAGACAGGCAATAGTCGCATCTCTCCGTTATTCCACGTTCCGCATTCCGCATTCCGCACTCCCATGTCCCCCGCCATCGAAGTCGCCGACCTCGTCAAAATCTACGGCGAGCTGCGCGCCGTGGACGGCGTTGCGTTCAGCGTTCCTCCCGGCCAGGTCTTCGGACTGCTCGGGCCGAACGGGGCGGGGAAGAGCACGACGGTCGAGATGATCGAAGGGCTGCGCCGGCCCGATAGCGGGCGGATTTCCGTGCTCGGCATCGATGTCGTGCGACAGCCGGAGCGGGTGAAGGAAATCATCGGCGTGCAGTTGCAGACCACCGCGTTTTACAAGCAGCTTTCGCCACGCCGGCTGCTGCGGCTCTTCGGCAGTTTTTTCAAAAAGGCGCTGCCGCCGGAGCAACTCATCGCGTGGGTGAATCTCGAGGAAAAAGCCGATGCGCCGAGCGTGGCGCTTTCCGGCGGGCAACGTCAGCGCCTGGCCATCGCGGTGGCGCTCGTGAACGATCCGCAAGTCGTCTTTCTCGACGAACCTACAACCGGGCTGGACCCGCAGGCGCGGCGCTCGTTGTGGGACGTCATCAGCCGGCTGCGTGCCGAGGGAAAAACCGTCTTGCTGACGACGCATTATCTCGAAGAAGCGGAACATCTTTGCGACCGGCTGGTCATCATTGATCACGGCAAGATCATTGCCGGCGGCACGCCGGACGGCTTGATTCACGAACACTTCGAGCGCGCCAGCGTCGAGTTTTTCGACGATCCGAAACTGGCCCACGAACGGCTCGCCGCGCTGCCCGGCGCGGACAACGTGCAGCAAGCGAACGGTCGCACGACGATCCGCAGTGGCGACGTGACCGTGACGGCGCGAGCACTCCTGCGCACGGCCGACGAACTCGGCGTCGCGCTGCGCGGTTTCAGCGTGAACAGCGCCACATTGGAGGATGTGTTTCTCAAACTCACCGGCAAACATTTGCGGGAGTAAAATCGATCCGCGGATTAACGCGGATTAACGCAGATTATTTCTGAAATTCAGAAAGCGCGACCCGAACGCATTTCCAAACGAAATCCGCGTTAATCTGTGTTAATCCGCGGATAGTTTTTCCGATTTCATGAAAGCGTTGCGCGAACTCTATTGGGCGAACCTCACCGAATTTCTGAGCAACAAGCGCGCGCTCGGACTGACCATCGCGTTCCCGGTTCTCTTCATCGTCATCTTCGGGTTGGTCTTCACGAACCAGGATAAACAAGTCGCCAAGATCGGGCTTGCTGTCGAAGACACCGGACCCATCGGCGATCAGCTCGCCACGAAGCTCGAAGAATTGCCTGCCAGCTCCGGCTCGCCCACACGGTCCGCCGTGGCTTCGAGCACGACGGACAGCGAAAAAAATCCGCTCTCCAGCCTCACGTTTCGCCGCGGCGAAAAGACGGCGCTGCTCGAAGACTTGAACGCCGGCCGGCTCGACGCCGTCGTTGTGCTGCCGCCGACGCTTTCCGCCGTGCTGCTGGCCGGCGGCGATTTGCCGGAGACGATGAAAGCCGAGGTCGAATTGCACATCGATCCCTCGCGCCAGACGCTCATTCCGTTTCTGCAAGGCGTGCTCGAGCCGGTGCTGCGCGGGATCGAAGCGCAGGTCACCGACGAGCCGCAGCTCTTGACTCTCAAGCGGGTCGGCACGAACGCGCGCGAGCTGCGCACGATTGATTTTCTGCTGCCCGGAATTTTGGCGATGAGCATCATGCAGCTCGGCTTGTTCGCGACCGCGCAGCCGCTCATCGCGTTGCGTGTCAGCGGCGTGTTGAAGCGGCTCGGTGCGACGCCGCTGCGGCGCTCGACGTTGCTCGTCGCTTACGTTGGACTGCGGTTGACAGTCGCCGTGTTGCAGACCGCGATCATCGTCGCCATCGGCACGCTCTGTTTCAAAGTCGCCGTCGTGGGAAGCTGGCTCGCGCTGGCGGGCTGGCTGTTTCTCGGGACGCTCGTGTTTCTGGCCATCGGATTTTTTATGGCCGCGGTGGCGAAGAACGAAGAGAGCGCCATCGCGGCGGCGAACGTCATTAACCTGCCGATGCTGTTGCTATCCGGCGTCTTTTTCCCGATCAATCACCTGCCGCGGGTGATCGAAAATTTTCTGATCCCGCTGATCCCGCTCAACTATCTGGCCGACGCGCTGCGGCACGTCATGGTCGATGCGACGCCGCTGCACTCCATGCAGACCAACCTCATCGCGCTGCTGATCTGGGTCGCCGTGATGACGGCGTTGGCCGTGCGCTTTTTCCGCTGGGAAGAGTCGGCGTGAAGTGCACCGCCCCGCGCTGCTGATTGGCCAGCCCTGGCAGGGGCGACAAAACGGTAGCCCACGGCGTGAGCCGTGGGTTCGGATTGGAAAAGGGCCAAGCCCCGAAGGGGCGTAAGAACAGGCGCACGGATCAGCGCGCAAGCGACGCTGTTGTTCTTACGCCCCTGCCGGGGCTGGGATATTTTTTTCCTTTTCCCACGGCTCACGCCGTGGGCTAGGGTTCTGTCGCCCCTGCCGGGGCTGAGGAGCGCGGTGCTTACCGCCCGGCGGTCGCGCGTGGCGTTTCCGTTCCGCGAGTCAGCCGCTTCCGGGTTTGCAGGAAGGAGACGATGTTATCGAGCTCCTGCGGATTCAGCGAGTTGCTGTAAGACGGCATGTTGACGCCGCCGTTCACGATGCGGATGACGAGATCGTCCTTCACCAATTTGTCGCCGATCCAGGTTAAATCTGGTCCGCGCCGGCCGCCTTCGCCGGAGATGAGATGGCAATTGAGGCAGCCTTTGTCGTGAAAAAGTTTTGCGCCGACAGCAACGGGACCGTTCGTGGTGCCGACGATTTTTTCCGACAGCGGGCGTGCGTCAAAGTTGGGTGACCACGGTGCATGGATGCCGGCGATCCAGAGTGAGCCAATCATCACGACGCTCAGCAGCACGACGGCGATCGACCACGGCCGGCGCGACGCCGCGCGCTCACCTTTGTTGTTCAAAATCGGCACGAGCAGGAGCAGGATGCCGATGATCGCGGGGCCGAGAATCATCACGTAGCCTTCGGCCCAACTCGGCATCATCGAGAGCAGCGCAAAATACCAGAGCAGATACCAATCCGGTCGTGGGTCGGCGTTGAGCAAACTCGGGTCGGGCGGCGCCTCGATGGGCGGCGGGCCGATGAAGAGCGCGGCGAGCGAGATGGCGATGATCAGGCCGGTGCCGAAAACGAAGTCGCGCCACGCGCCGTCAGGCCAGAACGGGTGGCCGGTTTTCTCCATCAATTCCTGGTATTCCTGACGATACGTTTTCGGATCCACCGGCTTGCCGGCGGTCGGCGGCTCGGAGATGCCGTGGCGCAGGACGAGCCAGATGTGCAGGCCGATAAAGCCGAACATCAGCGCCGGCAGCACGAAGACGTGGATGGCGAAAAACCGGCTCAGCGTCGCGCCGCCGATGACGTTCCCGCCGAGAATGAAACGCGCGATCCAGTCTCCAAAGAGCGGGATGCGGCCGGCCTGTTCCGCAGCAACGACGACGGACCACGCGGCCGTTTGGTCCCAACGCAGAAGCTGGCCGGTGAAGCCCATGCCAAGCGTGAAGGCGAGCAGCAACACGCCGGTCGTCCAGTTCATCTCGCGCGGAAATTTGTAGGCGCCGAAAAGAAACGTCTGCGCCATGTGTGCGCCGATCATGAGCACCATCGCGGACGCGCCGAAGTAGTGCAGCCCGCGCAGAAACCGGCCGAACGGCGCGTCGTTCGTGATGAACAGAAGCGTTTCGTAAGCCTGCGAAGAGGACGCGACGTAGGAAAACGCGAGCGCCACGCCGGTGACGACCTGAACGATGAACGCGAGCATCGTCGCGCTGCCGAAGACATACCACCAGGTGGCGTCGTGCGGCACGAGATGGGTCATCGACGGGCCGATGAGGTCGGAAATCCCGAGCCGGTCATCGATCCATTTCCAGGTCGCCATGAAAGCGCGTTTCATCATGGGATGAATTTTTTTAATTCCGCTAGAGCGTCGTGATGATCGGGATCGGCGCGGCCTTGAGTTTAACCTCGCCGTTCTCGGTGCGCACTTCGTAGCGGATGAGCGGCATCGGCGGCGGCCCGGCGGCGACGGTGCCGTCTTTGTAATAGACCCCGCCGTGACAGGGGCACATGAAGAGTCCCGCCTCGCGCATCCAACGCACCGGGCAGCCGAGATGAGTGCAGTTGACGGAAAACGCGACGAACTCCGTGGCGCCTTCGCGGCGCAGCCAGGCGGCGTTTTTCGCGGTGATGCCGGCCCAAGCGAGGGGCGAGGGATCAGTGATCGTGACGTTGACGGTCTCGCCGATTTCGAAGTCGCGAATCTTGCCGACGGTCACCCATTGTTCCGGCGATTTGCGGAACAGCGGCGCGACGACAAAGCCGACCAGCGGCAGGCCGAGCATCGCGCCGCACACGCCGCTGAGCGCGATGGAAAGTTTCGCGAAAAATCCGCGCCGGCTCAGCGTGGCTGGGTCGGCTTCGACGTGACCCGGTGCAGGGACGCCGAGGCTGCCCGTGTTAGTGTTGGGAATCGTTTCTTTCTTCATGACGGATTTCGCTGATCCAGCCGGCGAGCGCGGCGGCAAAAAGTCCGAGGCCAACGACGAGGATGACCCACGAGGTGACGAAGCCCCAGAAGATGAACGTCGTGCCCAGCGCCATGCCGGCGGGGAAATAGTTCGGCTGCGGCAGGTGCTCGAGTGGGAGCGGCTCCCAGCCGGGGTGTGCCGGTTTGGGTTGTTCGTCGTGGCTGTCGGGTGTCATCAGATTTTCTCCAAGGCGGGATGTGGATCGGCAACCGCTGCGCCTTCGCGGAACCAGCGCGCGAGTTGGGCAAAGATGGCGCTGAGATAGATCAGGCACATCGGCACCCACATCAGGAGGCCGCCGAGTTGCTGGTCTTTATCGCTCGTGAGGCCCCAGCCGCTGCGGATCGTGCCCAACATGCCGAGGCGGTCGATGGGCTGTTGATACGCCGAACAAACCGAGACCGGTGCGAAGGTGAGAATGATGCCGAGCACGCTGCACGCGGTGCAGGCGGTGAAGAGGTAGAACACGCCGGCGAGTGGCGAGAGCCGATGGTCGTCGCGCGGCGCGAGGACCTGCCACCAAAAGAGCGTGCCGAGCGCGAGCAGCGAGAGCGTTTGCACTGCGGCAATGCCGCGCGAGCTCGCCGCCGCATCACACAGCGCCGGCACGTGCCAGAGCCACATCGCACCGACGCCCGCGAACCAGCCTACGACCGGATGAGCGAGAGCGCGCGACGCGGGCGGGGGAGAAAACGAACGCGGCAAACTGAGCAGCGCCAGCATCGGCACGATCAACACGAGCATGATGTGCTGGAGCATGTGCGCGCTGAAAAGATAGCCGTCGGCGAGCGCGCTCACCGGCGAGACCAGCGCGAGGAGCAGCACGCCGAGCGCGGCGACGAAGTAGCCCGCGCGCGGGTTCCTGCGAAACGCGGCGAAATAACCGGCGAGCGCGAGAACGCAGGCGAAGGAAACTCCCGGACTCCACGTCCAGGCCGTGGTGAAAAATTGCGACGTGGTCATTTGTGAAGCAGCGGCAGGATGTAAACGACGGTGAGCACGATCACCCAGACGACATCGACGAAGTGCCAGTAGTAGCCGACGGCTTCGAGCGCGGAGCCGTGGCGATTTTTGAAATCCCCCGCGAACGCCAGCCCGAGCATGATCGCCAGCGCGACGAGGCCGAAGCAAACGTGCAGGCCGTGAAAACCGGTGAGCGTGAAAAACGTCGTGGCGAACAAATTCGTGCTCACGTTCACGCCGCTCTCGAACAGTTCGTAATACTCCATCCCCTGGCCGATCATGAAGATCGCGCCGAGCACGAACGTCGCCGCCAGCCAGCCGAGCAGCCCGCCGCGGTTGCCCTTGCGCAGATCGACTTCCGCGCGCCAGAGTGTGAAACTGCTCGCAAAAAGCGCGACGCTGAAGAGCGCGGTCTTGAACAGGTTCAACTCTTTCGGCCCGGGACCCGGCCGCGGCGTGGCGTTGTAATAAAGATAAGCAAGAATCAGCACGCCGAAGAAGCCGATCTCCGAGAAGATGAACGCCAGGACACTGACCTTGTTTTTGTCCGGCAACACGGCGCGATCGCTCGCGCTGCCGACGACAGGATCAGGCCGGTCCGGGTTCGCGTAGTCCCACAGCGGCCGGCGGCTGCGGAGGGGCGGCAGCTCGTGGAAGTTCTCGTGCGGCGGCGGTGAGGTGGTGGCCCATTCGAGGGTCCAGGCGTTCCAAGGGTTGTCGCCCGCCGGCCGGCCTTTGAAGAGCGTGATCGCCACGTTCCAGACGAAGACGAGCGAGGCTGCGGTCATGAAAAACACGCCGGCCGTCGAGAGCATGTTCATCCAGGTCCAGTGCGGCAAATCCGGGTAAGTATAGACGCGCCGCGGCATTCCGAGCAGACCGAGAAAGTGCTGGATGATGAAGGTCATGTTGAAGCCGATAACCATCAGCCAGAACGACCATTTCCCGAGCCGCTCGGACATCATGCGCCCGCAAATTTTCGGCATCCAATAGTGCAGCCCACCGAGCAGCGCGAAGACGATGAGGCCGACGATGACGAAGTGAAAGTGCGCAACGAGGAAGTAGGAATTTTTCGTCTGCCAATCGAGCGCCGGCATGGCGTGCGAGATGCCGGTGAGCCCGGCGGGAACGAACTGCACGACGGCCGCGATGCAGAAGAGCATCGGCGTGGTGAACCGCAGCCGGCCGCCGACCATCGTCGCCGTCCAGTTGAGCACTTTCACGCCGGTCGGGATGGCGATGAGCATCGAGGAGATCGCGAAAAAGAGGTCGAGCGTGCGCCCCATGCCGACGGTGAACATGTGGTGTGCCCAAACGCCGAGGCTCAGGATGGCGATGGCGACCGTCGAAGCCGCGACGAACTCGAAACCGAAAATCGGCTTGCGCGAAAACACCGGGATGCACTCCGAAAGAATGGCCCAGGCCGGGATGGCGAGGATATACACTTCCGGGTGGCCGAACGCCCAGAAGATGTGCTGCCACAACACCGGCGAGCCGCCGCCGGAAGGCAGGAAGAAGTGCGCGTCGAGCCGCCGGTCGATGAGCAGCATCACGAGGCCGGCGTTGAGCACCGGCAGCGCGGCGAGCACGATGAACGCGTTGATGAAATTCATCCACGAGAACATCGGCATCCGGCGAATGGTCATGCCGGGTGCGCGGAGTGTGAGCACGGTGGCGATGATGTTGATGCCGGTGCCGACCGAGCCGACGCCGCTGACGAGCAGCGCGAGAATCCAGTAATCGACGCCGAGCCGCGAAGCGTAGGGCGTCTCGCTGAGCGGCGCATACGCGAACCAACCCACCGCCGGAGCGCCGCCGGCGAACACGCTGAAGTGCAGCAAAATTCCGCCCAGCGGCACGACCCAAAAGCTGAACGCATTCAAGCGCGGAAACGCCATGTCGCGCGCGCCGATTTGCAGCGGCAGGAAGATGTTGATCAAGCCGAACACCGCTGGCATGGCGACGAAGAAAATCATCGTCGTGCCGTGCATGGTGAAGAGCGCGTTGTAGGTGTCGGGGTGGAGAAAATTCGAGTTCGGAATAGCGAGCTGGAGGCGGATGAAAATCGCCTCGACTCCGCCGATGACGAAGAACACCAGCGCGGTGAGCAGATAGAGCACGCCAATGCGTTTGTGATCGACTGTGGACAGCCAGGCGAGGCGGTAGTGCGACCGCTCTTCCGGCGTCAGGATGTCGATGCGCGGCAGCGTGCCGGCGGCGTCGGCGGTGACAGAAACGGCGTTGTTCATCGGTTCATTTCAAGCTCCCGAAATAGGCGCTGAGCTGATCGAGCTGTTCCTTCGAGAAATTGTAGTTCGGCATGAAGATGCCCGGCTTCACCTCCTGCGGGTCTTTCAGCCAGCGGCGCAAGTTTTCCGGCGTGTTTTCCATCTTGCCCGCGCCGAGCTGGCGGCGGCTGGCGATGTGCGTGAGGTCCGGCGCCACGCGCGCGGTCGCGCCCTCGACGCCGTTGACCGCGTGGCAGCTCACGCAGTTCATGCTGCGAAACAGCGCGAGGCCTTTCGCGGCGGCATCGCTGTCGGCGCCGGCGGGCACGACCGCGGGCTGGAGTTGCGCGCGCTGCCAGGCTTCAAATTTCTCCGGCTCCTCCGCGATGATGAGGAACCGCATCCAGGCGTGCTGCACGCCGCAGAATTCCGAGCAGACCCCGAGATAGGTCGCCGGCTTGTCGGCCTGGAGCCAGATGTGGTTCGGCGTGCCGGGCACGGTCGTCATTTTGCGCGTGAGATTGGCCGCCCAGAATTCGTGCAGCACGTCGCGCGATTCCAGCCGCACGGAAAACGGCCGGCCAATCGGGATGTGGATTTCGTTCGCCACGACTGCTCCGGACCCGGGGTAGCGCGCTTCCCACCAGAATTGATGCCCGGTGACCACGAGATCGGGCGCTGGCGGCGGCGGCGGGTCGGCGGCGCTCATCGTGCGCCAAGTGAGCAGGAAGAGCACGACGACGATCACCAGCGGGATCGCCGTCCAGATCATCTCGATCGTTTTGTGCCCCGCGAACTGGTGCGGCTCCGGCTCGCCTTCGCGCCAGCGAAACTTCATCACGCTGTAAAACACCGCGCCGGCGACGATGACGAAGATGAGCGTGAAAACGACCGTCGCGATCAAGCCCAGGTCATACATGGCCCGTGCCTGGGGCGACTGCGGATCGAGAGCGTTGGAGTTGTTCATCGCACCGGGACAACGGAAGCTCCAAAGACAAAACGATTGCGAGCGGCCCGATGGTGGTCTGGCAGGACGGCCGCCGCGGCGAGGTTTTCTTTTCGGAGAGCCGTGGTCAGACTAGGGACCGCGTCGCACGCACACAACCCAGATTTTGGCCAGCTCTCAACCTGGCTTGTCCAAGCTAGGCCGTCCGCGCGCAACACGGCTGCCGTGGCTGCCGTTGATAACTAAAGGGGCGCTGCGATGGCGCTGTGGAGACCCGAGGGCCGGCGCTGGTTGCTTACCCAGCCGCCGCTCGGATCGCCCTCGCCGGCGTTCGCCAGCGGCACGCTTGGCGAACGGCGCTCACCGCCTAGCCGCACGAGGCTGCGAAAGTCGAAAATTGTGCTGTTAATTTTCCGCGCCGTGGGCGTATGCTGCGGCGATCGGTTACCGCACAAGGAGTTCGCGGGGCGAGGGTAACGAGAGGGCTTGGGAGCAGAGCAGAAGGGTCAGAGCGCATCCGCGCGCTCCTCATCACGGGCGGGAGGCCGAGGCAATCCAACCTGGAGGTCCGTCAACATCATGCAACGTTACGTTCGTTCGACCGTTCTGTGCGCTGTCGCCACCATCGCCTGCCTGCCGCTGCCCCAAAGCTGGGCGGGCACGCGCGCCGTTGATACGTCGTCCCAGCCGCCCACCGCCGCCGCCGCGCGCGCGCGCGGGCTGGTGAGCCTGGATCTGCGCCAGCCGCGCGGCTATCTCCGCAAAAAACTTCTGGAATACACGCCGAAAGGCACCGGCTACGACGAGGTGTCCAGCTTCGTGCAGCGCCAGTTGCAAGCTGCCAGCGGGACCGCGCCGATGACCGTCAGCCGGCCGGTGCGCTTCACGACCTTTGGCCCCGACGGCGACTCGTCGTCCGCGGTGCGCCGCAAGCGCATCGCCGCGTTTCTGGGTTTCCGGCACACGACCTTCGAGACCAACACGCGCACCGCGTTCGCCGCGTATTATGCTTTCGACGAAAGCAACCGGCTGAGCGACGTGTTCGTTGTTCGCGACGAAGAGTTTCTCATTCCCTGATCGAGTTGCGGGTTGCGGGTTGCGGGTTGCGAGTAAGGGGTGCGCGGCGTGTCCGTGCTCGCAACCCACAACTCGCAACTCGCATCACTCCAGCAGCCGCCGGATCACGGCGTCGAGCGTGCCGGCATCGACGGGCTTGGTGAGGTGCTCGCGGAAGCCGGCTTCGCGGCTGCGGGCGATGTCTTCCTCCATGCCGTAGCCGCTCAGCGCGATGGCGCGCAATTCCGCGTCGCCGCGCGCCGCGCGCAACTGGCGCACGAGGTCCATGCCGCTGCCGTCGGGCAGGCCGACATCGCTCACCAGCACGTCGAAGCGGCCACCGTTGCTCGCGTAGTCCAGCGCGGCCTGCACGCCGTCAGCGGTGTCCACATGATAGCCTCTGCGTTTGAGCAGCATTTGCATCGAGCGCAGCGTGTCTTCGTGGTCATCGACGAGCAGCACGCGGGTTTTCCCGTGGCCGTTGCCGTTGCCTGCGGTGGTCGCATCGCCAGCAGAAGTGGCCGCGGCGTGTGCATTGGCAGTTGTCCGAGCAGGAGTGGCGTCGCACATCGCCTCCCCCGCCGCCGCGGTCGTCGGTAATTCCATGATAAAAGTCGTGCCCTGATCGGCGCCCTTGCTCACAGCAGAAATCCGGCCGTGATGCAGCTCGACGACGGCTTTCGTGATGGCCAGCCCAAGTCCGAGTCCGCCCTGGCGGGCACGTGTGCCTTGCTCGAAAGCGTCGAAAATTTTCGGCAACACCTCCGCCGGAATGCCCACGCCGGTATCAGTCACTTCGGCTCGCAATTGGCCCGGCGCCGGGTTGCTCGTGCGCAGCGTGATCCGGCCGCCCGCGGGCGTAAATTTCACCGCGTTTTTGAGCAGGTTCCAAAACACCTGGTGCAGCCGCGCGGCGTCACCGTGCAGACAAAACTCCGCGGCGCGCAGCTCGGTTTCCACGCAGAGTCCCTTGGCGGCGATGTCGTCCTGGCAAATCTCCAGCGCGGTGCCGATGAGCCGGTGGGCATCGACCTCTTCCAGGCGCAGCCGCACCTTGCCCTTGCTGATGCGGGTCAGATCGAGGAGATCGTCGATGAGCCGGGCTTCGAGCTCGACATTGCGGCGGATCATCTCGACGCCCGCGCGCACGCTGCCCGGCAGGTCGGCGTCGGCGCTGAGGATTTGCACGGTGTTGAGCACCGGTGACAACGGCGTGCGCAGCTCGTGCGAGAGGGTCGCGAGGAAATGGTCTTTGGCGTTGTTGGCGGTCTCCGCGGCCTGACGCGCTTCGCCGGCGGCGGCGTAGAGCGCGGCGTTATCGACCGCCAGCGCCGCGCGGCCGGCCAATTCTTCGGCGAGCGCGATTTCCGTGGCGCCGTAGGTGCGGCCCGATCTGCCCATGAGCAAGGAGATCGCCCCGAGCGTGCGGTCGCGCGCGACGAGCGGCACGACGACGTAAGCGCCGACGCCAAACTCGCGCGCAATGGTGCGGTGTTCCGGCGCCCAGCCGGCGGCGTCGAGCGCGGCGTCGGAAAGATCGGTCATCACCTCGGTCTCGCCGGTGCGCAGGACTTTGGGAATGAAGTAGTCGATGTCGAGGTTCAACGGATGACGCTGGCGGACTCCGCGGACCTGCGAAACCCGCTCCTGGTTCACGCCATGCACGGCGACGAGGCGGATCGAGCCGTCTTTTTCGAGCGTGTCCACGATGCACAAATCCGCCAGCGTGGGCACAGCAAGCACGGCGACGTTGCGCAGCGTTTCGGAATAATCGAGCGACGCCGAGAGCGCGCGACTCGCTTCGGCGAGAAATGCGAAACGTTCCTGCGCGGCCTCGGCTTCGGCGCGCGCGGCTTGTTCGCGGATGAACTCCGCGCGCTCCTCGGCCTGCCGTTTGACCTGCTCGGTTTTTTTGAAAAGATCGACAAAGACGGAGACCTTCGCGCGCAGGATTTCCGGCACCACGGGCGCCAGGATATAATCGACGGCGCCGAGCGAGTAGCCGCGCGAAAGGTGCGTCTCGGTGTCGTTGACCGCAGAGACGAAAATAATCGGTGTGGTCTCCGAATTTCTGCGCTGGCGGATCATCGCCGCGGTCTCGAAGCCGTCCATGCCGGGCATGTTCACGTCGAGCAGGATGACGGCGAAGTCCCGTTGCAACAGGCAGCGCAGCGCCTCCTTGCCCGAGCGGGCGAGCACGAGGTTTTGTTCCAGCCCCGCGAGCACGGCTTCGAGCGCCATCAGCTTGTCCGGCCGATCATCGACGAGCAGGATGCTGACGCGCTCCTCGGTGCCGGCGTCCGGCGCTGTGGCGCCGCGAACGTCGGTCAGGGCGCGGGCGGTGTCAGTGGTCATCGAAAGTGGCGCAGCCGGCGCCAGAAAGCGTTCAGAAGAAGCGTGGGCTGTCTGTTATATCGGCCGGCGCGGCGGAATCCGCGTGTCGGCCCCGGTTCTTTTTAGAGCAGAATGGAGACCGTGCGCACGGATTTCAGGAGTCCCCCCACTCGCTTGGAGCCCTGCTCATTAGAGTCAGCCCTGGCAGGGGCGACAGAGCCTTAGCCCACGGCGTGAGCCGTGGGGTTGCGTTAAAGAAACGTGCAAACCCCCGCAGGGGCGAAAAAACCAAGTGGTAGCCGAATCCGGGACGCACCCCG
>CAXTRS010000029.1:0-3619 GCA_964246635.1 uncultured Chthoniobacterales bacterium | reverse complement strand
CCTCTGTTCTTACGCCCCTGCCGGGGCTTGGTCATATTTGTCATATCTATCCCACGGCTCACGCCGTGGGCCATGGTTCTGTCGCCTCTGTCGGGGCTGGAAAAACGGCAGGCTTCAATTGAGGGCCGCTCACCGGTGCAGCCACAGCCGCAGCATCGAGAGCAATTGTTCGGTGTCCACGGGCTTGGCGATGTAATCGGACGCTCCGGCTTCCAGACACTTTTCGCGGTCGCCTTTCATCGCCTTGGCGGTCAGCGCGATGACTGGCAGCGAGGCGTGCGCCGGCTGCTGGCGGATCTGCCGCGTGGCCTCGTAGCCGTCCATCTCGGGCAGCATGATGTCCATGAGCACCACGTCCACGTCGGGATGATCGGCGAGTTTGGCGAGCGCTTCGTGGCCGCTCTCGGCCGGGAGCACTTCCATGCGGTAACGCTCCAGCACGCTCGTCATGGCGAAGATGTTGCGAATGTCGTCATCGACGAGCAGCACCTTTTTCCCGGCCAGGACAGCGTCGGGATGGTGCAACGTTTCCAGGATCTTGCGTTTCTGCTCGGGCAGTTTCGCGGCGTTGCGGTGCAGCCAGAGCGCCGTCTGGTCGAAGAGCCGTTCGGGCGAGCGCACGTCTTTGAAAATCACGCTTTGCGCCAGCCGGTTGAGCCGACTTTCCTCTTCCGGGGTCAGCTCCTTGCCGGTATAAACAATGATGGGCAAGTCGCGGTGGCGCGGCTCACGTTTGATTTCCTCGACCAACTCGTAGCCGCTCTTGCCGCCGCCATCGAGCAGGAGGTCGATGACGAGGCAGTCGAACTCCTGTTGCGCGAGCAACGCCAGCGCCTGCTCGGCGTCGGCGACCGCGGTGGTCTGGACGCCGTCGTTGCCGATGAGCTCGGCGATGCTCATGCGCTGCGTTTCGTCGTCCTCGACAACGAGCAACTGCTTGGTCGCTCGCTCAACGAACGAACGCAGACACGCGAGTCCGTTGTTGATCGCCTCGCGGGTTGCCGGCTTCGTCAGGAAAGCGAACGAGCCCATTTTCAGCGCGCGCTCCGGCTCGTCGGTGACGGAGATGATATAGACCGGGACATGGCGAGTCGTGAGATCGCTCTTCAAGCGGTTGAGCACCCGCCAGCCGTCGAGATCAGGCAGGGAAAGATCGAGCGTGATCGCGTCGAGCCGGAACTCGCGTGCGAGCGTCAGCGCCTGGACGCCGCCGGTGGCCACGAGACATTTGAAGCCATGCGTGCGTCCGAGCTCGAGCAGGAACGGCGCGAAGTTCGGATCGTCTTCGACGATGAGCAGCACGCGGTCGCCGGCCTCGATGTTTGTGCGGTCATCGCTGATCGCGCTCTGCGTGTCGGCGGCGGAAACCGTGGGTGACGGCACTGTCGCGGGCGGCAACACGCCGGGCGCCGTCGGCATGCCCGCGGGTTGCGGCAAGTGTTGCTCTGGCGGAGTCGTGGTGGCTGGCCGCGCGGGCGGCGGAGTCTCTGTCAACGGCCGATCCACGAATGGGTCGGGCCGGCGAGCCGGCGGTGGTGGCGGCGCGGGCAAGGCACGAGCCGTTCCAGTCGCGGGCCCGTTGGAAGAGGAGGCGCTCGGCGCGATGAGCGGCAGGAACAACGTGAACGTGCTGCCCTCGCCGACCGCGCTCGCGAGGTGCAGCTCGCCGCCGAGCAAACGCGCGATCTCGCGCGAGATTGCCAGACCCAGCCCGGTGCCGCCGTATTTGCGGCTGGTCGAGCCATCGGCCTGCTGGAACGCCTCGAAGATGAGATGCTGTTTGTCGGCTGGGATGCCGATGCCGGTGTCGGTGACGCTTAGCGCCACGACGCCGCCGGTGGTGGCGGCGCGATTGAGCGTGCCGTGGTCCGCGCTCCAGCCGCTGAATGCCGGCGCGACACGCAAGGCGACGCGGCCGCGCTCGGTGAATTTGAACGCATTCGACAGCAGGTTTTTCAACACCTGATCGAGCCGCTGCGAATCGGTCTGGATCGCGCTCGGCAACCCCGGCGCCAGTTCGATGTCGAAGTTCAGCCCGCGCTCCTGCGCGACGTGGCGGAACGTGCGCTCCATGGATTCGCGCACCTCGCGCAACGGCACCGCGCGCACATCGACCGTCACCGTGCCCGACTCGATCTTGGACAAGTCGAGGATGTCGTTAATGAGGTGAAGGAGGTCTTTGCCCGATCCGTGAATGGTCTTGGAAAACTCGACCTGCCGGCCGGTGAGATTGCCCTCGGGGTTGCCGGCGAGCTGGTCGGCGAGGATGAGCAAGGAGTTCAGCGGCGTGCGCAACTCGTGGCTCATGTTGGCGAGAAACTCGCTCTTGTATTTGGAAGTCAGCGCGAGCTGCCGGGCTTTTTCTTCGAGCGCCTGGCGGGCCTGTTCGACTTCCTTGTTTTTGTTTTCGACCTCGCGGTTTTTGCGCTCGACCTCGGCGTTCTGATCGACGAGCTGCCGCGCCTTGGTTTCCAGCTCGAGGTTGGTTTGCTGAAGCTGGAGCTGGCGGCTTTGCAGCTCGTTCGTCAGCGACTGCGATTGCTTGAGCAAATCTTCCGTGAGGCTGTTCGCCTCGATCGTGTTGAGCACGATGCCGATGCTCTCGGTGAGCTGATCGAGGAACGTCTGGTGCGTCGGATTGAACCGCTGAAAGCTCGACAGCTCGATGACCGCTTTCACCTGGCCCTCGAAGACGACGGGCAGCACGATGATATTCACCGGCGGCGCTTCGCCGAGGCCGGAGGAAATCGTCACGTATTCGCCGGGCACGTTCGTGAGCAGGATGCGCTCTTTCTCGAGCACGGCCTGGCCGACCAATCCTTCGCCGGGGCGGAATTCGGTGGCGACGTTTTTGCGTTCGCGGAAGGCGTAGGAGGCGAGCAGCTTGATGCGCACGTCGCTGACGTCGGCACTGCCGTTGCCGCCGCCAGGCGTTGCCGCGCTGGCCGTGTTGCTTTGCACCAGGTAGAAGACGCCCTGCTGCGCGGCGACGACCGGCGCGAGTTCGGACAGGATCATCTTGCCGACCGCCATCAGGTCGCGCTGGCCCTGGAGCATGCGGGTGAACTTGGCGAGGTTGGTCTTCAGCCAATCCTGCTCGGAGTTCTTCAACGTGGTGTCGCGCAAGTTGCGGATCATCTCGTTGATCGTGTCCTTGAGCTGCGCGACTTCGCCCTGCGCCTCGACGGTGATCGAGCGCGTGAGGTCGCCTTTTGTCACCGCCGTGGCGACGTCGGAGATGGCCCGGAGCTGGGTCGTCAGCGCGGCAGCGAGGCGGTTGACGTTGTCGTTGAGATCGCGCCACGTGCCGGCGGCGCCGGGGACGTTCGACTGGCCGCCGAGTTTGCCCTCGCTGCCGACCTCGCGGGCCACCGTGGTCACCTGATCGGCGAAGGTCGCGAGGGTGTCGATCATGTTGTTGATCGTGTCCGCGAGCTCGGCGATTTCGCCTTTGGCTTCGACGAGCAGTTTCTTCTTGAGATCGCCGTTGGCAACGAACGTGACGACCTTCGCGACGCTGCGCACCTGGTTCGTCAAATTGCCGGCCATGAAGTTCACGTTGTCGGTGAGGTCCTTCCAGACGCCGCCCACGCCGCGCACGTCCGCCTGGCCGCCAAGC
>CAXTRS010000028.1:0-21028 GCA_964246635.1 uncultured Chthoniobacterales bacterium | reverse complement strand
CGCTCTACACCGGCGGCGGCCGCGAGCTCCTCGGCAAGCCGGCGGGTTTCGGGCAGGAAAAACGCGACGATTACGTCGCGCACCATTACCACCAGCCGAGCGACGAAGTGAACCCGGCGTGGGATCTTTCCGGCGCCGCGCAGGACGTGCAGTTGCTCTTCGAGGTCGGTTACGAAGTCGCCAACGGCGACAAATTTCCCGAGTGGAAACCGGGCACGGAATTCAAGGCGAAACGAGACGAGACGTTGCGCAAAAGCGGCGGCAGCGCGCGCGGCGGACTTTAGTGGAGAAACCTCACGCAGAGGCGCAGAGACGCAGAGGGTTTTTCTGCCCGCCTTTTCCTCTCTGCGTCTCTGCGCCGCCCGGCGGCTCGCCGCCTCTGCGTGAGAATCTGTTAATGAAGACGGTTCGATTTCCTGACGGCGCAGAAGTCCCGGCGCTCGGCCAAGGCACTTGGAAAATGGGTGAAGGCGAGCGCGAGCGCGCTGAGGAAGTCGCCGCGTTGCGCCTGGGCATCGAACTGGGCATGACGCTGATCGACACCGCCGAGATGTATGGCGAGGGCGGCGCGGAGGAAGTCGTGGCGGATGCCATCGCGGGTCAGCGCGAACGCGTGTTTCTGGTGACAAAAGTGTATCCGCACAACGCCACGCACCGCGGCGTGCCGGCGGCATGCGAGCGCAGTCTGCGGCGGCTGCGCACGGAGGCGATTGACCTCTACCTGCTGCACTGGCGCAGCGGCAGCACGCCGTTGGCGGAAACCGTCGCGGCCTTCGAGCGTCTGCGCGAGGATGGGAAGATTCGGCGCTGGGGCGTTTCCAATTTTGATGTCGCGGACCTGGAGGAATTCGGCGACGACGCGCTCGCGGCGTGTGCGACGAATCAGGTGCTCTACAATCTCGAACACCGCGGTATCGAGTTCGATTTGCTGCCTTGGTGTGAGGAGGGCTCGATCCCGGTCATGGCTTATTCACCTGTGGGTCAGGGCGGGCGATTATTAAAGCAGAAAGCGCTAGTCGAGCTTGCCCAGCGACATGAGGCGACACCGGCGCAGATCGCCCTTGCCTGGGTGCTGCGCCAGCCGGGAGTGATCGCGATTCCGAAAGCCGGCGATGAAGCGCATGTGCGCGCCAATGCCGCGGCAGGGACGCTGCGATTGAGCGATGAAGATTTCGCGATCATCAACGCCGCGTTCCCGCCGCCCACGCGCAAGCAGGCACTGGCGGTGTCCTAGATTCATCGCAGAGTCCACGGCTGGAAATAATCGAGTTGGACGAACCGATCCGGTGCGCCGCCATGCCGACTCCAGGCTTCGCGCACCGCGGCGGCATCGGTGAGCGGACCGTAGCGAAAGCCTTCGTCCAGCGGCCGAAAGAAATCGTCCTGATGGCTCGGCAAAAACCAGCGTGGCTGCAAACGCGCGAGCAGCGGCCCGAGCCGCCGGCGGGCATCGGGCAGCGCCACGCCGATGATCGCGAGATCGACCGGTCCGGCGACTTCCGGCAGCGGCGCGCCGGACACGCCGCCGGAATCCACGTAGATGCGCTTTCCATTCAGCTCAATGAGAAACGCCAGCGGCTCGCCGAGTTTCCAGTCGCCCGGCTTCGTCGGCGGCCGCGACGGGAGCTCGGCGACGCTTCCCGGAAACGGCGTGAGACCGAGAATTCGGTCGTGCGTGGCAGAAAGAACTCGCACCGTGGCGGCACCGGCTTGCACGTTGCCGCCCGGTCGCACCGCGAGCGCTTGCAGCGTCTGGTTTGACGCCGCGGCCGCAGCGCTTGCGATGAAGCAACTCGTCTGCGACGCCACGAGCGTTGCGCCCGTTCCGTGCGCGACGGCGGGCACGTCGAGCAGGTGATCGAAATGCCCGTGCGTGACGAAAATTCGATCGATTCGGCGTGGCAACTTCGACATCGCCCAGGCGATCCGGGCGCGTTCTGGCGCGATCGTTTGACCCAGCGCGATCCTGCCCAGCGGCAGCCGCGAAAAATATGGATCCACGAGAATCCGCGTGTCGCCCGCGGAGAACAGATAGCCGTTCGTGCCGAGATAGGTGATCTGGACGCCGGCGCGATCTGCTCCCTTCCCCTGACGTTGCGGTCGCGCAAAACCGCCGTGGCGCGCCTTCTCCGCAACGCAGCCGAACGCAGCCAGCAGCAACAGCAACAGCGAGAGCAGCGCGAGCGATGGACAAATGCGACGCATGATTTGGCGGCGCCCTTGCAGACAGTTTCGCCCTCCCCCAACGGCCCACCGCGGCTCCGTGACCACTACAAAGTTTTCAAGTATTCGAGCAACTGCGCCTTCTCTTCGTCCGCGAGCTGCGTGCCGTAAAGATGCCCGCCGTTGCCGTTGCCGCGCTCGCTGGTGTCGAACAGAAAGTAGGGCTGCCGCCAGTCGCCCTTCGGTCCGATCTGGCGCGCCGGTGGCTCCGTGAATCCGACCTTCACGGGATCGAAGACATCGTAGCCGCGGTAAAATTTCGCCGGCCGTCCTGCCTGTGTGTTCAGCAGGTCGCGCAACGTCGGCACGGAGCCGTTGTGCAGATACGGCGCGCGCAGCCAGATGCCGTCCAGCGGCGGCGAGAGGTAGCCATACGGATCGCGCTCGACCATCGGCGGCCGGTCGATGCCCATCGCTTTCACGCGCCGGTTCGCTTCTTCCGCCGCGACCTTTGCCCAGGAATGGATGCGCTCTTCGTCGGTGCCGATCTCGGCGAGCGGGATGACCTGATTCGTCCGCTCGGCGCGCGGCTCGTGACACGCGGCGCAATCGCGCGCGTAAATTTTCCCGCCCGCCGCGGCCAATTCCGGGTTGATCGGATGCGTCGCCGCGAACGGCCATTTCGGCGGCGGCAGGTTGCTCAGATATTTGTCGAGGTCGGCCATGCGCTGGAGAAACCACGGGCGCGGCGGCGCGCCGAGGCCGAGCGCGGAATCGATCAACACCGAGCGCACCGCCGGCGTGTCGCCAGTCCAGTTGAGCAACATTTGCTTGCCTGCTTTGTCCTTGCCGCTGCGGATGCCGAGGTTCCAGATCGACGGGAAATCGGTCGGCCCGACGGAGCGATCCTCGGGCATGTTGGTCATGAAGTATTTCGTCAGGTTCATCGCGTCGTCGCGGCCCGGGCCCCAGTCTGGCTTGGGCTTGCCGTCGTCGTGATAACGCTCCATCCAGGTGAACTGTTTTTCCTGTTTGAGCAGCGCTTTTTTCGTCAGCGGGATGAACAGATAGCGATAAAGCTGGCGGTCCACGAAGGAGAGTCCGCCGTTGCCGTAGTTATTCGCGTTCACCAGCCGGATCTGGTTCATGATGGTGTCGCCGTTGAAGCGCGGATCGTGCGCGGCTTTGAACAGGAAGCGGAGCACGTTTTGCAGGTTGTTCGTGTGTCCCGGCGCCGCGACGACGACGTGCGGCGTTTCGTCTTCGCTGAGCCGGTAGGTGGCGGTATGGCAGATGGCGCAGTTGTTCGTCACGCGCGGAAAGCCGACGACCTTTTTGGAAAACCCGACCGGCATTTCCTGCCCTTCTTCCCAGACGACACCGAAGGATTTGTAGCCGCCGGGGCCGGGCATCAGATCGGGAAAAACGCGCGGCAGCACGAGCCAGATGAAATACGGAATGCCGCGGTCGCCCTCTGCGCCGAGCGACCCATATTTGAATTGCTCGGCTTCGTTCGTGAAGACCTGCGCTTCCTCACGGAAAAATTTCCACCAACCCCAGGCGCCGCCGGCGAGCACAAACACGAGGAGCACGGCGCCGATTTTCAGCAGCTTGCGACGCCATCTTGGGGAGAAGCTCATGGAAGTCAGAAAGTTTTTAGATATTCGACGAGCGCGTCTTTGTCCTCCGGCGACAGGGTCGTGCCGTAAGCCTCGCCTTCGTGTCCCATGTTGGCATTGCCCTCGTTGCGCTCGCGCGGCGTCGGCCCGCCGCCCGGTTTTTCCTGCGTGTCGAATTTGAAATAACGCCGCGGGTCCGCCGGCTCGTCGCGGCTGCGGCCGTCGTCGTCGAAGCGCGCGACATCCGAGACGAAGCCGACGTTCTTTTGGTCGAATACGTCGTAGCCGCGGAAAAAAACGGGCGGCCACTCGCTGCTCGGGTTCAGCAGATCGCGCAAGGTCGGCACGGAGCCGTTGTGCAGATACGGCGCGCGCAGCCAGACGCCGTCCAGCGGGAGATTGGCGTAGCCGTAAGTCTTCCGAAAATGACTGAATCGCCACGGGTAACCGGCGTAGAGCGAGTTCTGCGCGGCGGCGAGTTCTTCGGTGCAGGAATCAAGCCGGTGGCGATCGGTGCCGATCGCGGCAATCGGCACGATCTGGCCGACGCGCGCGCCGCTGAAGTCCCGTCCGTTCCTGCCGTGGCAGTCGGCGCAAAGCTGGCCGTAGATTTTCTCGCCGCGCGCGCTGAGTTGCTCATTAATGGGAAAGGGATAGCGCGGCGGCTCTTTCGTGAGAATCCACGCTTCGATGCGCGCGATGCGCGCGAGATCGATGGTCGGCGGAAACGTGCCGGTGCCGAACGCGGCGCTCTTGTTGCGCTCCTCCATCAGGCCGTTGTTGCCGTCCCAGTGCGCAAATATCCCGCGCTCCTTGCGCGCGCCTTGCAGCCAGATGGAAGGAAAGTCGCACAGGCCGACGAGTTCTTTGGTCGGGAGCTTTTCGAGCGGGAATTCGAGCAGCGTTTTGGCGGGATTGAAGGTGTCCGTGCGGCCCGGTCCTTGTTCGGATTCCCAGTCGATGAAGCGGAAATGGTCTTTTAACATCCCGAGCCGCTCGCGCATGAACGGAATGCCGCAGAAGCGCATGAGAAACGTGTTGAGCAGATCGTAATTTCCGCCGATGGCCTTGATCTCCGGCAACATGCGTTCGGCGGTGAATTTCGGGTCGGAGGCGCAGGCGAAAATGAAGCGCTCGAACGCTTCGAGATCGACCGTGTTCGACGGCATGCCGGCGTAGATCACGCGCGGTTTTCCCGGCGCTTCACGCACGGAGCCGGCGTGGCAGATCGCGCAGTTCAGGAAGACGCGGTCAACCCCTTGCGTGTTGCGCTTCGACGAGCCGATGGGCAGGTCGCGTCCAGTCTCGTAAAGAAAGCCGAGCGAGGCATACTCGGCGCCGGGCCGATACGTTTTGTCCGGCAAATATTCCGGGAACATTTTCGGCAGCACTTTCCAAATCCAATACGGGATGCCGGACTCCCGCTCGCCGCCGGTCGAGCCGTATTTGAAGTGCTCGTCGATGTCCGCGTAATCCACCGGCTCGTCGCGAGTGAAACGACCGATGAGATAAATCGCAGCGACCGCGCCGAGAGCCAACACCACCGCCAGCCCGACGCGCCAGCGCCACGGCAGCGACCTGGGTTGTTCCGTTGCGGGTGACATGACCGCAAAACCGGACGCGCTAACTGGAAGTGCCCGCGGCGGGGAATTCGAGCGCGAAGTCGATGAGCCGCTTCTTGCTCCAATAGACTTTGCCGAGATAAACGCGCGGCGCGACCTCGCGGATTTCGTCGCGAATCCAGTGCGCGAGCAGCGAGGTCTCGGAGTAGTCGAGCACGATGCACTCCTTGTCGTCGAGCCAGCTCGGCCCTTTATAAACCTTGGCGATGATCGCGTTCAGGCCGAAGGGCAGGATGCGATTGCGCAAGACGCCTTTTTGCGGGTCGAAGACTTTTCCTTGCCAGGCGAAGTGATTGACGAAACCGGCGATGTCCGCCGTGTAAGTCGTGCCGGGCGCGACGATGGCGGTGCCATTCGCTGCACCCTGCGGAATGTCGCCGGGCGGGCTGGCGGTGAACAAGGCGTCGAGTTGCGCCTGCGACATTTTCAGCATTTCGGGAACGGTGATGGTGGCCATGGTTTCCTCCGGGTTGGCTGGCACCGACACTTCGCCAGCGGTTCAAAGCGTTTTGAGATATTCAATGAGCGCGCGCTTGTCGCTGTCAGACAATTCGCGGCCGAAGTAGTGGCCCTTGTCTTCGATGAAATCCGGGCACTGGTTGGCGGCGAGCAATTCGGGCACGGCTTTCATCAACTCCGCGGTGGCGGCATCGGGCGAGAGATTGAGCGCGCGGATTTTCAGCAGCGCCACGCCGAGTTTCACTTTCAGCTCCACGAACTGCTCCAGATTTGGCTTCAAGTTGGCAAGCAGATTGATCGGCGTGCCTTTCGGGATCGGCCCGATTTTCACCCAGCCGTCCGCTTCGGCCAGGTCTTGCAGCGGCCTCACATATTCTTTGCGCAGGTGCAAATTGCACTCGTTTTGCGTGCGCCAGATCGACTCTTTGCTGAGGCGCTTTTCCGGCCAGAGCAATTTTTCCGCGGCATCGTTGAACGCCTCCAGCCGGCCGGCCACCGAGGGGTCGCCGGTGAATTTGCCGAGCGCGTTGTTGTGCAAAAACGGCGCGGAGCTCCAGAGGCTCACCAGCGACGGCGTGCGGTAGTAACCCGGCCCGGTGTTCTTCTCTTTCGGCTTGAACCTGATGGGCTGCGACTCATTGAAGGGGTTATAAAATTCCAGTTCATCGACGGGTGAGATTTCCTTGTAAGTCGCCGACGAAAAATTGTCCCAGATGTGGCCGGCCTTGGCGTTGGTGCCAAGGGCGCGCGCCGCGTTCGTCTCGATTTTCGAGAGCGGGTAACGGCGCTCGTTGGAGAGGAAATTGTTCTCCAGAAAATCGGGCCGCGCGATCGCCGCGCGGAACCACGCCTTCCCCTCGGCGGACTGCGGATCCACGTTGCCCGGCGGCTGTTTGCTCGAATGACACGCCGCGCAGCTTTCGGCGAAAACCTCTTTGCCGCGCGTCATCACCGCCTCGTCCGCGGTGATGAAATCCTTGCCGCCCGGCGCGTCCGCCAGCCGGTAGGGCTGGAGCCGGCGGAAAAAGGCCGCGATGTGGTCGAGCCGCTGCTCGGTGGCTTGCCAGAAAACCGAATTGTTGTGCGCGTATTCGATCTCGAAGGGCTGCTGCGGCGGCCAAAGGCCGATGAGCCGGTTGTGGCGCGTCAGCCAGTATTCGGAAAACATGCCGATGTTGACATAGACGCGGATCGTCGCGCCCGGCACGCCGATCGAATCGGCGCCGTCCTTGAGAATGTGCGCGACTTTCATCTCGCCGCCGCCAGGTGGCTGATGCAGCGTGGACAAGGTGTGCGGCCCGAGCTTTTCCGGCGTCGTGATGCGCTCGCGCTCGGCCAGCAGAAAGATCGCGTTGATCGCGTTCGGATTGTTGATGTGGTCGGTCGCGATGCGCGAGGTGTCCGAGGTGCCGCGCGGCTGGGCGGCGATCATTTCGTGGAAGAAGCCGCCCTTCTCGACGTTACAGGCGAAGACTTTGCCTTCGTCGATGTATTGGTTGCCGATCGCGGAGGCCAGGTTTTCCCAGCGCGGATTTTCCGGGTCGGCCGGCGGGCGGGTCGGATGCGGCGCGATGTGACAGGAACCGCACGCGACGCCGACGCGATACGGCCGCACGAGCTTGTTGTCGTTGTAATAGGTCGGGTCGCGCAGGTAGCGCTCGCCGTCCCATTTCTTGCGGGCTTCTTCGTTGAACTCCGGATTTGGGAAGAGCCGGAAGCCGAGCACGCCGGAGGGCTTGCCATAAACTTTCTCGTCGATGCCGGCGGGCTCCGGCTCGACCTGCTCATCCAGCCACAGGCCGAACTCGTCGGGCTTCGAGGCGGCGCGGAAGCCGGGCTCGTTCACCAGGCCCAGCGTTTTGAAGCGTTCGCCGCGCGGATACTTGCGGTTGTCGAGGGTCTTCAACAGGTCGAGCAATCCATAGCTGTCTTGGGCGACGTGATTCCAGAATGCCTGATTGCCGGCGCTCCAGAGATTCCAGGTGTTGCGGCCCATGATCTCTTCCGGCGAGAGATCGATGCCGCCGTCCATCGGCTTGAAAACGTCTGCCGTGATCTGCGGAAAATCGGCGGGCGTTCTACCGGCCGCTTTCGCTTCGTCTACGATCGCCGTGTTCGGCGGCGACACGGGAGGCAGGTCGATTTTCTTCCCGCGGTCGCAGCCCGCTGCGACAGAAACCAATGCCAGCGCCGCAAGGCAGCGGCTTCCGACAACCCCGACGGTGCGGAGATGCTTCATGGTGATAACCCCCCAGTTCGGTCAGCGCGTGCAGAGCACTGACCCGGAACTGCTACGCCCGACATAAAGGGGTTGGCAGCAAAAAATTTATATCGGATGGAGCGAGGGCGTCTGCCGCGCAACATCCGAGAGCGGGGTCGCGGCTCCGTCGCGCGCGGGCGCAACGTCTTTCTTCTCTTGCTCATCAGCCGCCAGCAGCGGCTCGAGCCAATCCGGCACCGGCGTGTGCAGATGCTCGGCCATGAGCGTGCGCACGAAGGCGCGGAAATCACCGGCCACGCAGCCGCCATCCTCGCAAATCCGCTCCATCGTGTGGACGCCGAGCATACGGTAGCTCTCGAATTGCGACTCGGTGAAAAACTGGTCGCCCGTGCTCTCGTGCGGGAACGTTTCGTTGCTCTTGAAATACTCGTAGATGTCGCGCGGCTCGTTGCCGTAGCACGCCGGTTTTAGGTAAACGAGCACGCCATCCTCGGCGGCGTCGCCATCGACCAGAGGGTAGCGAATGCGGCCGACGGCGGCGGGGCGGCCTTTGAGGTTTGGGCCCGCGTCGCCGCCGCGCGCGAAGATGTTGATCTCGTCGAACTCGAGCGGGATACCGAGGTCGATGCGAATCTTGCGCACCGCGCCGCCGAGGTCGGCGAACGAGCACGCCGGGTCTTCGCCGGCGTCGCTGACGACGATGAAATGGCAGCGCCGCAGCACCATTTCATAAAGCCCGAGGTTCTCGAAGTGGCCGCCATCGGAGAGATACACATACGGACTGGTGTCGTTCGTCAATCCGAACGCTTCGGCGATCATCGGGCCGACGCTGAAATTTGGATAGCCGAGCTGGAACGTCCGGTT
Organism: uncultured Chthoniobacterales bacterium; assembly: GCA_964246635.1. Lineage (GTDB taxonomy): Bacteria > Verrucomicrobiota > Verrucomicrobiia > Chthoniobacterales > SZAS-18 > JAFAXH01. Next base: position 12,080 of record CAXTRS010000028.1, on the reverse strand, counting down.
CCCCGCCGGCCCCGGATTGCCCAGCCAGGCGCCGAGCCGCACGTTGAGCAGCGTCATGATGAAGGTGACCAGCGCCGACGAGTGGTAGCCCATGTTCGGACTGGCCGCGGCGCCGGAGATCGTCACCGCGGTGCCGAGCGTGATGCCGCCGACGCCGCCGTAGGAAGCGCCCTCTTCCGTCCAGGTCGGGCGGTAGCCGACTTCATACGAGCCGCAGTGCAGCGGCGAAACCGTGAAGCTCGTCGCCTGCCGCTCCTGCCAGGCGAGCTTGCTGCCGCCGACGAGGTTGAGCGCGATATTGACGACCGGCAGCAGCTTTTTCCCGAACTTCTCCTCTGTCCAGAGCGCGCCCATCGCGACGTTGTCTTTTTCGTCGAAGCCGGTGAACGGATTCGGGTCGCGGTCGCGGTTCGACGCGCCGAGATACGCGCGGATGAGCCGGTCGCGATACATGGCGTGGAGCGAAAATTTGTTCGGGTTGATGAGCAACGCCATGGCGACTCCAAACAGGGCCAGCGCCAGCGCGAGCGCGACGACGATCCACGGCGGCGAATAAAGGATGACGTTGAGCGATTCGACCTTGCGCCCGATGACGCCCGAGACCGCGTCGAGGTTCCAACTGAACTTGAGCAGCCGGCCGAGCACCGCGACGAAATAGGTCGTGCCCATCGTGAGCAGGATCATCAGCACGGCGGCGAAGACCAGCGCGGCGAGGCTCGTGGCCTTGGAGAGGAGCAGCGCCAGCGGGCCGGCTTTGGCGGCCTGCTTGGCGTTGGCCGGCACCAGGCTGCTGCGGCCGGCGAGCATCGTAAAGACGCCCGCGACGCCGCCAGCGGTGAGCGTGGAGACGGCGCGCGCGACCGTCCAATCGAGCGTGAGCGGGCCGAAAACCACGAGCGCGCTGGCCAGGATCCAGACCACGATCGTGACCAGCAGCCAGCCGGCCGCGCGGCCCCACCACTCGCGGTCTTCGTCCGCCGTCCAGCGACTCGAAATCCCGGCGAAAACGGTGATCGCCAGAAAAAAGAGCAGCAGAAAAATCGGCACCGCAAAGACGCAATACAACTCGGCTTTGCCGACCGGCGAGCGGAACCCTTTGAAGGCCGCCAGCCAAAGCAGCCAGCCGCCGACCGCGCCGGACACCAGCACGGCCACGAACTCCCGCAGCTTGAACCCATGCGAGGGCAAGAGCGAGAAGAGGTAGGAGAGCAGGTGCATGCCGATGCCGACGGCGAGAAAAGGCAGGACGGTGTTCAACCGCTCGAGGTGCGGGACGTTCCACCTCGGCGGGTCCTGCCAGAGCGCGGTGAACCAGGCCCACCAGGCCGACATGAAGATCGCCGCGAGCAGCAGCGGCAGCAGGCAGAAAAGGAGGAACGGCCCTTGACCCCGCCGCAGGTCGCCGCCGCACGGCAGGCTGATGCCCATGTAAGCCACGGAAAGGGCCGCGCACACCATCCCGGCCCAAAGCGGCAGCGACGTGTCCGGCGCCGGTTTGGACATCAGCAGACACGTGTAAATCCACGGCACCGTGAGCGCAGCGGCGAGCAGCGGGAGGACGGTGAACCAGAGCAGCAGGAGGTTGCGCGCATACGTGGCCACGAGCGTCCAGGTGTCGGCCGTGAGCAGACCCAGTTGCGGGCTGAGATAATTCGAGTAGCTGCGCAGGTTCTGGATTTCCGCCGGCTCGGGATTTGGCCGGGCGGGGCCGCGCGGTTGCGCGAGCTGCGCGCAGACGGCGGGCAGCCCGCCCTCGGCCCGGTGCGCCCAGGCGGTGAGCCAACTGCCGATGTAGCCGCCGCCGGAAACCGTCGAGAGGTAGTGGAATTTTTCGAGCAGCCCGCAGCGCGCGAGACCTTGGAGAATGCCGAGCGCGAAGGTCGCGCTGCGAATGCCGCCGCCGGAAATGCAGAGCGCCGCGCGCTTCTCGCGCAGCCGCGGGAGCGCTGTGGACCAGAGTGCGTGCAGGCGCACGCGCGGATCATCGCTGGTGGTCGGATGATCGGCGGGCAGCGCGCCGTGGAGCTGCTGGAATTCCTGCTCGAGGACTTCGTGCAGTTTCAGGCACGGCGCGTTCGGTGGGGATTCATTCGCCATGACTCTTAGGTGGGTCAGCCGCGACTGAAGCCGGCGCTCTTACCGCAAGCGCGCACCGGCCGTTTCGATCTATAGAGGATTCCCGTTTCAGTGTCGATCAGATTGCCGCTTGCGGCGTTCCGGGGAGCGCCCGCGTCTCGCGGGCAGCGCTCGGCGTCTCGCCGAGGGCCTTCTGGCTGTCTTCTTTGTTTTTGTAAACGAAGGGTTGTCGGCGGGAACGCCGGCAACAGCCCGCGAGACGCGGGCGCTCCCCGGAAGGAACTGCACCACTACTGGGCTAACGCCGCGACTTTTTGATCATCTTCGGCACCGCGGCTTGCACGAGCTCGGTGAAGGCGCCGACCGCGCTGTTGGCCTCCGAATCGATGAGCCGCAACAGCCCGATTTCCACCGCGAGGCTTTGGCCTTGCAGCTGGATCGCTTTCAGTTTCAACCCTTCCCGGCCGCGCAGCGTGATCGTTGGCATCAACGCCGCGGCCTGCAACGGCGCCAGCGAGCGGAGCAGCGTCTCAATGGCGTTGATCTCCGCGATGGTGCGCGGGCGCACCTGGTGGTTGCGGCAAATCTCGTCGGTCATGCGGCGCATCACGAAGCTGTCGGGCAATTGGAGCAGCCGCTCCTGGTGCAACTCGGAGAGCTGCACGACCCGCCGCTTCGCCCACGGATGGGTCTCGGAAACGATCAGCGCAAATTCATCCGTGCAGAGGCATTCGTAGTGCAGATTCGGCGAGTGGCGGGTGAGGAATCCGAGGCCCACGTCCATGCGCCCCTCCTCCAGCGCCGTCTCGATTTCGGTGGATGAGATTTCCTCCACGGTGAGGCTGATGCCGGGATGGTTGGTGGCGAACAGACCGAGCAGGTGCGGCACCAGCGGCACGTTGAGGATTGGAACGACGCCGAGGTGCAGCGCGCCGCGCAAGCGTCCCGAGCCGCTGCTGATCTCCTGCAAAAAATTCTCGACCTGCCGCAGAATCGCGCGGGCGTGTTCCTGAAAAATCAGGCCGCTTGGCGTCAGCAAAATGCGTTTTCCTCGACGCTGAAAGAGCGACACGCGGAGGCCGGTTTCCAGATCGCGCATTTGCTGCGAAACACTCGGCTGCGAGAGGCCCAGCCGGTCCGCCGCGCGGCTGAAGCTCCCCGCCTCGGCCACGGCGAGGAAATAGCGCAAGTGCCGGAGATCGAGCGGATCGTGCATGGTCGGCGCCGAGTATTGTGCGCCCCGACGGAGAGAGCAATCCCGCACGTTTTCGGCCGGGAATTTTAGGATTGGCTTGCCATAGGCAGAAACTATTGTTGTATTTTCGCAGCCGATTTAGATGTCACTCCGCAAAACGCTCTTGACCTTTGCCTTTGTCTGGCTGCTCGGCATCAGCCTGCTGCACTGCGGGTTGAACTTGCACCTGTTTGATCGCGTCGCGCGCAGCAGCAAAGACTCGGCGTCGCGCAGCGAAAAGTTTCGGGTCGGCTTCCTGCCGGTGACTTGTCATCTCACCTGCCCGGTGACCGATTTCATCAACAAGCAGATCGACGGCGACGGCATCTTCGAGCCCGTGCGGTTCAACGGCTGGCCGGAGTTGAAAGAAGCATATCTCGCGGGCTACACGCCGGCGACATTTCTGCTCGCACCGATGGCGATGGCACTCCGCGAACAAGGCGTGCCGATCAAGATCGTTTATCTCGGCCACCGCGACGGCACCGCGGTGATGGTTCACAAGGACTCGCACATTTACCGCATGCAGGATTTGCGCGGAAAGAAGGTTGCCGTGCCGAACCGCTACTCCAACCAGCGCCTGCTCATTTTCCGCGCGTTGCGCGACGCCGGCATGACGATCAAAGACATCGAGATGGTGGAAATGCCGCCGCCCGACATGCCGGCCGCGCTTTACTCGAAAGCGGTGGATGCGATCTCCAGCGGTGAGCCGTTCATGGGGCAGACGGAACTCGACGGCTACGGCCGCGTGCTCTGGCTGACGAAAGACGTGTGGCCGAATTTCATCTCCTGCGTGCTCGTGGTGCACGAGGACATGATCAAAAAAGATCGCGCGACCGTGCAGCGGCTCGTCGATGGCATCGCGAAAAGCGGCAAGTGGATCGACCAGTCCATGGATCACCGCATGGACACCGCGCAGTTCGTCAGCAAGAACTACTACAACCAGCATCCGCGCCTGCTGGAGTTCGTGCTCAGCAAGCCACCGGACCGGGTGAAATACACGGATCTGCTGCCGCTGCGCAAAGATTTCGAGGAGATCGAAGCGCTCGGCCGCGACGCCGGCATTCTCACCGGCAAGGCGCATTTCGAGGATTACGTCGATCCGTCGTTCGCCAGTTCTGCGGAACAACTCCAGGCCTACAACTGGGAGATGAAGAAACCGTGAATGTGCTCGCTGCTGCTTCTGCTTCCGAGCGGCGAGCGGAAGAGAAAAAAACGCCCACGTCCGCTGTCACCACCGGCGCGATCTCGCGGCGCGACTTGCAACGGCCACCCGAGCACGGCAGCAAGGACGGCGGCAGGCGCTTCAATTACGGCCAGTTCGTGCGGCCGCTGATCGTCGGCGTGCTTTTCCTGCTCGTCTGGGACCTGAGCGTCCGCACTTCGGGCAGTGACCTGTTTCCGAAGCCGCTCGAAGTGCTGCGCGGCATCGTGGAGTTGATCCAAAAGGGGCTGTTGTTGAAATACATCGCGGCGTCGCTGTTCCGCGTTACCTGGGGCTTCACGCTCGCCGTGCTCGTCGGCGTGCCTGCTGGACTGATGTTGGGTTGGTATGGCAAGGCGTTCGAGGCGTTCAACCCAATGATCCAGATTTTCCGGCCGATCTCGCCGATCGCCTGGATTCCGGTGGCGATTCTGTGGTTCGGGGTGTCGGACGCCGCGCCGGTGTTTCTCATTTTTCTGGCGAGCGTTTTTCCGATCACGGTTTCCTCGATCTCGGCGGTGCAGAACATGCAGCCCGTTTATTTGCGCGCTGCGGAAAACTTCGGGCTCAGCCGCGGTGAGTTGTTTCGCCAGGTGATTTTCCGCGCTTGTTTGCCGCAGATCATCACCGGCATCCGCATCGCACTTGGCGTCGCGTGGCTCGTCGTTGTCGCCGCGGAAATGATCGCGGTGAACTCCGGCTTGGGTTACCTCATCATCGACGCCCGCAACGCCGGCAAACGCTACGATCTCGTCGTCGCCGGCATGGTCATGATCGGCCTCATTGGCCTCGTGCTCGACCTGCTCGTGCGGCGGCTGGAAAACTTCGACGAAGTGCGCTGGGGCTACGCGAACCGCAGATGAAAGAGAACGCCGAACATCCAACATCGAACTTCGAAGGAGTGAAAAGTCCCTTCTATGATTTGCCGGACTCGGAGTCGGCGGCGCACGTGGAAGAGCGAATTTATGATCTGGAAGAGCGGTTGTTGAATTTCGCGGCGTTGATCATTCGGCTGGTGGAGTCGTTGCCGAAAACGCGCGCGGGAAATCATGTCGCCGGCCAGCTTTTGCGCAGTGGCACCTCGCCGCTGCCAAACCACGGCGAAGCGGAGGCCGCTGAATCGACTCAGGACTTCATCCACAAGCTGCGGGTTTGTTTGAAAGAGCTGCGCGAAACCAAACGCTGGTTGCGGCTGGTCGGGCGCGTGCCGCTCGACGCGGACGAGCTGCCCGAAGCGTTGAAAGAATGCGACGAACTCATCCGAATTTTTGTCGCCAGCATGCGCACCGCTTCGCACCACCGCTCTTCCCGAGCCCCTTCAAAATGATTCAGAGTTCGATGTTGGACGTTCGGGGTTCTCCTTCCGCCACTCAGCCGCCCGCCATTGTCGTCCGCGACCTGTGGATGAGCTTTCCCGCCAAACGAAGCGGCGGCGAGCCGGTGCATGTGCTCGAAGCCATCAACGCCGAAGTCGCGCCCGGCGAATTCGTCTGCCTCGTCGGCCCGAGCGGCTGCGGCAAATCGACGTTGCTCAACATCATCGGCGGCTTTCTTTCCGCGACCGCCGGCACCGTGCTTGTCGAGGGCGAGCCGGTGCAGCGCGCCGACCCGCGCCGCATTTTCGTCTTCCAGGAAAACGGCGTTTTCCCGTGGCTGACGGTGCGCGAAAACATCGGCTTCGGCCTGCGCGGAAAAACGGACGCCGAACGCGCGCCGACCATCGCGCATTACACCGAAATGGTCGGCCTCACCGGCTTTGAAAACGCGTATCCGCGCGAACTGAGCGGCGGCATGCGTCAGCGCGTCGAGATCGCCCGCGCGCTCGCCGCCAGCCCGGACATCATCTACATGGACGAACCGTTCGGCGCGCTCGATTTCATCACGCGCATGAAAATGCGCGCCGACCTCGTGCGCATCTGGCAGGCGGAAAAAAAGACAATCCTTTTCGTTACGCACGACATCGAAGAAGCCGTGCAACTCGCCGACCGCGTGCTCGTGATGAGCCAGCGCCCCGCGACGATCCAGGAGGCTGTCGAAATCAACCTCCCCCGCCCGCGCGACCTCGACTCCCGCGGCTACCTCGAAAAGCGCGACCACATTTTCCGCACCATGGGCATGAGTTTACGCATAGGTGAGAGCGTGGCGTAGTTTCTCGATCTTACGGTTAACGTTCCTCCTTAGCTGCGAATGGAGAGCGAACCGAGGAGAGATAGCGCTCGTGATCCGCGCGCCAACATTGAGGACCAGCAGTTTCCCTTTCTGGCGCGTTGTCAGCCTTGCCACGAAGTTCGCCTGTGGTTCCTCCACCTGCCGGCGCATCGCCCAGAGCGGGAAGCGTCAGCTACCGGGATGTTGCGGCGATCAACACCTTCTCTCGCCACCGCCGCACACTCATCACGTCGAACCGCTCGCCCTCGAAGGCGATCTGCTTCACCGGCTTCTTCCCATTGTCGCTCTCGCGCTTCAACCAGTCGCGCACTTCCATCCAGCGGACTTCGCCGTCGGAATTGCGAATTATGAGCAACACCGGAAACGCGGCAGCCATCCAGTAGCGGGCATGGCGCTCGTCTTTAATCGTGAAGATTTCCATGCCGCCTGTCTTTCGCTTCCGTATGTAAGAGTCGCCTGACTTCAGTTGCAGATACACCTTGCGGTTGGTGGCCTCATGCGCGTCATCGACAAATTCGATTTCCATGTCGATGCCGTGGTCGCTCACATTGAACTCCCGGCTGATTTGGTCCGCGAGCGCCACGGTGGAGATGACCTCGCCTACCAGCGCCCGTTCCTTGCTCTGGTTGCTCAACTCGATGGCAGACTCCTCCTGCATGTCGTGCACCCGCTGCTGAATCTCCGGGCTGGCGAAGCACTGCTCCATCGCATCCCAGAGCGGCACCCGCTCCTCGCAGCCCACACAGATGATGCTTGGCATCTCCTCCTTCTTTTTGCGGAGCTTGAAAAAGCCCGTCGCCTCTGGCTGCGGTGGCCGACCTCGCAGCCAGTCGTTGAGCCGCTTCATCGCCACGTCGCGATTGCCCACCGGCGTGCCGCACTCAGGATTCGGGCAGACATAATGCCGCAGCCGCTCCACATCACGCGCGTGCTGGAGCAGGTGCTCGTGGACGTATTTGCTGAAGATGATCTTCTCCTCCATTGAGACCGCCGGGTCGAAATACACCTCCAGATCGCCCACGCCCGGTGCGCGCCGCGTCAGCTTGATGCCGAGCTGCTTCCCGGCGTTCGTCTTAAAATCGGCGGCGTAACGCCACAGTTCATCCTGCTGGAATGCGTCGCTGTGATGCAGCCGCACGACCAGCGTGGCATAAATCTCGTCGAGGAATCCCGTGAAGCGATAGTCCACGAGCACCGCCGGAAACTTCACCTGCTCCTGCCGTTCGCGGCGGTAGTAGCTGGGAAAGACGAGCAGATTGCCCTTTGGCGTCGGCTGCCGCAGGCAGAGGCCTCGCTCCACGAGCGTCTGGTGCATGGCCAGCAGGACGAAGCGCTCCTCGTTGCCTTGCAGCCTTTCCATGGACGGCTCATACATCAGGTCGCCCTTCAGCACCCGCTCCTCCATCAGGCAGCCGCGCTGATGCTCGTCCGCCTGCAACGTCCGGATCACGGCCTGCGCGTAGGCGTTGATGCGCTCCGGCTGGAGCAGCACCCAACTGCCGAACGCCAGCTCCCACACCACGCCAGGCCCGGCCAACAACGTTAACACCGCGCGCAGTTCCTCGTCGGCGAACCGCGACAATTCGCCGGACAGCCGCAGTTGCAGCGTCTCGCGCAGTTCGTTGAAGCGCAGCAGCACCCGGCCTTCGTCCTTGAGCGTGATGATCTCCTCCTTGAGACGCTTGAAGAGCACCTCCGTCGTGCGGCTGGGAAGCTCGTCCCAGTTGATGGCGGTCAGAATGGCCTGCTTGAGTTCCTCGCAACCCAAGTTCCTCTTCGCGCTCGTTTCCAGAAAGCCCCCGAACTTGCGCTCCGCCGCAAACTTCTCGACCTCGCTCCGGCTGGCGCGCAGGCCGCCGGCATCCACGCGCCCGGCGACCAGCAGCTTGGCGAACTCCTTGCGCGCGGCGCGGGTAAGATCGCGGTCCCACTGGCCCAGCGTCTCGAAGAGGTCTTCCTTTTGGCCGTCGAAAACCAGCACCGCCAGCGCGGTTTCGTCCATGTAAAGCTGGTGGATCAACCGCTGGTCCGCCTGCCCGCCGAAATCCCAGAGCCAGATTTCCCGCTCGACGCCCTTGCCGCCCGACACCGGCAGCTTCCACTGCGTCGCCCACGCGCCGACCGTCGAGTCGCTAGGCTCCCAGTTATTCAAAGCCAGCCGCTTCGAAAGCCCTGTCTTGCCCGCGCCACTCTCGCCGACGAGCAGGACTTTGGCGTTCGTGTATTGGACTTGGTCTGGTGCGAGCGGTAAGGCTGGCATCGTAACTTTCGGTGTTCGCGCCTCGGTGACGAACTCCGATAAATCCCACACGCGGATGCCGCCTGTGGCGTCGCCGGAGAAGGCGCGGTGCCCATCGGCGCTCCACGCGACGGTTCTGACGCTAGCCTTGTGGCCTTTGAGCACGTGTAAGCAACGGCCCGTCTCCACGTCCCACAGGCGGACTGTCTTGTCTTCGGAGCCGGAGAGGACAAGCAGATGCTTCATGTGCCTTGCCATGCTGTTGACACTGCCAGTATGCCCTTCCAACACACGTAGGCAGCGACCGGTCTGCACATTCCACAACCGAACGGTGTTGTCATCGGAGCAAGAGAGAGCGCATTGACTGTCTGCGTTCCAAACGACGGTGTTTACGTTTTTTTTGCCCTTCGAGAAGACGCAGGCATTGTCCACTTTCCACCGACCAAACCCGCACAGTCCCGCCGAGGCGGTCACCAGAAGCGGCTTGGCGTCCATCAGGGCTCCAAGCGATGCAATTGTGGGCTTGAGTGTTCTTTTCAAATACTCTGAGGCAACGCCCTGTCTCGACATCCCAGAGGTGAATTCCGTCCACTTCAAAATTCCAGCCGCAAGAGAGGATGCGGTCCTGGTCTGGGCTCAAGGCTACGGCTTTCACCGGCCCCGAGTGCCCTTCAAACACGCGCAGGCATTTGCTTGTGGCTAGATCCCAGAGGCGGACGGTCCTGTCTTGACCTCCTGTCAAGGCATAGCGTTGATCGACACTCCATATCGCGCTCCAAATACCGCCATAACTGTGGCCTTCTAACGCACTGAGGCGAGTTCCAGTTTCTACATCCCATAACCACAGGCCTTCCTTGTAACCATAGGTTGTTAAGAAATGCTTCCCATCTGGGCTGAACGCGTAGGCTTCGACTGCGGGGACATCGGACTCAAGCTGAACAGAATTGTCCGCAAGCCGCTTGTCATCTGCCTTCATCACTAGCGTCACCGGTTTTGGCGGTGGCCGGCAGGCTTCGAGGAGCTTCGGATACTCCTGCTCGCGGTTCGCCGGGAGCCAGTTGATGTAAAGGAATTGCGCCAGGGAGCCTTTGATGCGGACGTCGTCGAGGCGCAGGGGAAGGAAGCGGCGCTCCTTGTTCAGGGGGTCACGAAACCGGAACGTGCCGGACTCCAACTGCGCCCAATCCGAGCCGAACGCATTCGTCGACATACAGAGCACCAGCACGCGGGAGCGCTCCAGCCCTTCCTCGATCTTCGCCGGGATGCTATCGCCGGGCTTGAGCACCCATTCATCGAACCACACCTTTATCCCGTCCGCCCGCAACCGCTCCGCCAGCGGGCGCACTACCGCCTTATCCTTCGCGCTGTAGCTCAGGAAAACGTCGTAATCGAACGATGCGCTCATGGGCTTAGCGATGCCGGGCAATTTCACCCTGCGGGTGTCGTTGCTGGATTGAAATGCGCCGCGCCAAGTGCACAGCACAAAACGAGATTAACAAACTTTCCCCGGCAACGAAGTAGAAATACAATTCGTGTTGGAACAGAGAAATCCCGATGTCCACGCTGCGTAGATTTCCGACGGCTGCGAAAGACACAAAAGGCCCTGTCGCATGCTGCACTAGAGTTGATCAAGAATAAACTTGTATCGTCACCGCGCTACCACCGGGGCAGCCCCTTTCTCGACGTAAAGATTGGCACCCTTGTTTCCCGATAACTTGTTGCCGCGCAGCGTCGGCGCAGTGCCGGTGCCGGTAACGCCGATGCCGGCGCCGCCGTTGCGCTCGCAGGTGTTGCCCTCGGCGAGGCCGTGCGCGCCTTTCATAAACAGGATGCCCCATTCCTTGTTCGTGAACGCTTCGTTCTTGCGCAGGATCGGAGCCGAGTTCGGGTCGACGACTTCGAGGCCGGCGCCGAGGTTGTCTTCGCAGACGTTGCCCTCGATCAACGCCTCGCCCGCGCCGCCGGCGACGAGGATGCCGGCGACGCGATTGCGGCGGGCGTAGTTGTAGCGCGCGGTCGGTGCGCTGCCGGCGTCGGAAATCATGATGCCGGCGAGCGCGTTGTCGTCGCACTCGTTGTATTCGGCCAGGCCGGCGGCGCCGTGGGCGAAGTCGATGCCGTGCATCGTGTGGCCGTGGACTTTGCAGTTTTTGATCGTCGGCGCGGCCCCGTTGCCGTTGATGTAAATGCCGTCGTTGGCGCAGGCGTCGATCTCGCACTGCACGATCGTCGAGGTGTCGCCGTCGCGCGAAGTGATCCCGGCGCCGCCACCGTGGCGCACCCGGCAGTGGGAGAACTCGACGCGCGAGCCGATGAGCGCAACGAGCGCGGGCGGATTGGGCAGGCTGTTGACGCCGATGTGCTCGAAGGTCAACCCGGAGATGACTCCGGCTTTGCAACCGCTGACGGTGAGCGCGCGCCCTGCCGTGGCGCCGGTGCGGACGGTGACTTTGTCCGACCCATCGCCGAGCAGGCGCACGCCGTCTTTGAACATGAGCTGCTCGTCGTAAGCGCCGGCGGCGACCTGCACGGTGTCGCCGGCGCGCGCGGCGTCGAGCGCGGATTGGATCGTGCGGAACGCCGCGGGCACGGCCAGCGTGCGGGCACCAGCCGGCGGCGGAGGGGTGGGCTTGGAGTCCTGGCGAATCGGCGGCGCGGGTGTCGGGCTGGTGGCGCCGCTGCCGCCAGCGGGTCGGCGAAATTGCTGGACGAGCACAGATCCGACGATGAGCAAGACCAGCGCAGCGGCGGCTCCGATAACGACAGGCCGCAGCCACGCGGGAGGCGGAGCCGGCGCGCGGCCGGTTTCGGGTTGCCAGCCGGCGGCTGGCGGCGCGGCGGGAACCCACGGCTTCTGCTCGTTGCCAAGGCCGCTCGGGGGTGGAGTCGCTGTGGTCGTCGCTGCGACCACCGCCGCGAGGGCTCGGTGAAATTCGCCGGGGCTGGAGCAACCCGGTTCCGGGCTACGTCCAAAACCGCGCCAGAGCACGGCGTTGCCCGCTTCGGAGATGTGCGGCAGCGGGATGTAGCTGCGCCGCGCGGTCAGCGTCGCAGCCGGGCCGCCGAGGATTTCGTAGGCGAGCCGGGCGAGGTCGCGCGCGTAGGTTTCGCGCAGCGCGGCGGGGTCGCCTGAGTGCCTCAGCAGCCGGCGTACGACGAAT
>CAXTRS010000027.1:0-21225 GCA_964246635.1 uncultured Chthoniobacterales bacterium | reverse complement strand
GCTCGCCGGCACCGCGTCGGCGACCAGCACGGGAGCCCGACCCGGGATCGGAGCGGCCGGCTTGATCCTCAACCGCCTGCCGCGCCGCCGCGGGGTCGGGTATTACTACTACTATTCTGAGTCCGGCGGCTACGGCGACAGTTACACCGGCCGCGGCTACAGCTACAGCGCGGCCGGCTACGGTGGCGGCGCATCGAGCCGCCCGGCCGCGGACGCTGGCTCGAAACAAAACGGCTCGCGCGGCGCTTGAAATTTCGACATGCCTACCGCGCTCATTTTCGGCATTTCCGGACAAGACGGCGCCTACCTCGCGCAACTTCTCCTCGACCGCGGCTACACTGTCATCGGCACCTCGCGCGATGCCCAGGTCGCCGGTTTCGGCAACCTCGTGCGTCTTGGCATTCGCGACCACGTCCGCGTCGCCAGCGCGGCCATCACCGATTTCCGCAGCGTGCTCCAGGTGCTCGCGCGCACCGAGCCGGACGAAATCTACAACCTCGCCGGCCAGACCAGCGTGGGTCTGTCTTTCGATCAGCCGATGGAGACCCTCGAGAGTATCGCCACCGGCACGCTCAACATTCTCGAAGCGCTGCGCTTCCGCGGCCAGCCGGTGAAATTTTACAACGCCTGCTCAAGCGAATGTTTCGGCGACACCGGCGGACGCGCCGCCGCCGAGAACACGCCCTTCGCGCCGCGCAGCCCGTATGCCGTGGCGAAGTCGGCGGCTTTTTGGGAAGTGGCCAATTACCGCGAAGCCTACGGGTTGTTTGCCTGCTCGGGCATCTTGTTCAATCATGAGTCGCCCCTGCGGCCCGAGCGCTTCGTCACGCAGAAAATCGTCGCCGCCGCGCGCCGCATCGCCGCCGGCGAACAAGGGGAAAAGCTGCGGCTCGGCAACATCGACGTGCAGCGCGATTGGGGCTGGGCGCCGGAATATGTCGAGGCAATGTGGCGCATGCTCCAGCAGGAGCGGGCGGACGACTACGTGATCGCCACCGGCGAGTGCCGCCCGCTCGCCGATTTCGTGCGCGTCGCCTTCGAGTGCGTCGGCCTCGACTGGCGCGAACACGTCGCAACCGACAAACGCCTGTTGCGCCCGACCGACTTGGAAGTCGGACTCGGCAATCCCGAAAAAGCGCGGCGCGAACTCGGCTGGTCGGCCACGACGAAAATGGATGGGGTGGTGCGCAAGATGGTGGCCGCAGAGGTCTGATTGGACTTCGAGGTCCGGTCACACCGCCAAGCGCCAAACGAAAATCACGGACGTCTCGGAGGCGTGGCTCTGCCTGCTGTCCATGATCCGCTGCCCCAGCAAACGCCGAGATAAACCATGACGTAAAACTGGATGGACGCGATCTGGAGCGGGAAATCGACCAGCGCGTGCAACGCTACCGATCCAAGTGCCAAGAGCAGGAGCGGCAGGAGCAGTCGTTCGCGTGGCGCCCATCGCTCGCGGTGTCGCCGCCAATTCACCCAGCCGACGCCCATGCCGCCGAAAAACAGCGCCGACCAAAGCGCCGCGCCGAACCAACCCCATTCGAGGACGGTTTGGATATAGTCCTCGTGCAGCGCGAGCCAAACGCCGCGCAAGTCGGTGCCGAAGCGCTCGGTCAGATAGGGAAACACGGCCGGAAACGTCCCTGGTCCCAAGCCGAACCAGCCGGCGCTGCGGAGTCCCTCCAGCCCCGCCTTCGCCGCCGGCCAGCGGGCGTCGCGTTCCCACTGCTCTCCGAGACCGTGCCACCGTGCCACCGGACGCCCCAGCTCACTCGCCTGGCCGAGCGCGAGGAGAACCAAAAAAATCAAAACGAAGGCAGCTGCCGCCGGGCACCAACCGGAGCTTCGCATGGTGAGACGGAGGGTGTTTCTCGCCGGCCCGAGAACAAGGGCGAGCGCGAGCAGCGCAGCGAGCGCTTGTGCGGCCCGCGACGTGTTGGACAAGACCGCCACCACCAGCATCAGAACCACCGTGAGCCACAGAGCGCGCTCCGCCGGGGAACGGCGGCGCAGGGAGGCGCGCAGCAGCAGTCCAACAGCGGGAGGCAGCACGAGATTGAGAAATGCGCCGGCGTTGGCGTGATAATAGTAAGAGGCGAAAAACGTGGAGACGCGCTCAGCCGGCGGACGCGGCGGCAGCCAAAAAATATTTTCCGCGCCGGTCGCCTTTTGGAGCAGACCGAAAAGCGCCAGCGAGCCGGCCGTTAATCCGATCGTCCACCAAAACCGCAGAAGCCAGCTTGGTCGCGGCGCAATTTCCGCCGCAACGAAAAGCGCCGCGCCCAGGGAAGTCGTCGCCCGCCACATCCAATCCAGACTCAAACTCCGGTCGATCGAACCCGGCACCGCGGCCGTCACGGAAGCCAGCGGAACGAACAGAAATTGGTCGGTGTCCCAGACGGATCCGCTGTTGAGCACCATCCACCAGCCCAAGAGTAGCAGCAGGCCGGCCGTGAGCCCGAGTCCGTGCGGAATCGCGGGAAGACGGCGGCGAACCCACAGGGAGCCGAGCAGCCATACCGTGAGCGTGGTTCCCACGAGGATGTCGAGTCCCCAGATCGCCCATTGTTGCGTGCAACCGAATGCCCACGGCGCATAAACCAGCGTCAACAGCAGCAGCCAGCGGGGCAGATCGAGGAAGAGGAAGCGCACGGCGGACAGGTAAGCTGGCGGAAAAAGAAACCGGCCACCGTTAGATTAACGGTGGCCGGTGAAGATTGCGACGGTCTCCGCGGACGTTTAGGCAGGAACGCATCTCCGAGGCGTCCGTGATTTTGCCTTTCGCTTCGCGGATGTTGTCTGCGGACCCGATTCTACGGACGCCCCGGAGGGGTGTCCCTACCCAAAAAATCTTCTTCCCGCGCAACTACCGACCCTTACCGAACAACATGACGTGCAACGTCTTCAAGACAATCATGGCATCCAGCTTCAGCGAATAGTGTCGGATGTAATACAAGTCGTATTTCAGTTTCTCCAGCGCATCCGCTTCGCTCGCGCCGTAAGGGTAGTTCACCTGCGCCCAACCGGTAATCCCCGGCTTCACGAGATGCCGGAAATGGTAGCTCGGGATGTTCTTCTCGTAGCCGCGCGCCAATTCATCCCACTCTGCCCGCGGCCCGATGAGGCTCATATCACCGCGGAACACGTTCCAGAGCTGTGGCAACTCGTCGAGCCGTTGCCTCCGCAGCCAGCGGCCGAAGCGCGTCACGCGCGGATCATTTGCCTGGGTGTAAAGCTCGCCGCGTTCCTCTGACGGACGATCCACCATGGTGCGGAACTTCAGCACGGGGAAGACTTTTCCGTCCCGTCCTACGCGCGATTGCCGGAACAGTGCCGGGCCCCGACTATCGAGCCGGACAAGCACCGCCAGTAGTCCAATCAGCGGACTCAGCAGCAAGAGCGCGAACCCGGACAACAACACATCGAAGAGCCGTTTCAGATGCGCATAGGGTGAATCACTCGCCAGTTGGAACCCGAGCTGCAACGGCCAGATCGGATCGATGGTGTGAGCAGGCACCCGGCGCCAATACTTCTCATAAAACGATTCCAGCGTGTAAACCGGCACGCGCTGAAAATGGAGCCGCACGAGTCGATCGAGCAGCATCCGGCCGATCCGGTCCGCTTCTGCCGCGAGGACAATGCCATTGCAATTGCCTTCCAGCTCCTTCAGCAACGCTTGAAAATCGGCTTCCACCGGGGGCGTATCCGGTCCGTCGATCGGCTCCCCGCATTTTCCAACTTCACCAGGCAGCGCCACAAACCGCAGACGCTCGCGATTTTCCGATAGTCGGTAGGCACGCAGAAACCCTTGCGCCAACACGCCGGTGCCGAGCACAAGAAACGTCTTCCGCGCGGTGACAGCCAGCACCCGCTGGTGCAGGACTCGCCGGTGAAACAACGCGAGCGGCAGGAACGCGGTGAAACTCAGGAGCAACGAGCCACGACTCGGCCTGGTGCTCTGATCGAACGCCGCGACGGAATACACGAAAAACGACGCCACGAGCGCCGCCGCCACGACTGCCAGCACGTGTTCGCTGGCGTAGCTGAGGCTTAGCTTGTCCACCCGTCGATCGTAGCCGCCGATAGTGAACATGGCCGCAGCGATAATCCCCAGGACTGTCAGATCCACCAAGAGGAACAAGGCCGTGGAGCTATAAGCGACGTCCTGCCGGTAAAAGGAGATCGTTCCATACAAAACGAGCCACAACGCCGTGTCCAGCAACCAGCCCAGCAGACCGGGGGACCACTTCAAGGGAGAGGCCGGCGCCAGCTCCGTGATTGTCGCATCCCGGGTCACTTGCGGCGTCGCCGCCAACCTCGGCGTAGTCGCCCCGTCGTGACTTTCCGACGAATGCGCCTGGCCGGGTGGAGCAATGATCGTTGGCAACATAAAACAACTTCCATTCAGCGGCGTGCGGGCCGCGGTGAACGAGCCCCGGCTGCCCCGAGCGCCGAGGGATGGCTTCCTTGCAAAATGTCTCCGGCCCTTCTCATGCACGCAGCGGTCAACCGTGTCGGGATTATGCGAAACTGAACACGTCTGTCACGAGAAAAGACCCGCAGATGAGTCATTTTATCAAACCACGTTCATCACGTGGCCGAATGAAACCTCGGTCCAGAGAGAATCCGCCGATAAATGGCGAGTGTGCGGCCAATCATTTTCTCTGCAGCAAACTCCTCCTGCACGCGGCGACGCGCGGCGGCACCGAGACGCGCTTGCAGCGCAGCGTCGGAAAGGAGACGCTGAATTGCTGTGGCAAGCGCCGGCACGTTTCCTGGCGGCACGGTGAATCCGGTCTCATCATGGCGTGAAACGAACGGAACCCCGGTATCGAGTCGAGTGTTAATTACCGGCTTCCCGCAGGCCATCGCTTCGAGTTGGACGATGCCGAACGCTTCGCTGCGCGCCACCGAAGGGAGCACGAAAACGTCGCACGCTTGAAAATAGGGCGTTACGTCAGGCACGTTGCCGAGCAGATGCACGCGATCACCCAAGCCGAGTTGATTGATTTCAGACTGCAGCTTATCCCGCAATGGTCCTTCGCCGATGAGCAGCAGCGTCCAAGGCGTTTTAACACTCGCGAGCGCGTGAACCAGAAACTCGAAACCCTTGTAATAAACCAGCCGGCCGACCGCCAGGAGGATCGGCAGGGCAAACTGCGCGCGCACGGCTACTATCGCCGCTTCGTCGGGCCGCGAGTAGATTGACGAGTCCACGCCAAAGGGCACCACTTCACACCGCTCTCGATGCCGGGAGAGCACCGGCGAGGATTCGACCAGGTTCGGGCTGGCCGCGATGATGGCAGCCGCGCGGCGAAGAGCGCGGTCTTGCCATGGGCCGATGAGCTTGCCGAGAACTCGCTGGCGAATGATGTCGCTGTGGTAAGTGCACACCAGGCGTCCGACACGGTCGCTGAGCGTAGCGTAAGTCAGCAGTGCCGCTGGGTGAGGGGTGTGGATATGGATTATATCCGCTCGCGCTTCAGTCATCGCGCGCCGCAGTCCCGGGCAGATGGGTGCCCCGGCAAGCTTCAACGCGGTGCCCAGCCGCTGCACCGAAATGCCATCAACGGTTTCATCTGAGTCAGTCGATGCCTCATTGGCAACAATGACTTGGAGATCGACCTCACCGCTCCCTTGCAAGCCACGGCAGAGCAACTCCAAGTGGGTTTCAATTCCGCCACGAACGGGGGGATAATACTTTCCGACCTGCAGGACCCGAAGCCGCTTGTGCATCACCTTCGATTCTCCGCTCCCGCCTCCACTAATACCCGTTGGTAGATCTCTGCTGTTTTGCGCGCGGTCTCGGTCCACGAAAATTTTGCCGCCTGCAGGCGGCACCGCTCCCGCCGCTCCTCCCAAGCTGCCGGGTTCCGCTGCTGCTCGTCCAGAAGAGAACCGGCGCGCGCACACCAAGCCTCGATATTACCGACCTCGGCATACTCCGCGGCCTCGCCGCCAACCTCGCGCAGCACTGGCAGATCGGACGCGAGCACCGGCGTGCCTCCCGCTAGGGCTTCAACCACAGGCAAACCGAAGCCTTCGGCCTCGGAAGGAAGCAGCACCAGCGCGGCACGCCGATAAACGACTGCCAACTCCTCGACGGAAAGACGGGGCAAAACGCGAATTGCCGGGCTTAGCCGCAGCCGCTCGACTTGGGACTGCTGTGCGCTCGTGAATGCGCCACCGACGCGGAGCAGTCGCAGCCGCGGCTCCTCGCGTCGGAGTCGTGCAAAAATCTCCAACAACAGGTCGATACGTTTGCGAGTGATCGCGCTGCCAACGTGCAATAGGTCGATGGGCGACGATAGTTCCAAGCTGGAAGCGTCCAGCAGAGCGTTTACCTTTGCCCTCGCGGTCGCGTCCGGTTCTCGAAGCAACTCCGGCCGCACTCCTAGCGGAACGACCGTTGCCCGCTCGCTTAACACGAGGCCGCGAGTCAGCAGTTCATCGCGCGTCGCCACGCTGTCACAACAAACGTGCGCCGCTTTTTGCAGACCGGAAAGAATGCGCCGTGTCATCGCCTGAAACAAGGTGTTGCGTTTTCGGAAGTTCGGCTCCCAGATCGAACGAAAGGTGTCTAGGTCGTGGCACGTCACCACACAGCGTTTGGCGGGCAGGCTGTGAACAAGCTGACTATAACTATGATCCATAACATGGAAGAGATCGAAGCGACTACGGCGGTCTCGCAACCATAAAGGATAGTCCCAAAAACGGCCCGCGAGTCGGTCAGCCATAAACCCGATCCCCCCCGGTCGGCTCGAAAAACGACGCTGCATGTCTGGCCGAAGAAGCTCTATCTGAGCGCCAAAGCTGTTTTCTTCGCTTCCTTGCATCAGCTTCGGAAGTTCCTCGTAGAACATGTCCGCGACCAAATCCATGCTTGGCCAACCCTCCGCGGTGAAGTCCGCGATTAACGCAATGCGGTTGACCTGCACGGCGGCTACCTGGATTTCCTCAGAACGAACCAAACCTGGCTTCCCAATGCAGGACCGACGCAGGCAACCGGCGAGGCGATTCGGCGCTCGAGCTCGAAACGCTCACGCATCCTGGTTTCCAGCACTTTCCAGTTAAAACCTTTATGGTCATAAAAACCTTCGCCATGAACCGGGCGCACAATGTGCTGCCGCCGGCCTGCGAAGACGCCCCGAATCAGCTCTCCAAGTCTGTATCGGCTCGTCCAGCGATAATCTCCCAACCGCCGCCAGCCGGCAATTCGTCTAAAGGTTTGTTTGATCAGCAAGGGCAACCCGGTTTCCACCGGCACACTCACCAGCAGAACGCCACTGGGAGCCACGAGTCTATGCAGTCGATCCAGTACAGGCCCGAGGTTTATGACGTGTTCGAGCACTTCCATGCAGAACACGACGTCGTAAACGCCCGTGTGATAATCCTCCGCGAGTTCATCAACCAAACAGAAGCGCGCTTCCGGGTGGTTTATGAAACGTGCACGACAATCGTCCACCTGGGCACTGTCAATCTCGGCGCCTACAACGGAAATCGACTGGGCAGCAGAGCTGAGCAGCAGCGCCAGAAAAGTCCCATCGCCACATCCATAATCCAACACTCTTCTGCCTGCATAGGCGCGCGCGAGCTTCAACCCCAACTCGAACCGTCGTTGATGACTCCAAGCGATGAGCCAGTCTTTGCAGAAAACTTGTTTGCGAGCGTAATGTCCGGCTCGCAAAAATTCAGATTCAGGTTTTGAGAACTCCGAGGGCATAGATCGCAGGCGGATAACCCTTCAGCGGACCGCTCGGCATGATTGGCCCTCTTCTTCGGGCTCAGTTTGACAATCCTAGAGCGGCCGATTCACCGTGCTTTGCAGTCAGCACTTCGTCGAATTGCCGCCGCAGTTCGCGAAAGCCAAGATCGCGCTGCCAATGCCGGCTCACGTAGTCTCTTCCCCGGGCAGCCAGAGTGCGCGATTCCTGCGGATGCTGCGCGATCCAACAGAGCGCATCGGCCATTGCCACGACATCCTGACGCGGCACCAAGCGCGCCAGGCCGGCGAGTTGCACCGCCATGCCGCCGACTGCTGTGGCGACGACGGGAGTGCCACACGCCAAAGCCTCCAAAGTCGAAAAGGCCGCGCCTTCGGCGAGCGAACCCAGAGCCAGTGCATCCGCGCAACGAAAGTAGTCTGCGAGGTCGCCCATCGGGTGCGCCGCCGGCCTGCCGAGCACCCAATGCTCGGCATCCGGCAAACCCAAATCGCCGGCCAGTTGCAAAAATCTCTGGTAGCCTCCGCCCAAGTTGAGCAGCACGAGGTCCAGCCCGCGCTCGCGGGCCGCCGCGCAGGCACGCAAGACGGTTTCCGGATCTTTTTCGTGACTGATGCGGCTCGAGAGCAACACTAAAAACTTTTCCTCCGGCAGATCGTGACGCAACCGCAATGCGCGACGCTCATCTTGAGAAGCGGGACGAAAAAGTGTAGTATCCACACCATAGTAAAGTCCGAGCCGCACATCCCGATAGTAGCGTCGCGCCACGTCCACGAGATACGGTCCCATCGCCAGGCAGCGTCGTGCCAGCCAGCCGTTCACCGTGAGCAACGACCAAAGGACAGTGGTACCGATCGCGGCTCCAAGCGCACCGATTTGTCGGCGCTCCCGCCGGCAGCGAAAGTATTCAAGAGGAGCGATCCCAAGATAGTTCAATACCGGGATGCCGAGCAACTTGCCCACGAGGTTCGCGTTCAGCGCCCCGCGCGCGCAATCCTGCGCGAGGATCACATCGAACAGTCTCGCGTGACGGAAAAGCCAAAGGAGCGAGAGTATTTGAAACGCGAACCGTCCGCCGGGTATTCGGTGCACCGGAAAGTTCGCCCCCGCTTGTTCTAGACGCGCGTCTAGGCCGCTTTCGTGAAATTGGCGTGCGGGCACCGTCAGAGTGAGTCCACAAATTTCATTGAGGCCAAGCACAAAGCGAATGTCGGTAAACCCTTCGACAAAAAACAGCACGCGCGGTGCGCGGTTTGGAGCAAGTCGCTTGTTTGCAGAGACCATAGCAGCAACTACCTCTCTGGCGCAGCGCTCACAGCTCTGGGTGTAGTGATCGTCGGACTCGATGACGAGGCAGACATCGCCGCCCGGAAGATTTCTTCCAGCCGCTCGACATGGTTCGCCGCTGCTGCATCGACGGCGCAACCATAAGCGCCACGGCGCAGCGTGCCGTAGAGAGAGGGTGCGGCAGCCTTACATATACCTTCGCCGAGCGCTGCCGCGCTCGGCGGATCGCTCGCAGCCAGCACGCCATTGACTCCCTCCCGAAGCCACTGCGAAATGCCGCCGACGTCGAAGGCAACCGCAGGAACAGAGTGTAGTCCAGCTTCATAACCAATGCGTCCAAACGGTTCCGGCCAGACGCTTGGCACGATCAGGAGATGGCTCCTCTGGAACAGTTCACGGCGCTGTGCTGTGTTCACCCAGCCTAAAAATTCGATCTCTACTCGAGCATCGGAGGCTGTGATGCCCGCGGCCTGTTGCATCCAGGCGGCCTTCAATCTTCCTTGGCCAGCGAAACGGCATACAATAGTCCGGCCGAGTTTTCTCGCCACCGACGGAAGCGCGTCGAGTAGTAGATCGCCACCCTTGAGTTTTTCCATTCGACCCAAGAAGAGAAGGTGGAGTTCTTTGTCGCACGGGGCCAATCCCTCGGCAGGCGCGCTCTCCGAGAAAACGCCATATCCTACGACCGCAGGCCGTAGTCCGTATCGACGATACTCCCATACCATGTGCTCACTGGCAACGATGATCGCGGCGCAACTGCGCAGAAGTCGCAAACGACGAGCATTACGCTGATAGTGATCCCACATCGACCAAGGATTCAATCCACCGCAACGGCGCGGAAAATAGTGCAGCAGGCAGCCCGCATCGAAGGGCCGAGTGCAGGGGCGACGGCGCGGAAAAGCGAATGCCTTGTGACCGCTAATGCACGCGCCGTGATAGGCGTGGATGAAAAAGACCGTTGGCGCAATGGCGAAGACGTCTTCCTCAACGGAAGGGTTGGCAAGCCCATGCGTGTAGAGCACGTCGGGTTGCCATGCGCGCAGGTCCGCGAGCGCCTGTTCTGGATCCGCGGCCGCGCTCCAAATCTTAATTGAAGGTGGCATGCGGATCTCATATTCACCTCCGAGGCTGGCAGTCTCCGCCCAGAAACCTAAAACGTGTCCGCGGCGGAGGAACTTCGGGATGACTTCTTCCAAGTAGGTTTCCACGCCACCGATCACTGATTTCGAGTGAGTGACGATGGCAATTCGCATTCGTTTATTTTGTTGAGAAGGTTCGCTGCTGGGACTCGGGCACTGCAGCCATTTATTAACAGACAAACGGTGGGCAGGGTAGAGCTTCTTTGCGGCTCAGGACGACGAACGCAGCCCTAGGAAAACAGCATCTCGGCGTAGTTTTGATTTGCAAAGCAGAGCTGAAAAAAATTTTGTCCTGCGCAAGCCAGAGCATCCCGCTCCGATGGACTTCGCACCAGTCGGCTTGCTACCTCCACCAGCGCATTCGCTGGCTCGAGCGGCGCAAGGGCCACTGCCCCGCTTGTGCTCCAAAATGACTCAGTCAGCCGTCCGCTGGTTGTCACGACTGGCAGGCCATTGGCCAGACAGGCCAGCACACTGGTTCGGCGAGCAGTGACTCCGTCGGGAAATGGCTGCACAAGCAAATCACAGGCTTGCATCAGCAGCGATAGTTCGCGAGGCGGGACAGATTCTCTTGCGTGGAGTCGCGCCGCGTGCGCCGGGTGAAGGTTTAAAAGTTGCGTCGCGTAATCACTGCTGCCTCGACCGAGTAGAATTACTCGGATCGAGCGATGGCGGCTCATGAGGCCAAAGAGCGCGGGCGTCAGTAGCCGGACGATTGCGGGCGCATAAGTGCCGAAGTGGCCGATCAAGGTTTCTCCGGGGGCCTTCACCTCGTCGCGAACCACCGCAGGCGAATCGGGATAATCAACAACTGGAATCGTGTTTGCCAGCGGCATCCAGCGCATGGTTTGCAGGCGTCGGAACTGAAAGGGGCGCAGGTAACTTTCCCATGCTGGGGTAGAAAGCCAGACGCGATGCGCGGCACCTAGCAACACGATCGTCATCGCCCGCTGCAACGCCGCAGCTATCCATTGAGTCCACCGGCCGGAGAAATCCAGGAATGGTTCATGAATCATCACCTCGATTCGATCGCCGTAACACGATCGGCGTAACAATACCCACAGGCAAAAGGCCAGATTGAGGGCGCGCCGGCCGTAGCCATGCGGCACCCACTGAATAAATACTCGACGTTCCGAAGGGGAGCGAGACAACGCAACATTCAGGCGGCGTAGATCGGTAAGGCCAAAGCTCCCGCACACTCGATGCACTGTCACCTGCGCCGTCTCGTGCGCCCGCCCCTGCGGGCCGTCTGCATGGCGTCCCGGCGCCCAGATTTCAGAAGAAACACCCGACCTCTTTAGCAGTTCTGCAAGCGAGGCAACAAAATCGCCGACACCGCCAAGGGCGGGAGGGAACTCAGGGGTTACGATGTGGAGGACTCGGGACAACGAAGACTGCATCGACAGGGCGCCGTGTGTTCTGGACTCTTTTACGTCGGGTCAACTCGGTTTATGAAATCTTCACGAGTCTGCGCGCGATGGCAGTCCCAATTTTGCCGCTGGCGGCGAGAAGAAAGGTAGTGATACCTCGCGCACCCGGCCAGCGTCCACGCAGAGCGCGACGGACGTAGTGCCGCGCCTCCTGTCTGCGTCCCAACGCGAGCAGATCAATGCTGTGAGAAAGAAGCGTTGAAGAACGCGTCGCTTTAACCCACGGGTGAAGATGACGAAATGCCGGGTCGCTTAGAATGGCGTCGAATCGATGAACGTGGCCCAAGTTCATCTCGAGGTTGCTTCGCGAATGACTCATTCCACCGCCGTGAAGACGATAATTCATCAACCTTTGCGGCACGTAGCAGGCGCTGGACTTCGTTTGGAGAATGCGAAGGAGTAGCCAGTAGTCAATCGCCCCGTGTGCCTCGTCACTAATCATCTCAGGCGTCGCTTTGGAACGGCGAAATACACTGGCGCCAACCGGGATGGAATGGTGAACCAGCGCCGCCTCGGGAAAATTTTCGAGTTTTCCGGCAGGCAGGCGATCCCGGTGAAAGCGCCGCGTGCATTCATCGGTCGCGGCGACCATGCGGCGGCCAGATGCGTCCATCACCCAGTGATCGCAGAAGGACAGCGCAAGTGTTGCGTCAGCAAGCAATGGCGCGATCAGCTCCGCTAGAAACGATTTTTCGATCGTGTCGTCGTCGTGCAACAAACAAAAGAACTCGCCGGTGGCAAGTTCGATACCGCGGCGCCAATTTCCTGTGATGCCCAGATTGCGTTCGTGACGGACATATAGCAGCGGCACGCCGGCCGATTCCGTTTCCATGCTGGAGAGCAGGGAGTCCAGCGGCACATCACTGGCATTATCCAGAACGAGGATTTCGATCGGGCGATACGTCTGTGAAATCGCACTTCGAATCGCATCAACGACGAGCTTCGGTCGATTGAAGGTAGGTATCAATATGCTCGCCAGCGCAGGCGTCGTGCTTGTGCAAACATCCATAGGGAGCTTTTCAGCGGCTCACTGGTCTGCCAGCCTCGAAAGACAATCCGGCTTCCGACCAGGAAACGCACGAACAATCTTGAAGCGTTGCGCCGCGTCCTGACACGTCATTTGCGGTAAGCTGCTAAGCAGCGCTGGACTACCAGCGACCACGAAAATTGCTGTTCCACTCGCGCTCGTCCCTCGACACCCATCGCCGCAGCCTTTGCTGGATGGTTCGCCAGCCACTGTAATTTTTCCGCCAGCGCTGCGGAGTCATTGGGAGGAACGATGAAGCCGGTCACGCCATCGACGACAATCTCGGGCATGCTCGCCACTGCGGTGCAGACTACCGGCTTGCCGCAGGCCATGCCTTCGAGAAGTGTTTGCCCGAGTAATTCGGGCACGCGCGTGGTCTGCCCCCAGGCCGAGCGGTAAACGCTGGGCAACACGACGCACCGCGCCCGCCGATAGGCCGACAGCAAGGCGTCGTCGCCGCACTCGTGGTGAAAAGTCACGTCTTTGCCAGCGCTGCGCTTGCGCAACTCAGCATGGTAATCCTTGTCGTAAGGTTGCCCGATGATCTCCAGCTTCATTCTCGCCGGCAGCGCGTCGATCAAATAATCCATGCCTTTGTGTGGGAGCAGGCGGCCAACGAAGAGAATGGGCGCATCTTCTCCAAGCGGCGGCCCTTGCGGAGCAGGGGAATACCGTTCCGTATCCACGCCTCCATAGATCACTTGCGCATTGGGACGACCTTCATGACCGGATATGCGCCGGCTGTATTCACTGATGTGCAGGTGCCCGCGATACCAGTCATCTGTCGATAGATATGCCGATATGTCCCACCCGCCTCCACCAAGATCGGTCGTGAAAACCTTCTTTCCCTTCAACCGGCCGTAAAGCGCTGCCACGCTGCTGGCGAGCACATGCGTCTGATGGCAATGGATGACATCGGCACCACGGAATTTTGGCAAGAGTCTTGGGGTAAAGGGATTGGTTCGCTGGCCGCGCACCAGCCAAGGATCTCCCAGAATTTCGATCCGCAGGTTTCCTGCTTCCTTGCAATCCTCGTGAGGGCCAAAGGAAATAAGCGTCGTGGGCGTAACCTCCGCCATGTGGCGCGCTAATTCGAAGACGTAGCGCTCGGCTCCACCAAGAATTCCACTCTTCATTCCGAACAGTGCCGGCACGAGGTGGGCGACACGAAGGTCAGATTTCAAATTGCAGTCCCAGTCGGCGTGGGAAGGCTCCGTCTCATCTCTGGAAATGACACACTGACATCAAATCTGTCTCCCGCAGCACCGTCTTTCTGGTAAAACCCGCTTCTTTCAAGAGACGGAAACACTTCTCCGTATCACATTGCATATGGTGCAATTCAAAAACCGCGGCTCTCGTTTTCTTTAGCAGATCGGGGTAGTTTTCCAACATCGCTTGTTCCGAACCTTCGATATCGCACTTGAGCAGGTCGATGGGTTGCATGGGAACCTTCTCGCTCAGGTTGATGTAATCGACCGCGACGGCTCCATCCGAAAGGCGACCCGCGGCCAGGCGGTTTTCCCCGTGAAAGTCATACTGACGGATCGCACCTTTGCCGGCCGGTAATCCCACGAGCCCGAGGATGGGTGCGATGTGTGGTGGAAGCGATGGCTGCTCGCGGAGCCGCTGTTTCAGGATTGAAAATGTGGCTGGACTTCCTTCTACGAGTATGAATTCGCACTGCGCGCTCATCGCACGTTCTCGCATGCGGTCGATCACCCTTAAGGTAAAAAATCCGACGTTCGCGCCCAGGTCTAATACGTTAAACGATCTGCTGTTCATCGTCATTCGATCGAGGGCATTATTGATCGGCTCGTCGTATTCGCCTCGAACAAAAATATCGTTGTAGATGATCCAATCGGAATAGTTCTGAATGGAAATCCGTAACTTCGAGGGTAGGTGATAGTTCAGATTACGCGACTTCCATACTTCCATCGAAATGCGATTTCTCAGCGAACGAGGAAGCACGGAATAAGCAGCCTTGGCCAGTTCTCGAGTCATGGGGAGTAATGTCAGATACGACTTGCCGCCGTCACGCGCATGGAGAGTCAATCTGAAATCTGAGTTGAACGGAGGATCTGACTTTATCAGGTTAATCTCATGCGTCGGAATCGCGGCCGCAGGTAGGACTCGAGCGGATAGCGCAGCGTCAGCGGCGCCATGAGCATGGCGTAAATGAATAGCGCGCCGAAAGCACTGAAACCGGCGACTAGCAGGGAACCGCTTGCTCCTTTTACAGCCGCCGTTGCAGAGATCGCCGCAGCGACAATTAGCAGTCGCAGAAACCACGGACTCAAGGCAGCGAGCATTGCCAGGCGTGTCTCTCCGGTTTCTGCGCTGAGCTTTCGTAAATTGACGGGTAGGCTAATCACTCCCACTCCGACTAGCGATCCGAGCGGCGCACCTGCCAGCCCGAAGATCCAGATCGCGATTGTGATCCCTACTGCGGTGACGAATCCGTCGTAAAGCGTGATCAAAGAGATGTGCCGTTCGTGCCCAAAGCAAAAGATCGCTGCCACCGTCGCGCCGTTCCAATGACGCAGCAGCAAGTTGACGAGCAGTAGCACGGTTATATAGTGCCCACCGAATAGCTCACTGCCAACCCACCAGCGCACGAAACTCTCATTGACGGTTAGAATCATGCACGTGCCCGCGCCGCTGAGCAGCAGCATGCCCAGCGTCAGGGCCAGGGAGGCGCGGGTGAGACGTTCCCGTGATTCGCTGGTCTTCATCTCGCTCAGACCCGGCAACGCGGCTTGCAGCAGCATGCCAGGCACATTGCTGAACACGGTGATGAGCTTACCGGTGCAACTGTAAATCACGACTGCGGCAGGACCGAGCAGCTTCCCGATGATGAGCAGATCAATCCCCGCAACGAGGACTTGAGCTACCTGCGCGACGCTAACCCAGAAGCTGCGTCGAAACTCGGCGCGAGCTTCTGGCCATGGCAGCCAGGAAATGTTTTTCGGTAACGCTTCGGGAAACCTGGCGCGCAGCCGGCTCCAGCAGAGTGCCGCGCTCAGCGTCTGGCTTAGAATCCAACTTAGTGCAACCGACGCCAGCCCCAGCCCGCCGAGCACGCCGAGCACCGAGGTTGCCGAGGCCAGCAGGAAGGTGAGCAGGGCGACGATGCCCAGGAAGCCGAGGTCCTGCAAACCTTGCAAGGTGGCATTGAAAACCCGCAGTGGGAAGCAAATGACATAGGCCACGAGAATGAGCGCAAAGGGCCGGCGCATGGCTTCCCATTCCGCCGGCAGCAAAAACCACGCGGTGATTCCGGCCAGAGCGACGAGCGGCAACTGCCAGAGCACCAGTTGAAAAGTGGAGCGGGTTACCACGGAGAGTTCTGCCGCCCGCTCCGCGCCGGCCGCTTTGGCGCGGCCGCAGGCGTAGGCAATCTCGCGTGGCAGGAGCGCGACGACGCCGAGATCGAGCAGGCCGAGGTAAGCGGTCATCTGCAAACACAACAACCAGAACCCATAGTCCTGCTGACCCAACCGGCGGAGCAGAAAAGGCGTCAGCCACAAACCCAGCAGCGTGGTGGCCGCCAGATTGATGTAGCCCAGCGAGACGCCTTGTAAAAAACGCTGGCTGCGTGTCATGGATTTCTGGCGTGGTTCACACGGCGCATTTCACTGCGCTGGAGTCACAACTGACTCGCTGCACTCGACTGCCTCAACCAAGGCGGCGGCGCAGTCTCG
Source organism: uncultured Chthoniobacterales bacterium (assembly GCA_964246635.1). Taxonomy (GTDB): domain Bacteria; phylum Verrucomicrobiota; class Verrucomicrobiia; order Chthoniobacterales; family SZAS-18; genus JAFAXH01. The sequence goes on along the minus strand of CAXTRS010000027.1, from coordinate 4,920 downwards.
CCAAGTGTAGGCGCGCAAGCGGGTTGAAAATGGCGCGAACGCGCGCCGCCATGCTTCCAGCTTTCCGCGCCAGGCGCGCAGGCGCGCGCTCAGGTCATCCGCATCATCGGGATCTGGCAGCAGCATCGCTGAGAGTTCAGCCGGATAGAGTTCGGCGACACCTGCGCTTGCTGAGACTATCGCGGGCACTCCGCGGCAAATGGCCTCCTGCACGTTCAACCCAAAAGATTCGTAGCGGGCCGGGCTAACGAGCAGATCGGCAGCGGCAAGCAATCGCGGAATGTCGTCGATAAAGCCGATGAAGCGCACCCGGTGGCTAAAGTCGTCGTGCTCCAGCGTGCGTCGCCAGGAGGCCAGTGCGTTGCCGCCGCCAGCGACGATGAGATCAACATCCCAAGTCGAAGTTTGACAAAGCGATTTCCACGCTCGGTATAGAGTCGCCAACCCTTTGTGATCATCGCGGTCCAGCGCACCGACGAAAACCGCGAGCGGCCGATCCGGCGATTGTTGGAAGCTGGCACGGCTATCGCGGCGCTCCTCGGCCGTGGGTGGACTCCAGCCTCCCTCGGTGCCGAGTCGGACAACGTGAATTCGCCGCGCATCGACGCCGAGATGGGTTTCAAGATCGCGTTTTGTGCGCTCTGAATTAGCGATCACAACGCGTGCTCGTGGGATAACCGATTTTTCTTGGCGTTTCGCCAGCGTCCGATGGAGCCAGTGTTTTGCCCAAGACCGGATCGGGCGCAAGGCGATCGGGCAGGCCTGATCCCAAGCATGATGGACGCAATGCGCCCAGTTGATGTCGTGCCAAGCGCAGACTCCGCCGTTGACGACTACGCGCGCGCCGGGCGCTTGGGCGCGGACGCCACGTGCCACACGCTGGCCGATGTGGTTCAACAAAAACTGGCCCAAAAAAAAGGAGTTTGCCGGCTTGCCAACCAACGTGACGCAGGCGCGCGAGTGCCGCCGCAGAACTGGCTCAACGGAGTGAGCCACTAGATGGACAATGTGCCCGCGGTCGAGCAGGTAGGTCGCCAGGGCCGCGTTGGCCTTATCCATGCCACCGAGCTGGTGAAAACCGCCAGAGACCAAGATCCAAGGCGGGAATGGCGGCGTTGAAATGGTGGAAGGCGCGACCAAGAAAAGTGTGTCGAACCCACTGCACTAGCGCGCGGGATGGAAAGTCGCCGTTGGTGTCGTCACTGGGACAAACCCGCGGCCAGCAAGCGGCCACGCTGGCACCCACGGTCTCCAGTGGCGCTGGTGCAGCCAACCCATCTGGCAAAAAAGCAGGGCGGTGCCGGGGATGGCAGTGAAGAGGCCGGTGCCGATCAATGCCGTGGCAAACGAGGTAAACACGGTCCACCAGACCAGTCGCCGACGCAGCAAGCTATGAGCGGGCAAGCCGGCGCGCGGGGACGTTAGCAACGTGGCTCCAAGCATGGCGAGCCAGAGCAACAGGCCCGGTAGTCCAAGCTCGAGTTGCAACCGCGCATATTCATTTTCCATGACGAAATCCTGACGGAGCCGGTCCTGCAAAAAATAGGGCACGCTGGTGCCACCCCCGCCGATGCCGTTGCCGAGCGGGTAGCGCCAGACCGTCTCGAAGAACCCCAGATTCACACTTCCCGCGATGCGTTCACTCACCGCCGCCGTGTCGCCCAGCGTGGTGAAGCGTTGCATCCGTTCCGTATTCCAGACCATCACGCCAAGCGCCACCAGCGCAACGGCGACGGCAGCAAGTCCGACTGCACTCCGGCGCAGGGAGAAAATGGTAACCAAAACCGAAACGGCAAGCACGATAACTGGCAGCCGAGCTGCGCATAACAGACACCCCAGTGCTGCGGCCACGGCCCCGGCAACGAAGAGTGCCCGCTGCCAAGGTCGGAGATTCGGCTGAGCGAGGCTGCCGATGAGGATGGGCACGGTCATGGTCATCGTGCCACCGTAGGCGTGTGCGTTTGCGAAGGTGGCCGGAATCCGGTAGGCCAGAGAGTCGCCCACAATCACGTCACCGCTGATGTAGATGATCTGCGTGATCTCGTTGAGAGGAAAAAATGGCTCGATGCCAAGCACGATTTCTGCGGTTCCGAAACTCAACGCGATGAGGTTCAAGATCGCCACCCATACCGATAGCTTGACCCAATCTTCCGCCTGCAGGAGCGCTCCGTAGAAAAGGAGAAAGACCATGAAGACATTGCCGCGCAGCCCGACGAGTTGGATTAGATAGTCCTGCAGAGGGACAAGGGTCATGAGCAGTGGCCAGCCGGCCAACGCAAGAAGCCAGGTGCGCATCCCATGGGAACGAATGTGCTGTTCTGGCGTTAGCCCCCGCGCCAGGCGAGCCAGGTAAAAACCAAGCAACGCGCAGTCAAAAAAGAAGTGTGAAAAAGTCTCGGGCAGGTTCGCCCGCGCGATTCCGAAAAAGTAGCCTACGGCGACCAACGCGCCGATCCCGGAAGCCAGAGACTTGGATGCCAGCCAATAGCATAGTCCAAACAAGACAACGCAAATGATGGGTGCCACCATGAGAACCGGCCAATGGAGCTGACTCAGGAACGGAAAACTACCGGCTCGCCGATGAGAACTCACCGAGGCGCGCCGGCCACGAAGCCTGGCTGGCTAACCCAAACCAACTTCGGCGGTCAGCATCAAGTTGTCGCTAAAACGCCGTCCACGAAGTCCTTTGGGCCAGTGCCAGGAGGTTCCGGGTATCCTTCCTTCGTTGCTATAATGAATGGTCGTGTTCACCAGTCCGCATTCGTTCGCCATCCGCCGAAGATCGCCTTCGAGCAAAGCCGTGATGTGTGCGGGATAGAGACCGGGAGCATCCAAAAAGGCATTGAATTGGTTCTTCACAAGCAATGTCAATTTGCTCAGCAAGCTCAGCTGATTGGGCGTCGTGATGATGATTAGCCCTCCCTTTTTTGCAAGCCGGCGCAACTCGCGGAACAGAGCCCGGGGGTTTTCCAAGTGCTCGATGGTTTCGACCGCCACCACGATCTCTGCGGAGGCGTCGGGCAGAGGCACGCGGCCGGCGTCGAGGTCGATGGTGAAAAACTGAGCGTCTGTCGGAAAATCCTCGTAGCGAACGGCATCCGCACCTGCGTATTTGTCAATCAAGTGTGCGACATGGTTGCGCAAATCCCCGCGTCCGCAGCCAACGTCAACCAACGTGCCCCCGCGCCGTGGCCTTCGGCCTATGGCGGCAGCGACCATCCTATAAATTGCCGGACAGCTTTGCCCGCGGGAAGCCACCGCACGCTCGACGACTCTGCCGGACAAGAGCGCACTCATCCAAGAAAGGGTTGAGCGCGGCAACTTCGTTCGCTGTTACACCGAGCAGCTTGAACAAGCGCTTCGTGCAATGCACGCATGGCTGTCGCTGGCTGCAAGCGTGCGTGAACTCTAGCAAGGCCGTTTTTCCCCAATGCTTCGCGCAACTCGGAGTGGGTCGCCAGTTCAGCCAGGGCGGACCGCAAGGCCGCTGCGTCGCCACGGGCTAACAACCGCCCGCAGCTTTCGTCAACAATCTCTGCAGCGCCTCCGCCCACAGTGGTAACGACAGGCAACCCGGCCGCAAGGGCCTCCGCAAAAACAAGGCCGAAGGGTTCGCTAGCCAGGTTGGGTTGGCAAAAGACATCGGCAGCCCCTAGAAGGACTGAAATGTCATTGCGTTCGCCGAGAAACCGAACGCGATCAGCGATTCGCGCAGCAGAGACTTGAGCTTGAAGTTTATCTAAATAGCTCCGTTCCGATTGTCGTTGCGCGCCACCAACAATCCAGCAGGTCCAACCTGGCAACGCGGCCAGACCGGCGAGTGCCATCAGGTGCTCAGTGTGCCCTTTCCACGGTTCCAGCCGGCCAACTTGGACGAATACGATGGCATCGGCAGAGGTTTTGAATTCTGCGCGCACCGCGGCCCGCTCCTCCGCACTCAAAGCGCGCCCTGACGCAGCGACTGGGCAGTAAACAACCGTGTGAGGCGGTGTGCGGCGCGGGAACAAACGCGGCAGGCTTTGGCTCGTGAAGTGGCTGTTGCAAATGACCTGGTCGGGCGGGCAGCGCCGCGCCCAGCGTTCGACCCAGTGCCTCCCGCTCGCGACGCCGTGCATCCAAAACACCAACGGCAATCCAGCGCTTCGCACGACAGGCCCGAAGAGCGCCAGACTCCACGGCTGATGGCAAACCACGGCGTTGAAGTGGCCAGCGCGCAGGAGCGCTGCCAGCCGCCGGCGTGCTCTCCACACCTGCCACGGGTAACGCGTCTGCACTTCGCCGAGCAGCGCAGGAGAGGTGCCCGCTGCTGCGAGCTCATCAGCCAGGCGACCGGGGAAACAAAGCGCAAACCGCGGCTCCATCTCCGGGTAGCAAGCGCGTTCGCGAGCCAGGGTGACGAGCAGCGTTTCCACGCCGCCATACAGGTTGCCAGCATTAACGTGAAGGACTCTCAATGACGCTCGGACAAAGTGGCAAACAGCGGAGCCATTCGCGCGGCCAGGTGATCGCGGGTGAATCGACACTCGACGTTCGCCCGGCCCGCCGTCCCGATGCGGGCGCGGAGGGCTGGGTCGGCCACCAGTCGCTCGATTGCGGCGGCCAGCGCGCTCCAATCGCCGGGTGGAAACGTGAGCGCATTCTTTTCGGATTCGGCCAGTTCACCAGCACCACCGGCCGCGCAGGCGATGACGGCGCGAGCGCAAGCCATGCCCTGCGCAATCACCAACCCGAAAGGTTCCGGCTTGGTGCTGGCGTGAACGACCACATCCAGCGCCCGAAACGCGGCCGGCGCGTCGTCAGCAAAACCGGTGAAGCCGACGCGATCGACGATGCCCAATGCCGCTGCCATCTCGCGCAGTTCGTCCAAGGTGCGTTGACTGCCCGCCGTCGCGTAAATCGGACCGCCGATGACGTAGAAAC
>CAXTRS010000026.1:0-21937 GCA_964246635.1 uncultured Chthoniobacterales bacterium | reverse complement strand
CGCGCAGCCGGGCATCGCGGTCGCGACGAGGGAGGGCGAATTCCTTTCCCGCGAAGGGGTCTGGCACGGCGGCCGGGGCAGCGGCGAGAGCGCGGGGCAATCGATCTTGCAGCGTCAGGTCCGGCTGCGCGAGCTCGAGGCCGAAACCGCAGCGGCGCGCACGGCTTTGGCGGAAGCAATGGAGCGTCGGGACAGCGCTGCGCACGCCGCGCAGGAAACCGCCGAAGCGTTGCGCGTCGCGCGACTGGCCGCGCAGGACGCCGCTGCCGCCGCAGGCGGACTCCGCGCCGGGCTGGGGCCGCTCGAACGCGAGGAGCGCGTGTTGTCCGCACGGTTGGAAGACTTTCGGCGCGAGCAGTCGGATTTCGTCAAAAAAACCCAGACCCTGCGCGAGCGCACGAGCCGGGTGGAACGCACGATTGCGGAAGGCGACGCCGCGCTCTCCCGCGCGCTGGCCGAGCGCGCCGCCGCGCAGGAAGCCGCGGACGCTCTGCGGCGCGAGGAGGAAGATCTCTCCGTGGGTTTGAACGAGTTGCGCGTGCGCGTGGCCGCCGAGCAACAGCGACATGCCGGGTTGGCGCGTGAGAAATTGCCGCTCGCAGCGCGGTGTCGCGAACTGAGCGCGTGGCTCGAAGGAGCCGGCCGCGAATCCGAGGAAAGCCGCAGCCGCATCCTCAGCGCGCAGGACGAATCCTCTCATTTGGAAGAAACCATCGCCGCCGCTGCCGCCGAACTGGACGAGGCCGAGGCGGCGGTGCGTGGACTGGCTGGGGGGCGGTCGCGCACTGTCGCCGAGGCCGACTCTCTCGACGCGGCGTTGCGCGGCCGTCGGCACGAAGCCAGCGTGCTCCAGACCCGGCGCGGAACCGAAGAAGTGCGCGAGGCCGAGTTGCGTCTGCGGCAGGAAAATCTGCGCGAACGGGTCGAGCAAAAATACCACGTCGATCTGCGCGCTTTCGTGCCGCAGCCAGCGGAATACGCCGCGGTGTTGCAAGCCCGCGCGCGTGGTGGAGGTCTGGAAAGTCCTCCACAGACTGCGCAGATTTCCCCCGAGCGGGATGGGAGTGACCTGGAGTTGCCAGGGCCATCCGACGATCCGCGAAACTCTGCGGAATCTGCCGACTCGCGTTCGAGCGATGTCGAGTCGTTGGTGGCCAAACTCGCCGAGCGTCTCGAAGGCATCGGCGCGGTGAATCTCGACGCCATCGCGGAATACGACGCACTCGAAGAACGGCATCGTTTTCTCGAAGCCCAGGACGCCGATCTGCGCAAGGCGGAGACGGAGTTGCGCGGCATCATCGCGAAGATCAACGCGACGAGCCGGCAGCTTTTCACCGAGACGTTCGAGCGCATTCGCGGACACTTCGGCGAGATGTTCCGCGAGATGTTCGGCGGCGGCCGGGCCGACCTCGCGCTGGCCGAAGACGACGCGGGCAAAAGCGCTGACCCGCTCGAGTGCGGCATCGAGATCACCGCGCGACCACCGGGCAAGCCGCTGCAAGCCGTCTCGCTGCTCAGCGGCGGCGAGCGGACGATGACGGCGGTGGCGTTGCTCTTCGCGATTTACATGGTCAAGCCGAGTCCGTTTTGCGTGCTCGACGAAATGGACGCGCCGCTGGACGAATCGAATATCGGCCGCTTCATCAAAGTGCTCGACCGGTTTGCGGAGCAGAGCCAGTTTTTGGTCATCACGCACAACAAGCGCACCATCGCGCGGGCAGACGCGCTCTTCGGCGTGACGATGGAGGAAGCCGGCATTTCCAAGCTCGTGACCGTGCGGCTTGCGCGGGCCGATGAGGAGAGCAAGTCGTCCGCCGGCGAAGCCATCGCATTGCAGGAAATGGAAGGTGGCGGCGCGAGCGAGGGCGGCAACGGCAACGGCAGCAGGGCAGTCTCTGCGGAGGCCCTGGAGCGCGGCTGACTCCCCGTTTAACCCCTTGCTTCCCCGCGACTCCCTCCCTACAGTCGGCGGATGCCCCCAGTCGCAGATGTCGAGGCATCTCCCCGCGCCTCGTCTTCCTCCGCCGCGCCCGCTTCGTCCGCCAGCCAGATCACTCGCGAGCGCTATCTCGAAACCTACCGCTGGATGCTCCTCGCGCGCCTGCTCGACGAGAAGCTCGCCAGCCTCTACCGCGCCGGCAAAATCAACGGCGGCGTCTATCTCGGCACCGGCCAGGAAGCGCTCAGCGCCGCGCTCGGCGTGAACTTGCGCAAGGGCGACGTGTTCGCCCCGCTCATCCGCGACATGGCCGGGCGGCTGGCGGCGGGCGAACCGGTGCTCGACGCCACGCGCACCTATCTCGGCTCGCGGCTCGGACCCATGCAGGGGCGGGACGGCAACATCCACCGCGGTCGTCCACGGGAGGGTCAGCTCGCGATGATTTCGCACCTCGGCGCGATGGTGTCGGTCGTCAACGGCGCGCTCTTCGTGCGGCGGCTGCGCGGCACGCTCGGCGACTCGATTGGCGCGGCGTGCATCGGCGATGGCGGGACTTCCACGGGTTCGTTTCACGAAGCCGTGAACCAGGCGGGCGTCGAGAAACTGCCGCTCGTCATCGTCGTGGCAAATAACCAATACGCGTATTCGACGCCGACGGCCCGCCAATACGGCTGCCACGATTTGCTTGACCGCGCGGTGGGCTATGGGTTTCACGGTCACGCCGTCGACGGCACCGATCTGCGCGCGTGTTTGGAAACCGTCAGCAACGCCGTCGAGAGTGCCCGCGCCGGCCACGGCCCGCAGTGGATCGTTGCCAATTTGTTGCGCCTCACCGGCCACGGCGCGCACGATGACGCAGCCTACATGGACCCGGCGTTGCGCACGATGCCGGTCGGCCGCGATTGCTTGAAAGTTTCCGTCGGACACCTACGCGACGCCGGTTGGGCCAGCGAGGCCGAGCTGGAGGGGATGCGCGCCGAGGCAGCGGATCTAGTGGAAAAAGCCGTCGCGCAGACGCAGCGCGAGCCGCTGCCCGACGGCGCGAAGGAAGACTGGTGCGCGCTGAGCACACGGGCGTTGGTTGACTCGGTCGCGGGTTAGAAAGCCAGATGCGCGATTGAGCGCATGGGGTAGGTTGGACGTCTAAACGAATCCCGCGCGGAGGCGCAGAGATTCAGAAAAGAAAGCACCGCTGCCCATGACCTTTCGATCCTCCGGCCTTTTCTCTGCGCCTCTGCGCCTCTGCCCAAGATTCCTTCTTCTGCTGTTTCTCGCTTGCTCGCCGTTGGCACGCGCGCAGACGCACAACGGTGTCGAGCTGGTCAAAGCCGACCTCATCGCCGACACCACGGCCATCGTGGCCGGGAAGCCGTTCACCGTCGGCCTGCGGCTGAAAATGGCGCCGCACTGGCACACCTATTGGCAATATCCCGGCGACGCCGGCTTGCCGACGACGATCGCGTGGCAGCTTCCCGATGGCTTCAAAGCCGACCCGATCCAGTGGCCGATCCCGGAGAAAATCGACAGCCCCGGCGACATCGTGAACTACGGCTACAGCGACGAAGTCGTGCTGCTGACCGAGATCACGCCGCCAGCGCAAATTGCGGAAAAAGAGATTACGCTCAAAGCCAAAACCGAATGGCTGGTGTGCGCGGAGATCTGCGTGCCCGGCGATGCCACACTGGAACTGAAATTGCCTGCCACCAGCGGCGGCGCGAGCGCCGCGCACGCAGACATTTTTCAGAAATATCGCGCCCAGCTTCCGCGCGCCACCGGATACGCGGCGCAGGCCGGTTTCGGCGTCAACCGCGCCGTGGAAAGCAACGATCTCGTGTGGCACTTCAGCGGAGCGAAGTCGCTGGTCGGAAAGAAACTGGAATTCTTCCCGCTGCCGCCGGAAAACGTCGAGGTCGGCCACCCGATTGTGGAAGAGGCCGGTGACTTGAATGGCATTGATCGCATCGGCGTGCGGTTGCCGATCGCAACGAATATCAAGGACGCAGCGAAGGTGAGCGGTGTGCTGGCGGTGGGCAGCGAGGGCGGTTCACGTGTGGGTTGGATTATTCAGCCCGAGTCTCCGGCTTCCTCGCTCAACCCTGCGGCGGGCGCGTCGGTTTCGCCTGCAGGGAAAGGTGCAGCGCCCGTGCCGCTGCGAACTGTCAGCGTGCCTGCTCCTGGCGGCAGCCTCTGGCGCTTTCTTTTTCTCGGCTTGATCGGTGGTCTCGTGCTCAACGTCATGCCGTGCGTGCTGCCGGTGATCTCGCTGAAAATCTTCGGCTTCATTCAACAAGCGAACGAAGAGCCGGCGCGTATCTGGCGGCTCGGGCTAGCGTATGTGGCGGGGATTTTTGCGTGGTTTCTCGGGTTCGCAGTGTTGGTCATCGCGTTGAAGGCGGCGGGGCGCGAGGTCGGGTATTCGTTTCAATTTCAGAATCCCTGGTTTGTTGTAGCGATGTGCGCCGTCGTCTTCGTTTTCGCGCTGAATTTGCTCGGCGTTTTCGAGGTCGTCCTGCCCGGTTCCGTGAATGAAGCGGCTGCCGGGGCGACAACACGCGAAGGCTACGGCGGCGCGTTTTTCCAAGGGCTGCTGGCGACCGTGCTGGCGAGCGCTTGCACGGCGCCGTTTTTCGGAACCGCGCTGGGGTTCGCGTTTTCACAAAACGCGGCGGTAATCCTGGCGATGTTCGCAGCGATCTCGCTCGGTATGGGGCTGCCGTTCTTGGTGCTCACGCGGTTTCCAGCGTGGCTGAAATTTCTGCCGCGGCCGGGCGCGTGGATGGAACGGGTAAAGCAGATTACCGGCTTTTTGCTGCTCGCCACCGTGGTCTGGCTGCTGTCGATCGTCGGCGCGTTGCGCGGCGCGGATGGCGTCGTTTGGACGAGTGCGTTTCTGCTCGCGCTCGGCGCGGCGTGCTGGGTGCAGGGTGCGTTCAACACGTTTGCCGCGACCCCGCGCGGACGCTGGACGGCGCGCGCGGTGATCGCGGCGCTCGTGCTGCTCGGCGGCGGGTTGACGTTGCGCGAAGTCGCGCACGCGGAACGCGACAGCGGCCCGGTCGTGGGTAACGCGGAGTCGAGTGGCAAACGCACGCCGTTTTCCAGCCAGCTCGCCGCGGCGTTGAAAGAGAACCGGCCCGTGTTTGTCGATTTCACGGCGGCGTGGTGCGTGAACTGCAAGGTGAACGAAAAAACCGTTCTCGCCACCGAGCCGGTGCAGCGCGCGCTCCGCGAAAAGAACGCGATTTTTCTCACCGCCGACTGGACCGACGGCGCGGAAGACATCACGCGCATTCTCAAGCAATTCGGCCGCGCCGGCGTGCCGCTCTATGTCGTCTATCCCGCGGGCAAACCGGAAGACCCCATCGTGCTGCCGGAACTGCTCACGCAGCGCCTTGTGCTTGACGCGCTCGACGACGCGAAGCGCAGCGCGGCGCTTGCGACCGCGGCTGCAAATTGAACGTTTGCGCGTTCGCGGGCATCTCAACGGCGTTCGGAAACGCACCGTTTCCACAAACCTACATTCCATCTCGTTATGCTGAAAAAAATCACTCTGTCTTTTGTCGCTGCGGCCATCGCTGCCGTCGCCCCGATTTCCCATGCCGCGCCCGCCGCGGTCGGCTCGTCCGCGCCGGATTTTTCGCTGTCGGATTCCGGCGGCAAAACGCACACGCTCGCGGAGCACAAAGGCAAATATGTCGTCTTGGAATGGACGAATCCGCAGTGCCCCTTCGTAGTGAAACACTATGGCAGCGGCAACATGCAGAAGGTCCAAAAAATGGCGAAAGAAAAAGGCGTCGTCTGGCTGACGATCGATTCCTCCGCGCCGGGCAAGGAAGGCTACCTCAATCCCGATGACGCAAAGAAAGCGCGCACCGGCAACTACGCGGAAGCTGCCGCGCTGCTGCTCGATCCCGACGGCAAAGTCGGCAAGCTCTACGGCGCGAAAACGACGCCGCACATGTTCATCATCGATCCGCAGGGCAAGCTCGTGTATGCCGGCGCGATCGACAGCATCAAGTCCACGAATGCCGACGACATCGCGAAGGCGACGAACTACGTGAAAGTCGGTCTCGAAGAATCCATGGCTGGCAAACCGGTGAGCACGCCGACCTCGCAGGCGTATGGGTGCAGCGTGAAGTACTGAGCGCTCGTTGTAGCCAGGATCGCTGATCCCGGCCGCGCCCAAGCGACAGTTTTTCGCGGACCGGGATCAGCGATCCCGGCTACAAGTGACGCGCGGGCGGGTGCGCAGGATGAACGTGTCTAGGCACGCCCGCGCGTCCGCGCCGAGTTCGCGCAGCCGCGTTTTGCGCGACGCGCGCCAACTCACCGGCTCACTGGGGAACGCTCGCGCGGCGTCGATGCCTGCCCGAAACCGAGCGAGGAACACGGCGCGCGGCGCGTGAAAGCCGTCGGTGATGATCGTCACTCCGCGAACGCCGAAAACGTCTTTCGCCCGCACCACGGAATCGAGCGTGCGAAAGCCGGCGGGATCTTCCGTGATCGCGCCAGTCGGCACGCCGAGCGCGCACAGGGCGGCGCGCATGTCGGCCGGCTGGTTGCAATCGCGTGAGTCGTGGTCGTCGCCCGATACGATGAGGTGTCGAACGCGCCCGTGGTGATACAACGTCGCCGCCGCGGCGATACGGCGGGCGAAGTGCGCGTTAAGCCAGCCGTGCCGGGTGAGCTTGGAGGTGCCGAGCACCAGGCCGGTCTCGTCCTCCCGAACCGGCAGTTGCGCGGGATCGTCGAAGACCCGCCCGCGAGCGGCGCGATGCACGAACCAGACGCAGAACGCAATGGCGGCGACACTGCACGCCGGGACAACGAAGAAGAGCAAGAGCAACGCAGCTCGCAGCGGACTCGTCACCGGAACACGAAAAACGTGGAAAAAACGGAGCGACTTCAAGCAGCGGATTCGACGACAACAGCGGTGCCGTAGCAGAGCACTTCGGTCACACCGCTCATCACTTCGGTCGCGTCATAGCGCACGCCGATCACGGCGTTGGCGCCGAGCGCCGCGGCGTGTTGCAACAACATCGCAAACGCCTCGCCGCGCGCTTGCTCGCACAGCTCGGTGTAAAGCGTGATGTTGCCGCCGAGCAGCGTTTGGAACGCCGCGCCGATGTTGCCGATGATCGAGCGCGAGCGCACGACGATGCCGCGGACGACGCCGAGCTCGCGCGTGATCCGATAACCCTGAAGTGTGAAAGCTGTGGTGTGGAGCATGGGTGCAGTTCCGTCGTCGTCCCGGTCGGCGCGGATGAAGGGAGGGTCCGCTAATTTTTCTCGGTGACAAAGCCGGGATCTTCGAGCCAGCGCGTTTCCTTGAGCATAACGAGAAATTGCTTTTGCGCCGGCGAGATCGGCCGATGCCGGCGGTAGAGCGCGCCGAGCGGCCGCCACATGTCGAAACTCTCGACCTCGACCGCGACGAGGCTGTGGTGCCGGCATTCCTCGGCCACCGTGGTGAGTGGGACAATCGAGATGCCGTTCTCGATCGCCACGGCACGTTTCACGGCTTCAATATTGTCGAGTTCCATGACCTGGTCGATGTGAATGCCGCCGCCGCGCAGCACACGGTCGATCGCCTTGCGCGTCGGCAGATCCGGCTCGAAGGCGATGAAGCGTTCACCTTCGAGATCGCGCAGTTTGATCCGGCGCCGCTCCGCAAAGGCGTGACCGGGATGGCAGATGACCACGAGCTTGTCCCGCCAAAAATTCTCCACGATCAGACCCTGGCGCCGGCTGGGAAACGCGACCAATCCAAGATCGGCCTGGCCTGCGAGGACCTCGTTATAAACCTGCGCCGAGCGGCGGTATTCCACTGTCACTTCCACGTCGGGAAAGCGCGCGCGGAATTTTTTCAAGAACGGTGGCAGTTCGTGCAAGCCGATGGTGTAAATCGTGGCGACACTCAGCTCGCCGGCGACCAGGTTTTGCAGTTCCTTGATGCGCTCGCCGAGGTGCTCGTAGGTGGCCAGGATTTCCTTGCTCGCCTGGAGGAACGCGCGGCCCTCCGGCGTGACGCAAAAGTTCTTCTTGCCGCGCTCGATGAGGCTGACCTTGAAGCGGGTCTCCAGAGCGCGGATTTGTTGACTCACCGCGCTTTGCGTGATGTGGTTCAGCGCCGCCGCGCGGGAAAAACTGGCGGTCTCCACGAGGTCGCAAAACACTTTGAACGTTTCGATTTGCATCGCGTTCGCCGGGCCGGCACGGAAGCGGTAATCTGCCTGCGCGCGGCGGTTTCACCAACTCCAAAATTTCCTTCGCGATCATGCCGGTGTCACTCGCTCAAAACCTCGCAGCCGTGCGCGCCAACATCGCCGCGGCCGCTGCGCGCGTCGGCCGGAGCGTGGACGAGATCGAGTTGGTCGCGGTCTCGAAAACGCATCCACCCGAAGCATTGCGCGAGGCGATGGAGGCCGGACAGTTCATTTTCGGCGAAAGCCGGGTGCAGGAGGCGACAGCGAAAATTCCGTCCTTGCCCGGCAAGCTGCGCTGGCACTTTATCGGCCATCTGCAATCGAACAAAGCGCGCGCGGCGCTGCCGTTGTTCGATCTGTTTCACGGCGTCGATTCGCAGGCGATTGCGAGAGAGATGCAGCGAATCGCCGGGAGCGTCGGCGTGTTTTGCGCGGTGCTGTTGGAGGTCAACGTCGCGGGCGAGGGGACGAAGTTCGGTTTCAAGCCGGACGAGTTGCGCACGGCCATGGAGGAACTCCTCGCGCTCGACCGGCTCCAAATCGGCGGCCTGATGGCGATGGCGCCGTTTCATCCCGAGGCCGAGCACTCGCGGCCGTTTTTCGCGCGGCTGCGCGAATTGCGCGACTCGCTCGCGGGCGAATTTGGCGCCGGACTGCCGCAGCTTTCCATGGGCATGAGCGGCGACTACGCGGTGGCGGTCGAGGAAGGGGCGACCCTCGTGCGAGTCGGCAGCGCGATCTTCGGCGCGCGCTCGGGCAAGGCGTGGAAGCCGGCGCAGGGCGCGGGCGACTTCACAGAAGATTAACTGACCCGCCGGATGTCTGGCGCTTGACGCTGCAGCCGGCTCTCGGCTCTACTCGGTGGTTGCCGCCATGACCACGCAGACGCGACTCGCGCCCCTGGACATCCAGGTGTTAGGCTACGAACTGGCGATTCGCTGGAGCGACCAGGCGGAAAGTTTCATCAATCTCGAGGCGCTCCGTCGCGCCTGCCCATGCGCGACGTGCAGCGGCGAGCCGGACGCGCTCGGCAACATTTACAAAGGCGAAGTCGTCTATGACCCGGCGCGCTCATTCACGATGACTTCTTACAGCATGATCGGCGGCTACGCGTTCCAGCCGGTGTGGGGCGACGGACACCAGACCGGGTTATACCCCTTCCCGCTCCTGCGCAAGCTTGGTGAAGGAAACGACACGCACGTGGCGGGAGTGTGAAACCATCCATCCGGCACGGGAAACGAGGAGAACCGACTTCAGCAGCAGGCAAGACGGCTCAAAGAAAAACTGCGAAAGGAGGAATCGACGATGATCGCGCAAGGACGAGTTTCTTGGATACTCTTGTTTTTCACGACCGTGTGCCTTGCCAGCGTCGCGGCGGCGTGCGCGTGGGCGATGCGCGGGCCGGGCGGGCCGGAGCCGCACGAACTTTTTGCGGTGGTCGAGCGCCATTTGGCGGCGTGTCATTCCGGGGATTATCCGCTGGCGTATCATGCGTCGGCCAGCGAGGTGCAGGAGAAATTCAGTCTCGTGCAGTTCGAGCGCGAGTTGCGGCGCGATTGGTGGCCGCTGGTGCGGCGCGATCACGTCGAGTTTGGGCAAGTGCGGCCGGTGCGCGGGGATCGGCATCGGGCGACGGTCGATGTGTTTTTCGTGTTTCGCCGCGGCGAGGTGATTGCGCGGCGTTACAGCTTGGTGCGCGAGCAGGGCGATTGGAAAATCGACGGGTCACAGCCGATCGCCGGCGCGCCCGGCAGCCCGCGGGTGCGGCTGGCGGGAGTGAAGGCATAGGCCAACACGATTTTTCGGCGCGAACGCAGCGGATTGTCCCAAGCACGTCAGCGTTCTCATCAGCCCCGGCAGGAGCGAAAGAACTGCAGCCCATGGCGTGAGCCGTGGGTTTGGATAAAAAGTGCGGCCAGCCCCGGCAGGGGCGGAAGAACATCCGCGTGGATCAGCGCGCCGGCGACGCCATGGCTCTGACGCCCCTGCCGGGGCTGGTTATTTTTCTACTTCAACCCACGGCTCGCGCCGTGGGCTATTGTTCTGACGCCCCTGCCGGGGCTGAGGAATCGACACGGATATTACCGTGCCTGCGCCAGCGGCGTCTCGGCGCCGGGGGCGTGGTCGGCGGCCGGCGGGGCGTCGTGATGGACCGTGTGCCCGCCGCGCAGCCACGGGACTTTGTCGAACACGTTTTCCTGCAGCGCTTCGAGCCAAAGGTAAATCACCGGCGTGATGTAGAGCGTGATGAGCTGCGAGATGAGCAGGCCGCCGACGATCACCAACCCGAGCGGCCGGCGCGACGAGCCGTCCGCGCCGTAACCGAGCGCGAGCGGCACCGCGCCCATGAGCGCGGCGAGCGTGGTCATGATGATCGGCCGGAAACGTTCGAGGCTGGCTTCGTGGATCGCGTGCCGGCGGTCATAGCCTTCGTCGAGCCGCTGCAGGGCGAAATCGACGATCATGATGCCGTTTTTCTTCACGATGCCCATCAGCAGAAACAGACCGATGATGCTGTAAAGCGACAGCGAGGCGTTGAAAATCCATAGTGTCAGCAGCCCGCCGACGATCGCGGGAAACAGCGTCGAGAGCACGGTGACGGGATGGATGTAGCTTTCGTAAAGGATCCCAAGAATGACATACATCACGAACAGCGCGGCGATGACGAGATACGGCAGCGCCTGGAAGAGTTGCTGTAGCACGAGGCCCTCGCCCTGGAGATTGCCGGTGACGGTCGGCGGCAGCACTTCCTTCGCGCTTTTTTGCACGAAATCGACCACGTCGCCGAGCGGCACGTCGGGCTTGGCGTCAAACCCAAACGTGACGCTGGTGAACTGATTGGTGTGATTCACCGATTGCAAGCCGAGCGTGGTGCGCGACTTCGTCACCGCGCGCAGGGGCACGAGCGCCTGCGTGTCGGATTTCACGTAAAGCTGCGCGAGGTTTTCCGGGTTCGCGCGATTGCGGTCCTCGACTTCGAGGATCACCTGATACTGATCGTCGGGCTGCTTGATGAGATAGACGTAATTCTGCGAATACGCCGAGCGGAGCAGGCTCTGCAGCCGCGAGGTCGAGACGCCGTAGAGGCTGGCGCGGTCGCGCTCGATGTCGATGTCGAGATTCGGCGTGTTGCGGAAAAGGTCGGGGATTACCGGCCCGGCAAATCCGGGGTAGGGGCGCAGCTTTTCGAGGAGCGCGTCGCTGGCGGCATAGACTTCCTCTGGGTTGATGCCGCTGAGCGTGTAGGAATAGCGCCCGAAATTGCTGCCGGCCGCGCCGATGTTGATCTGCAACACGGGCGAGGGATTCAGGCTCGGCTGGAGACCGGGAATCGCCGAGGCCGCCTTGCGAATCTGGTCGGCGACCACCTCGATGTCGGGTCGCTCCTTGGCGTCTTTAAGAAAGATGAAAGTCGCCACGCCTGCCGGCACGCCGGTGCGGCCGGAGACCGTGAAGTATTTATCGATCGCCGGGATGTTTTGCAGCACGGGGTCGAGCTGATCCTGCAACGCGCGGAGCTGCTGCGGCGAGGTGCCTTCCTGCGCGCGGAATTGCCCGCGGATCGCGGAGCTGTCACCGGTGGGCAGCAGCGTGAAGGGCAGGTGACTGAAGAAAAACCAAAGCCCAAGCGCGCAGACGCCCAGGATCGGGACAGCGAGCCACGAGCGGTCGAGAAACCAATCGAGCGTGCGGCCATAAACGCGCACAACCTTCTCGAAAAATTCGCCCACGTGACGCTCCACCCAGGTCTTCGCGTGCCCTGGGCCGCGCTCGGCGAGCAAGCGTGCGCACATGAGCGGCGTCAGGGTCAGCGAGACGATGCCGGAGGCGAAAATGGCGACGATGATGGTGATCGCGAACTCGCGGAAAATGCGTCCGAGCAACCCCGGCATGAGCACCAGCGGGATGAACACCGCCGCCAGCGAAAGCGTCATCGACAGGATCGTGAACGAAATCTCGCCGGCGCTGTTGAGTGTGGCCTTCATGATCGACTCACCGCTCTCGGCCCGGCGCACGACGTTCTCCAAAAACACGATGGCGTCATCGACCAGAAAGCCGATCGCCAGCGTGAGCGCCATCAGCGTGAGGTTGTTGATCGAATAGCCGAGCGCCCACATGGCGACAAAGGTCATCAGGAGGCTCAGCGGCAACGCGACGACCGGGATTGTGGTGTCCGCCGCGCGGCCGAGAAAAACGAAGATGACAAGAATGACCAGCGCGAAGGCGATGAACAAGGTGACCTGCACGTCCTCGACGGAATGGACGATGGACGCCGAGCGGTCGAACGTCGGGATCAACTGGATGGAGCCGGGCAACTCGAGCCGCAGCTTGGGCAGGAGGTCACGCACGGACTTCGCGACTTCGACGGCATTCGCGCCCGCCTGCCGCGACACCGCGAGCACCACGGTCGAGGCCGGGATGCGGAAGCCACGCGCGAAGAAATGGCGATTGAGCCGCTCGTCCTGCACCGTCTCGATCACGTCGGCCACGTCGCGCAGGAAGATCGGCGCGTTGTTCTGGCTGCTGCGGCCGACGATGAGATTGCGGTACCCCTCGGCGTCCTCGATCTGGCCGTTGGGCCGCAGGACGAACGAGCGATTTTTCCCGTCGAACTGCCCTGCGCCGGAGTAAGACGTGCCGGCGCGGATCGCGTTGGCGAGATCGTCGAGCGTGAGGCTGCGCGAGGCCAGCGCGCCGGGGTCAGCTTTCACCCGGATCGCGCCCTTCACGCCAAACACCTGCACCTGTGAAACGCCGGGCAGGATGTTGATACGCTGCTGCACCTGCGTGCTGGCGTATTTGTAAAGATCGCCGTCGGTCAGCGTCTCGCTGGTGAGCGCGATATACATCACCGGCTGGTCGTTCGGGTTCGTTTTCGTGAACGTCGGCGGGCTTGGCAGATCGGTCGGGAGCTGGCCGGTCGCGCGCTGGATGGCGGCCTGCACGTCGGTCGCGGCGGCGTCGATGTTTTTGTTGAGATCGAACTGGAGCGTGATGTTCGTGTTGCCCTGCGTGCTGGAACTCGTCGAGAGCGACAGGCCGGGAATTTGCGTGAACTGTTTTTCCAGCGGCGTGGCGATGGTGTTGGCCATCGTCGAGGGATTCGCGCCGGGATAGGAGCAGTTCACCTGGAGCACCGGGTAATCGACCGCCGGCAGGTCGTTCACGGCGAGCTGGTGGTAGGTGAGAATGCCGAAGACGATGACGGTGACGGTGAGCAGCATCGTCATCACCGGCCGGTCAATGAATGGCCGCGACAAGCCGGCGCTGGTGAGCTGCACGAGCTTGCCCGCAAGGGTGTGCTTGCCGCCGGTGGCGACGCTCTCTTTCGGGGTCGCCGCGGCGCGCGCTTCGTCGCGGTCGTTGCGCTGGCCGTTGGGTCCGTCGGATGCCATTGGGATTAGTTCAGCGCGCTCTTTGGCTTGTCAGCCGCAGCGGCTTTTTCGCCGTCGGCCATGTCCTTCGCGACCACTTTCGCGCCGGGCGCGAGCTGAAGCTGACCGGTGACCACGACGACTTCGCCCGGTTCCACGCCCTCGCTCACCACGGTGAGATCGCCCTGCCGCTGGCCGGGTTTCACCGGACGCAGGTCGATGGTGGAATCCGGCTTCACAATAAAAATATACGGTCCGTTCTGACCAATTTGGACCGCCTGGCTCGGCACGAGTTTGGCATCCTTCAAAATGTCGAGCACGAGCCGCACGCGCACGAATTCACCTGGCCAAAGCCGCCGATCTTCGTTGGGCGTTTCGGCGCGCAGCTTCACTGTCCCGGCGCCGGATTGGACGGTGTTGTCGATGAAGTAGAGCTTACCCTCGCGTGGGGGAGCCGCGTCGTCGGGCGCGTCGGTGAGCACGCGCAACTTTTCGTTGTGCAGATACTGGCGCACCTGGGGCAGGTCGGTCTCTGCGACGGTGAAGTCGGTGTAAATCGGATGGAGCCGCTGGATGGTCACGAGCACCGAGCCGGTGCCTGCGACGCCCCCGCTGCCGCCGACCGCGCCCATCACGTTGCCGACATCCATCTGCCGCAGCCCCGCCCGGCCGTCGATGGGCGAACGGATGGAGCAGTAATCCACGTTCACTTTCGCGGTCGCGACGGCGGCCTCGGCGGTTTGGACGCGCGCCGCCGTGGCGTTGACGTTGGCCTGCGCCACATCGAACTCCTGCTGCGCGGTGACATTTTTTGCCCGCAACTCCTGCTGGCGTTTCAAATTCAGTTGATCAAGCGTGAGTTGCGCCTTCGCCTGCGCGAGCTGGCCCACCGCCTGGTCGAGCGCGGCCTGATACGGCCGAGGATCAATCGTGAACAAGAGATCGCCCTTCTTCACGTCGGCGCCGTCCTGGCAGTGTTGTTCCGTGATGCGACCGCTCACCTGCGCCTGGACCTGCACGGTTTCCTCGGCGGCGCAGGTGCCGATTTCGTCGAGGTAAAGCGGCACATCCTTGGTGACAACCTTCGCCGTGAGCACGTTGCGCGGCGGCGGGGCCGGAGGCGCAGCCGCTTTCTTCCCGCAACTCGCCAAGAAGATCGGCAGGGCAAAGGCGGAAAGAGGGAAAAGGAGGCAACGGCAGCGCATGAACGAAGAACGGACCCGGCGGAGGAAATTTAAGGGCGTTAACTAAGCCGGTTTTCGGCTGAATCCAAGGCCGGATCGCGAGAAAGAATCGGCGCGGTGGCCGGATCGCGCCGTCCAGATTAGATCAACACAGTTTTCAGCCGCTCCGCGGCGCGGGCGAGCGATTCGGCATCGCCGACGGTGAGCACCTCAGTGCCCTTGCGAATGCGGCGCACGAGGCCGGCGAGCACTTCGCCGGGGCCGAGTTCGAGGAAGAGGTTGCAGTCGAGGGAATCGAGGAGGTATTCGATCGAGCCTTGCCAGCGCACCGTGCTGGTGACTTGTTCGGTGAGAGTGCGGCGCAACTCGTCGAAATCATCCGTCGGCACCGGCTGCGCGGTGACGTTCGAGATGACCGGAACCTTCGGCGCGCTGAGAACTGTATGGACGAGTTCCTCACCCAGCTTGAGGTAAGCCGGGTCCATGAGCCGCGAGTGGTAGGCGCCGGCGACGTTGAGCAGCGCCGCGCGCCGGATGCCGCGCTCCTTGGCGCGCTCGACGGCGAGCGTGACTTTCGTGCTCTCGCCGGAGAGCACGATCTGGCCGGGGCAGTTCAGATTGGCCACGTCGATGTCGCACTCGGCGGCCAGCTCGCGCGCCGCGTTTTCCTCGGCGCCGATGAGCGCGGCCATCGCGCCGTTGGAGCGCTCGCAGGCTTCCTCCATGAATTTGCCGCGCTTTTCCACGAGCTTCAGGCCGGTCTCGAAATCGAACGTGCCGGCCGCGGCGTGCGCGGTGAATTCGCCGAGTGACAAGCCGGCCACCCCAGCGATGGGGAATTCGCCGACGCGCTCGCGCAACGCGGCGAGCGCGGCAAGCCCGTGAACGAACAGCGCCGGCTGGCAGTTGCCGGTGAGCGTGAGCTCTTCGATCGGGCCGTTGAACATCAGCCGGGTGGGGTGGCGATCCAACACGGTGTTGGCCCCGTCGAAGAGCGCCGCCGCAGCCGGCGAAGCCTCCGCGAGCGACTGGCCCATGCCGACGACCTGCGCGCCCTGACCGGAGAAAAGGAGCGCAATTTTGACCGGTTTTTTCTCGTCTTGCGCGGCGGAGTCGGCGGGGGATTCGGAGGGCATGCTCCGCACGAAAAAACGATTTGAGCTTTTGTCAAAAGCGATTATCTATCCGGCCCCTGTTATGCCGAGAAGCATTGCCCGCCGCAAAACCAAGAAGTCCGCGTCCAAGCGGTTCAAGATCACCGGCACTGGAAAAATCCTGCGTGCGCAGGCCAGCCGCCGTCACCTTGCCGAGGGCAAAAGCGCCAAGCGCAAACGCCTGCTCGCCAAATCCGCGCTCGTCGATAAAACCGACATGCCGCGGGTAAAGGCGTGCCTGCCCTTCGGCTAACGCCGAAGGAAATTCGAATCTCGAAATTCGAAATTCGAAACCATCAGAATTACATTTTAACCTCCGCTCCGACCGTTTCGGATTTCGCGATTCGAATTTCGGATTTTCTTTTCTCTTATGCCTCGCGCCACCAATGCTCCCGCCAGCCGCGAACGCCGCAAGCGCGTGCTCGATTCCGCCAGCGGCTACCGCGGCCGCCGCTCGAAACTCTTCCGTTACGCCAAGGACGCGACGATGAAGGGCAAGTATTGGGCGTATCGCGATCGCAAGACCAAGAAGCGCAATTTCCGCATGCTCTGGATTGCGCGCGTCAACGCCGCCGCCCGGCAGCATGGGCTGACTTACAGCCGTTTCATGGAAGGGCTGAAAGCGAGCGGCGTCGAACTCGACCGCAAATCGCTCGCCGATCTCGCGGTGACGGAGGAAGCAACCTTCGCCACCATCGCCGCCCGCGCGGCCGATGCGCTCAAGACGAAGGCGCGCACGCCGAAAACCGCGGCCGCCGCGGCTTGACTGGCCTCGCGGCAGCAGGCAGGCTGGGCGGCGGGAAAGGAAACGTCCGTATGGCCGCTAAAGCAACCGCGCCCGCACGCTCGCGCGCAAAAAAGAAGACGACGAAGCAGCCGGCGAAACGGAAGGTCGTTTCACGCAGGAAGAAAGATATTCTGCTGCCCATCGATCAGTGGATCGCCGAGGCCAAGGCCGAGATGCGGCGACGGCGTCGGGAGGCGAAAAAGCGGCCGCCACGCACGCTTTTGGAAATCGTTGAACACGCCCGTCGGCATCTCACGCAAGAAGATCTGGATCGCTCGCCGGGCGACGGCTCGTATAATCTCGACCATTATCTTTATGGCGCGCCGAAGAAGACGCTGCGTGATTGAAAACGCTCTTCGCGGACGCCGGCTATTGGGTCGCATTGCTTGACCCCAGGGACGAGTTGCACGTCCCGGCCTCCGCGCTTGCGCACAAGACCGCGCGAGATCGAATCGTCACCAGCGAACTTGTGCTGGTCGAAGTGCTCAATCATTTTTCCAAGCTCGGCGCCCGCTTCCGACAAACCGCAGTCAATCTAGCCCACGACCTGCGAGGGGAAGCGCGGGTGACAGTCGTCGCGCTCGACGCTGCCCACTTCGACGCGGCGTTGACCCTTTACGAGCGGCGATCCGACAAGACCTGGAGCTTGGTGGATTGCGCCTCGTTCCTGCTTATGCGAGAACGACGGATCGCGGAAGCCCTCACGCACGACCACCACTTCGAGCAGGCCGGCTTCACGGTGCTGCTGCATTCTGCATTGTCATCATGATCGATCAACTTAACCAGTTGCGGGCAGCCGCGCTCGCTGACGTCGCCGCCGCTGCCGATCCGGCTGCACTCGAAGCCTTGCGCATCAAATTCCTCGGCCGCCAAGGCGCGCTCGCCACGCTGGGCGAGGGGATGAAAACGCTGGGCAAAGAGGAACGCCCCGCCGCGGGCAAGGCCTTGAACGAAACGCGCGCGGCAATCACCGCCGCCCTCGAGGCGCGCGCCGCCGCGCTGACCGCGAAGCAGGAATCCGCCGTGCTCTCGGACGTCGATCTCACCCTGCCCGGCACGCCGCCGGTGCCCCTTGGCAGCCTGCACCCGATGACGCAGCTCCTCGATCGCACCGTCCAGATTTTCCGCCGCATGGGCTTCGCGCTCGCCGACGGTCCGGACATCGACGACGAGTTTCACTGCTTCGACGCGCTCAACACGCCCGCCGACCATCCGGCGCGCAACGAGCAGGACACGTTTTACCTGCCCGACGGCCGCTTGCTGCGCACCCACACCTCGACCGTGCAAATCCGCACGATGGAAACGCAACCGCCCCCGGTGCGCGTCATCGCTCCCGGCGCCGCTTATCGGCGCGACGAAACCGACGCCACGCATCTCGCCCAGTTCAACCAGGTCGAGGGCCTCTACGTGGACACCGACGTCTCCCTGGCCGATTTGAAAGGCACCATCGAATTTTTCCTGCGCGAACTGTTTGGCCCGCAGACGAAGGTCCGCTTCCGACCCCACTTTTTTCCCTTCACCGAGCCGAGCTTCGAGGTGGACGTGCAAAGCGCCGCGCTCGGCGGCAAATGGCTGGAACTCGCCGGCTGCGGCATGGTCGATCCGGCAGTGTATGAAGCCGTGAATCGGTCGCGCGGCGACAATGCTTACGACCCGGAAAAGGTCACCGGCTTCGCCTTTGGCTTCGGGCTTGATCGGCTGGCGATGTTGATGGCGGACTTGCCCGACATCCGGTTGCTCATCGAGAACGACGTGCGTTTTCTGCGGCAGTTCGCAGGCTGATTCAAGGAGTCGCAGGCGCGAACGTCGCCAAGGCGGCGGCAACCCAGCTCGGCTCTGGCGCATCTAACGCGTCGGCATAATCCACCAAGCGCAGCGTGTGAACTTCTGCGGTGAGCCGAGGGCGGGGCGGGTCGCTGACGCGCAGGAGTTCGGTCAGAACCGGACCGGTGTCGCGGAAATCGGAGCGGACGGCGGCGCCATCATGGAGGAAGCCGGCGTAATCGCCTGCCGCGAGTTGGCGAAAACTGGATTCGATCGTGCGGCGGGCGTAGTCGAGCGTGGCGGTCGCGGCGCGCGGGAGGAGGCCAGCGGGCGCGGTGCCGTAGCCGACGCCATGGTGAATGGGGTCGGTGGTTGCCACGATGGCGACGCCACGAGCGACCAGTTCGGCGAGTTCCTCAAAGCCGGGCAAGTCGGCCGGTGCGGAGCCGACGAGGAAGGGGAATCGCTGGATCACGCGCGGCGGAGCGACGCCGGCGCGGCGGGCGGCGGTTTCCAGGAGCACGCAGAAATTTTCGAGCGAGAATTCTTCGCTCCAATTGCCGCGGTCACCCAGCACGCCGGGACCGTGGACGCGACGCAGTTCGCCGAGTGCGTCAGGGTCGCCATCGCGGGCGCGCTGGACGGACGCGGCATCGGCCTCGCGCGCGCCGTGGAGCACGCCGAGGGCGAGCACTTCGTTCGCGCCGGAACGCAACACCGCGAGCGCCGCCGCGGCGGGGAGTTCGCCGGAAACTCCGAGCCGGGTGTGCGGGAACACCAGCGCGCCCCGCGCGGGCAACGCCACCGTCGGCGCACGGTCGAGCAGCGCGTGCAAACCGGCCTCGCCCAGCGCGGCACGTTCGGCCGCGTAGAAGGCTTTCCACTGACGGGCGGTTTTCATCGGCGGGCACAGGTAAAGCAAGCAGTTTGGCCCTTGCCTGCGGGGAGGGCGCGGCGTTTAGTCAACGCCCGCTCCTTTCGCGGCGAATCGCCCGGCCCGCAAGCGGTCGGTCGCTTTCCAAATTCTGATGAAAATTTCCCTGAACTGGCTGCTCGAATACGTGGCCTTCGACGGCACGCCCGCGGCGCTCGCGGACATGCTGACGATGGCGGGCGTCGAGGTCGAGAAGATCGAAACGCGCGGCGTGAACCTGGACAAAGTGGTCGTGGCGCAGATCCTCGCCTCCGAGCAGCATCCGAACGCCGACCGGCTGAGCGTTTGCCGGGTCGATGATGGGTCAGGCGCGCAGCCGCCGCGGCAGATTGTCTGCGGGGCGAAGAATTACCAAGTCGGCAACAAAGTGCCGCTCGCGTTGCCCGGCGCGGTGTTGCCCGGAGATTTCAAAATCAAAGTCGGCAGGATTCGCGGCGTCGAGAGCGAAGGGATGCTCTGCTCGGCGAAAGAGCTTGGCGTGACCGAAGAGGCTGCGGGTTTGCTGATCCTGCCGGCGGATGCGCGCATCGGCGCCCCGATTGAGGAGCTGTTTCCGGCGGACACGATTTTCGATGTCGAGATCACGCCGAACCGTCCCGATTTGCTGAGTCACGCCGGGCTGGCGCGTGAGATCGCTGCGCTCACCGGCCAGCGTTGCTTGTGGCCCGGCGAGGCGGTGTGGCGCGCGCTGCCGCGGGTGAAACCGCACGTCGAAGAAATGACGGTCGCCGTCGCGCCGGACGCTGCGTCGGCGTGCGCATTTTATTCGGCACGTATCATCGTCGGTGTGAAAGTTGGCCCGAGTCCGGGTTGGCTGCGCAGCCGGCTCGAGAGCATCGGCGTGCGCTCGATCAACAACGTCGTGGACGTGACCAATTACGTGATGATGGAGATGGGCCAGCCGCTCCATGCCTTCGACGCCGAGCGGGTGCATCCCGGGCTCGACCCTGCAATGGGTGTGCCGAACCAGACCGGCATCGAAGTGCGGCGCGCGCGTTCCGGTGAAGAACTGCTCGCGCTCGACGGCCGCACTTACCAGCTCGCGTCGCACCACCTCGTCATCGCGGAAAAAGGCGGTCGCGCGCTGGCGCTCGCCGGCATCATGGGCGGCGAGGAGAGCGCGGTGACGACGGCGACGCGCACGCTCATTTTGGAAAGCGCGCACTTCTCGCCGCAACTCATTCGGCGCACCTCGCGCGAGCTCGGGCTGGCGAGCGATTCGAGCTATCGCTTCGAGCGCGGCGTCGATCTCGGGCAAACCGACGACGCCTCCCTGCGCGCCGCGCAACTGCTCATGCAGCTCGCCGGTGGCGAGGCGCGCGGGATGTATATCGCCGTCGGCCGGCGCGACGTCTCGATTTTCCCACTCGAGGGTCGGGAGGTCGCGCTGCGGCCGGCGCGCTGCCGGCAATTGCTCGGCGTCGAGGTCACGGATGAGCGGATCGACGAAATCCTGCGCGACTTCGGCTTGACGAAAACGCACGAAGACGGCGGCGCCTGGCAGATTCCGACCCATCGGCAGGACCTCACGCGCGAAGTCGATCTCATCGAAGAAGTCGCGCGCGTCGTTGGCCTGGATCAGGTGGCCGGCCGCGCCCTCGGAAAATTTGTCCCGGCGTCGGCGACTGACAAATTCTACGACTTCACGCTCGAGCTGCGCCGCCGCCTGGCAGCGCTCGGTTTCCACGAAGCGCGCACGGTCTCGCTGGTCAGCGATGCCGCCACGCGCGAGGTGGCGTTCCCCTCCAGCGGCAGCGCGCCGCGGCTGAAAAATCCGCTTACCGAGGAGGGCGTCGCATTGCGAGCCAGCCTGCTGCCGGGGTTACTGGCGACCGCGGGGTTGAACGCTCGGCTCGGCGCCACGGATCTGCGTCTGTTTGAGATCGGGCGCGTCTTCGCGGCAGCGTCGGACGAACCGCGACCGGAGGAGCAAACCCGGCTCGCGCTGCTGCTCACCGGCGCGGCGTCCCCATGTGCGTGGCGTGGTGAATCACGCATGATTGATGCGCACGACCTGCGCGGAATCCTGGAAACCGCTTGCCGCCAGCCGCTCGAACTCCGGCCCTCTGCGCCGACCGCCGCGTTGCCAGCGGGCGCCAGCTTGCACGTGGGCGACACGCCCGTGGGCCACCTCGGACTGCTCGCCCCAACGCGGGTCAAGGCCTTGGATTTGCCGGGACGCGCACCGGTGCTCGTGGCGGAGCTGGACGTGACCGCGCTGTTCGCGCTGGCGGGCGCGTCGAGCGAACGGAAATTCCGCGCGCTGCCGCGCTTCCCGAGCGTCACGCGCGACCTCGCACTGGTCGTCGCGCGCGACCTGCCGCACGGAGGCATCGAGGCGATCCTCCGCGGGGGGAGCGAGCCGTTGCTCACTGACGTCGAGCTGTTCGATGTCTTCAGCGATCCGACCGGCGAAAAGGTGCCCGCGGACAAAAAATCCCTGGCGTATTCGTTGACTTACCGGGCCGAAGATCGCACACTCAAAGCCGAGGAAGTGGCTGCGGCGCACGCCCGGTTGAAAGAGCGTCTCGCGGCGGCTTTCGACCTCCAGTTCCGGGAATAAACGCGGCCTTTATTGGCTGCGCCCGCGAATC
>CAXTRS010000025.1:6677-22290 GCA_964246635.1 uncultured Chthoniobacterales bacterium | reverse complement strand
CTTCCGGTCTGACGCTGCGGACTCCCGGTTTGGCGCTGCGGGCTTTTCCTCCAAGGCTGCTAGCTTTTGGTCGAGGGCTGCTAGCTTTTGGTCGAAGGCTACGGGCTTCCGACGACGGGCTGCGGACTTTCCCTTGGGCGCAGCTGGGAATCGGCGGCGGGCTGCTGGGAAGCATTTCGGGCCCGCTGGCAGCCGGTGGGCGGCTGCCCGCAGGCGGTCTGGACGCGCGAATGGCCGGTTTGCCGCAGCAGCCTGCCGGGGACTCCTGTCTTGTGGCCGGCAGGCTCTAAACGTCGTTGGGCGCTTTGGGGAAATGCTGGCGCGCGCACTCGGGGCAGATGCTGTGGGAGGTCTCGACGTTAAAGCCGCGGGAGAAATACTCCTCGATGGGCAGCCACTGGTCGTCCTGGCTGATCCTACGGCACCAGGCGCAGATGCGCAGAAAGTTTTCCAGATAGAAAAGCCGGTCGAGCACCCGCTTGGTGAACACGAAACTCGGCAGCCACACGGCGAGGATCACCACGGTCTCCAGCGCGCTCTCGCGCCAGTTCGAGTGCGCCGCGCCGCCGAAGAGCAGGCTGGGCAGGCTAAGCACTTCGTCCAGCCACGACAGCGCGATGATCGCCAGAAAACCAGCCGCCTGATACCACAGAATCCGCCGGGCTTTCCGGGGGTGTGGCGGCATGGCGGCGGGCGGGGCGGAACTGCGGGGAGCGGCGTCCGCCAGGGAGTTGGCGCGGGATTCCATCCCCTTGGAACCCGCTGCCGCGGGAGATGACTCGTGCGAATGGCCCCGCCCGCGCTGCCGCCTACGCCCGGCCCATGTAGGCGCCGTTGCTGGTGCTCACTTTCACCATCTCGCCTTCCTTGATGAAGAGCGGCACCTGGATGCGTTTGCCGGTCTCGAGCACGGCGGCTTTTTGCACGTTGTTCGCGCTGTCGCCGCGCACGCCCTCGGCCGATTCGACGACTTTGAGCGTGACGGTGCCGGGCAGCTCGACTTCCACCGGGCGGCCTTCGGCGTAGAGCACGGTGACTTGCATGTTTTCCGTGAGGTAATCCTTCGCCTCGCCGAGCAGGTCCTGCCGCAGCGCGACGCTGTCGTAGGTCTCGGGGTCGATGAAGTTGTAGCCGTCTTGGTCTTTGTAGGAGAACTCCAGCGTCTTGCGCTCGACATCGACGAGCTCGACTTTTTCCGTCGAGGAAAAGCGGATGTCGGCGCTCTTGCCGGTCTTGATCGAGCGGATGATGGCCTGCACGAAGGCGCGCAGGTTGCCGGGCGTGCGGTGTTGGACTTCGAGGACGATGGCGACATCGCCGTTGTAGCGGATGGCCTGGCCTTTACGGAGATCGTTTGCTGCTGCCATAGAGAGGAAAAAGGGAAGGGACTCTTAGACAGAATTAACAGAATTTACAGAATTATTTTAGAGGCGGAGAAATCAGCCGTTGGAGGTCTTCACGAGGCTTTCATCAATTCTGTAAATTCTGTGAATTCTGTCTAAAAATCGGTTGCCTCAAACTAGCTTGAGCCGGGTCAAGTCCTGCGTGTCCACGAGGCCGATGGGTCGGTCGTCGGCATCGACCACGACGAGGTCGTCGATGCGGGCGTGTTCGAGCAGTTGCAGGATTTCGGCGGCCAGGCGATCGCCGCGGATCGTGATGGGGCGCGGCGTCATGTGCGCGCCGACCGGCTCCGCGCCGAGGTCGCGGCTGGCGGCGTTTTCGTGTTGGAAATGTCGCGCGAAATCGCCGTGCGTGAAGATGCCGGCGAGGCGGCCGTCCGCGCCGACCACCACGGCGGCGCCGGCGCGGTGTTGGGTCATGGCGGCGAGCACGGCGCGGATCGGCGTCTCGGGCGCGACGACGGCCACCGCGTCGCGCGGGCGCATGACTTGATCGGCTTTCAGCAACAAGCTGCGCCCGAGCTGGCCGCCGGGATGAAATTTGGCGAAGTCGGCTTTGTCGAACCCGCGCGCTTCGAGGAGCACCATCGCCAGCGCGTCGCCGAGCGCGAGAGTGACGGTCGTGCTCGCGGTCGGCGCGAGGTTCAGCGGGCAGGCTTCCTGGGTCACGCCGGTGTCGAGCCAGACGTGCGCGGTTTGCGCCAGCGTCGAGTCCGCGCGGCCGCAGAGCGCGACGAGCGAAACGTCGAAACGCAGGAGCGCGGGGAGCAGATCGACGAGTTCGTCTGTCTCGCCGCTCGCGGAAAGCGCGAGGATCGCGTCGCCGTCGGAGATCACGCCGAGGTCGCCGTGGCGGGCGTTGAGCGCGTCGAGCATCACGGCGGGCGAGCCGGTGCTGGTGAGCGTGGCGGCGATCTTCTGGCCGATATGACCCGACTTGCCGACGCCGACGACGACGATTTTTCCCCGGCGCTCGACCGCCGTGCGCAACAGCTCGACCGCGCGGGTGAACGCCGGCCCGTCGAGCCGGTCGTGCAGCCGGCGCAACTCGTCGGTTTCCAAGGCGATGACGCGCCGGGCTTTGCCAAGATAATCCATGACGAATCGGGAAATTTTTGCTACACCCGGCGGCCAGCGGCCCCGACGCGCCCAGAAAAAAACTTCGCGCGCCATACGGCCCGAATCCGGCCGGGAGTCGATAGCCTCAATAGAAAAGAGAACTTCGCCCGGCGCAACCAGCCGCCGGGCAACGGACCTGCTCGATTCACCTTTATGTTGAACAAACTTTTCCTCGCCGCCGCCGCTGGCGCGCTCGCCCTGGCCTTCGGCGCCGATGCCGCCCAAGCCCAGACCACGACCATCGTGCGTCGCACCCGCAACGGCGTGCAGACCACGACGCTCTCCGGCCCGAACACGCGTGGCACCTCTTCGCTGACCTATCAGCAGCAAGCGCCGACCGGATACTTTTACAACGGCTCCGGCGTCACGCGCCCGCTGCCGCCCATCGCGCCGAACGTGCAGCGCGACGGCCGCGTCAACGTGGACGGCTCGATCGCCCGCGCGGTGCGCTCCAAGCAGCCGTTGCAGATGATCAGCCCCTTCGCGCCGGCGCAATACGGCGACGGGTCGGACGCCGTCAATCGCGTGCCGAATGATCCGGACCAGCGCCCGCACGGCTTTCGGCTCCTGGCATTTGAATTTTGAGTTCTGAGCAATTCCAACACTGACTCATCCTCTCCACTTTCCGCGTCGCAGGTAACGGCGCGCGAGTCCTCTTCGTCTGCGCCCGCAGTGGCCAGCGAAGTGACAGCAAACAGAACAGGCGGCGGCCTCGGGGTCGTCGCCTGTTTCTGTTCAGACTTCCTGCGCCCGGAGATGCACCACATCTACCGGCAGATCGCCGGTCTGCGTCGCTGGCGGCCGGTGGTGTTGACCCAAAAGCGGCAAAACGCCGCGCAGTTTCCGTTTCCTGAGCAGGACATCACGCTGATCCCGCGTCCCTTGGGTCCGGTGCGCGAAACCCGGCGCGTTTGGTTTCGCAAAATCCGACAGGCGCCCGTGCTGCTTTCGGACGGCGAAACGCGCGCCGTGCTGGACGAACTCGACCGTCGCAACGCCGCACTGCTCCACATTTATTTCGGCCATCAGGCTGTGCGCTTGTTGCCGGTGTTGCGCGCGCTGCAGCGTCCCAGCGTCGTGTCTTTCCACGGCGCCGATGTGCTCGTCGAGCTCGACCGCCCTGCGCACCGGCAAGCAACGGAAGAAGTGTTTTCCCGCGCCGCGCTGGTGCTTGCCCGCAGCCAGTCGCTGCTCGACGGACTCCAAGCGCTCGGCTGCGCGTCGGAAAAGCTGCGTCTCCACCGCACCGGCATCCCGCTCGCCGACTTTCCGTTTCACGAACGCGGGTTGCCTCCAGCCGATGGCGCATGGCGACTGCTGCAAGCCTGTCGGCTCATCGACAAAAAAGGGCTGCCGACGACGTTGCGCGCCTTCGCCGAGTTCGCGCGCGCTTATCCGAAAGCCACGCTCACGATTGCCGGCGAAGGCCCGCTGCTGGGTCAGCTTCAGGAACTCGCCCGCGAGCTCGATGTTGCCGACCGTGTCGAGTTCCCCGGCTTCCTGCCGCAAGCCGAACTGCGCCGCCGACTCGACGCCGCCCACTTCTTCCTCCACCCCAGCGAGCTTGGTTCCGACGGCAACCAGGAAGGCGTGCCAAACTCGCTGCTCGAAGCGATGAGCACCGGCCTGCCCGTGCTCGCGACCCATCACGGGGGCATCCCCGAAGCCGTCGTGCACGGCGAGAGTGGCTGGCTGGTGGACGAAGGCGATCACGCGGCGCTGGCCACGGCGCTGCGCGATTTGGCGGGCGGTCCGCCCGCACGTCTGGCTGCGCTCGGCAAAGGTGCGGCGGAAGCGGTCACAGAAAAATTTACTCAAGCACCGCAGGTGCGCCGCTTGGAAGAACTCTACACTGAAGCGGTGAATTTATTCTCCGTGCGACCGTCCTGAAGTTCGCGCACGTCGGATCAGCCAGCCGAGCGCGACATGGGCGGGTAACAGCAGGCCGAGCGTCAGCCCGACCCAGGCGTGCCAACGGCTGAGCCAGGCGCGGAACGTTTCGCCGCCGGTGTAATACAACCCATAACCAGTAAGGACGAGGAACGTGTTCACCGCCAGCAGCAGCGCGCCGGTGGCCCGGTTTTTCCTCGCCTTCCAGCCGTGCGCGACGTGCCGGCTGAGCGCGCCGAGCACCAGCAGCGCCACCATTGCCGCGCCGCCGTGAATGATGAGCAACTGGTGCGGGAGCTTTTCCCAAACTGAGCCTTCTTCCAGGCGCCCTTGCGCGTAGAGCCAGGCGGCGCCGGTGAGCAGCAGCGCGCCGAAGCTGAGATAGACGGCCGCTTGAAACGGGCGACTAAGGTGAAGTCCCGAGCGTGTCATGCCAGTTCGAGCTGCACTGCACCGTGCCGTCGGCCAGCACCACGAGCGCGGCGGCGTCCGCGCTTTCCAAGAACGGCAGCGCGGAGTCGGGAGCGAGGAGCAGCCATTTGGTGAGAGCATCGGCCAGCATGGCGCTGGGCGCGACGACGGTGGCGGAGAGCAATTCGGCTGACGGCCGGCCGTTGCGCGGGTCGATAAACGGACCGACTGGCCGGTCGTTCACGTCGCGCACCGGCGAGAAGGTCGGCGCGGAAGTCGCCATCGCGCGGTCGCGCAAGGCGAGGTCGAGCAGGCGCCGGCCGGGGTCGAGCGGGGCGCGGATTCCCACCGGCCACGCGACCGAGCCAAAGACGCGCAAATCACCGCCGGCATTGACGACGCCCCGCGGCACGCCGGTGCGCTGCAAGGCGGCGACGGCTTCATCGACGGCGAAGCCTTTGGCGATGCCGCCGAGATCCAACACGATGCCGGATCGGCGGAAGCGAATCCGGCGGCCGGCGACAAGAAATTCCACGTCGTTAAAATTCCCGTGACCATTCGCGGCCGGAGACCTCTCTGGGTCAGCGATTTCTTTTCCCGGCAGAAAGCCGTGCGCCTGCAAAGCGGGCGCCACGCTCGGGTCGAAGACGCCGGCAGAAGCCCGGTGCAAACGCGCCGCGAAGCGGAGCACCTGCCACGTTTTGTCGTCCACTGCCACCGGCTGCTTCGCGGCCTCGCGGTTCAGACGCGAGAGCGTGCTGTCGGGATCGTGAAAACTCATCCGGCGCTGGACTTCCGCGATGGCAGTGAACGCCTCGTCCACAGCGGTGCCAAGCACGCGTTCCGGCGCGCCGGCCGCGGTGATTTCAACAAATGTGCCGAGCAGCGGTCTCGCGCGGCGCAACATCGCCGCCGCGATTTCCTCCTCAGCTTTTGAGCACGGCGGCATAGAGCGCGAGCGTCCGCCGCACGCCTTCGGCGACGTGCCGGCTGGAGAGCGTGGCGCCGCTGATGTTTTTGATGTCCTGGTCGAGCTTGAGCGGCGCACCCGCGGTTTTGCCGACAAACTGCTGTCGCCAGTCAGCCTGGCGAATCTCGTAACCGTAAGACTCCCGGTAGTCGAGAATCTCAACGCCTTTCACCGCGCCGTTGGCCGACAAGCCAACCGCGTAGGTGATGAACTCGTGCTTGCCGAGCACTTCGTCCACGATAAACCAGCCGCCGCCGGAAACGCGCCAGACTTTTTGTGAGGCCGTGCGCACGCGCGTGTCGCTGGCCTGCTCGACCGCGCGACGCTGCTCGGCGTTGAGCGTGAGATTCAGCGGGGTGAACGAAGCACCAGGGAAGAGAGTTTTCTGCGCTTGCTCGACGCTCAGATAAGTGGTGGCAAAACAAGGCGCCGCCGAAGCGCTGATAACGATGGCAGCCGGGGCAAAAAGATGGGTTCTCCAAGTCAGCATACACTTCGACTAATAATTCAACGCGATCTTCAAACGGACCTCGTGACGCGCCTCTTCGGCAAAGGTTTTGTTGGCGAAATGTTCGTCAACGCCGTGTCCGTAAATCTGGTAGCCATAGCTCAACGTCGCCCACCAGCGTCGGCCGCCATAGTGCAGACTCGGGCCGGCGAAAACAGCCATGTGCTCAAAGTTGTCGATATCGAAGCTCGGCCATTCCGAGCGCGTGTGCGCTTCCAGCCCGAAGAACCAGTTGGGCGCAAAGCGGTAGGTGACCCCGATCCCGCCCTGGACCGCTAGCTCGTGGTCATACTGCTCGGCGGGCAGCTTCCCCCAAGCCAGCTCGAAGCCGACGTTGGCCTCGAAGATCAGTGTGTCGTCGAAGAAGTTTTTTTGCAGGAGGATTTCGGGTGCGACGAAGAATTCCTTCTCGCGCAGGCCGTCCACTTCATCGTGCCGGAGAAAGCCGATTTCCATCCGCGCGCTGAGGCCGAGCTTCTCTTTGAACGGGCTGAGAATGTTGTATTTCACCGCGCCCTCGACTCCGCCGAAACGGTAGCTGTCCGTGTCATCGAGATCGGGCACGCCTTTGTTGTAAATGTAGCGGTTAACGACGGCGCCGCTGACTTGCAGACGGCTGGTGATTCCGTATTCCACTTCGGTCACAGAATCGAAGGCGCGATAGGTGCCTTGATCCTTGCCTTCGCGCATCGTCGTGAACTGGTAAAAATCGAGGTGACCGCCGGGAAGTGTTTCTGTCCCTCGAATCCACCCGAAGAAGTGTTCGTCCGCATGGAGCGTCTGCGCGGCTGATGTCAAAAAAAGACATGCCGCCGAGAGCACGCCACACCAGCGACGGACGTTTGGGAAACTCGCCAAGCGACGCTTGGTCGGAGACGAAACGAAGAAAATACAACTTGGCGGGAATGGCATCGAGTCCTGCTATTGAGATGCAGTCTCATCGTCAACAGAATATTTTCTTTTTTTGGTTTTGGGCTGCTTTTGCGTTTCAAGCGCGGCGATCGTCATTGCGTCTGGGATCGCATGGAGAGACAATTCTCCGCACCGCACGCCGGCCTCCGCCTCTTTCATTCCGGTCTCCCGGCTCCTCACCTCGCCAAGTCATCGTTCTGCCATCGCCCGATCCCGTGCCCACCGCCTTCTGCCAACGTGTCATCGACTCTCCCTTCGGACCACTCACGCTGGCTGCCGATGGCAACGGCGCACTGGTTTTTCTTGGTTTCGGCATCACGGCAGTGCCACGGTTCCCGGAAGATATCGCTGGCTGCACCGACTGCGCCGCGAACGCGCTCGCCGAATTTTTCGCTGGCGCGCGCCGTGATTTCGATGATCTCCCTCTCGCGTTGCGCGGCACCCCATTTCAACTTTCCGTCTGGGCCGAGCTGCGCCGCATCCCTTTCGGCGAAACGCGCACCTACGGCCAGCTTGCCGCAGTGCTTGGCAAGCCCGGCGCTTCCCGTGCTGTCGGCCGCGCCAACGGCGCCAATCCGCTCCCACTGGTGATTCCCTGCCATCGCGTCATCGGCGCGAACGGCACGCTCACCGGCTTTTCCGCCCTCGGTGGGGTCGGAACCAAACGCCGGCTGCTGGAGTTCGAGCGAGTCAGTTCCCTGCGCGCCAGCGCGTCGTCCGCACAGCTCGAGATCGACTTTGCCGCGGATTTCCAACTCGCTGGCATCGACTTTTGACGGAATCGAAAGCAAGCCGGCAGAGTCAGGGCGATTTTTCGTTGGGAAGTCGAAACGCAGGGAACGCGACACGATCCAGCGCCGAAACGTCCAGTTCTTGGGCAGAACCGCGCACGATGAATTCCGCCATCACGCCATCCAGAGCCGGTGACAGCCCCGCGTAAGAATGGCTCGCATTGTGGATCAACAAGTGCCGGGAGTTCGAGAGGTGTCGGGCGACGGACTCGGCGTTTTCCGGCGGGGTCGCCGGATCGTAAAAGCCCGAAATCAGCAGCGCAGGCACCTCCGAGGCCACCGGCTCCGCGTAATCCGGCGGAGATTTTCCGCGCGGCCAATCGGCGCAAGCCGCGACCATCTGGCGATAATAGTAATTACCCAAAAACGTATTCTCGGCCGCGCGCTGCGCAGTCTCCGGGTCGCTCCTGGGGATTTCTTCCGCGCTCGCGACGGATAGTCCCATGCCGACGCTAACCAGCGCTGCATGCTGACGGCGCGAACTGAGAACCTGATGGGCGAACGGAGCAAAGTCCCCCCGGGCGGCCTGGTGAATGAGCAGCGGCACCTCGGCCGCGGCGCTGATCGATTGCAACAGGCTGCGCAAGGTCACCGCAAACGTGCCGCGAGAGAGCGCGACCGTTTCCTGTTTTCCTGTCGTCGGATCCGTCAAGTTCACCGGCATCGGGCCCGCGCTTAAACGCGCGAGCACAGCATCGAAATCCGCACGCAACGTCGGAAACGCCACCCGTGCTTTTTCATCCGCGGCGCACCGCTCGAACACGCGGTCCAAGGCGCGCTGGCTGTCCCGGGCAAAGTCTTGCGGGAAGGGCGCGTCCATCGGCACCACGCCCTTCAGAATGATGCTCCGCACCCGGGCCGGATAGCGGCGCAGGTATTCCTGTGCGACGCGCGTGCCGTAGGAAGTGCCGAACAGATCGATCCACTCGTATCCCAAGGCCGCGCGCACTTCGTCCAGATCGCCAACAGCCATTGCCGTCGTGTAAAGCGAAAGGTCGGCGCGACGTTCCAACTCCTTGCGGGCAGCAGCGACAGCCGCCGGGGGATACAGGTCGCCAAAGAGGCCAGCCAGACTTTTTCCGTGAAGATCCGCGTTGAGCGGATGCGAGCCGCCGGTGCCGCGTTGGTCGAGCAGGACGATGTCGCGCTCCCGCCGCACCCTGGCGAGGACTCGCGCGTAAAATTCCGCGTTTGCCGACGCCCCCTGGCCTGGCCCGCCGACGATGATGAAGAGCGCGTCGCTCGCCGGCTGCGACGCTTCCGCGGCGAGGACCATGATTTGCAGCGCGATCCGGCGCCCGCGTTGAGTCTCGCGATTTTCAAATACTTCGCAGGTTCCGACGCGCACCTTGCCCGTGACTCCGGCAACGGTTGCGGACTCTTTCCAAACCACTGTCGATTGCCCGGTCCGCCCTCGCTGATCGTCGAGATTTTCCGCCCGTGCGAGGACCCAAGGCAGGAGTCCCGCGAGGAACAGGGGCCCGAGAATACTCCGGCACCGGAGAGCGGAGCTTGCGCAACGTCGTTTCACTTTCTCGCGGCTTGCGCTTCTTCTCGGCATCGCGTCGTGTTCCTTTCCGCAAGGGCGAGTAAATTCACCCCGCACATGACCGCTGAAAAACTTCCAATCTACGAATTGGAATCGGCCATCCTCGCCCGCTTGCGCGCGGAGAGCCGGCTGATCCTGCAGGCGCCGACAGGCTCGGGCAAATCGACGCAGGTGCCGCAGATGTTGCTCGACGGCGGACTGCTCAGCAACGAAGGCGGACGCGTCGTCGTGCTCCAGCCCCGGCGGCTGCCGACGCGGATGCTCGCGGCGCGCGTGGCGAGCGAGCGCGGCGTGCGGTTGGGCGCAGAGGTCGGGTATCGGATTCGGTTTGAAAACGTGACCTCGCGCGCGACGCGCATCGAGTTCGTCACCGAAGGTGTGTTGCTTCGACAGATGCTCGGGGAGCCGACCCTGCCAGGAGTTAGCGCGATCCTGTTCGACGAGTTTCACGAGCGGCACCTTTACGGTGACATCACGCTGGCGCGCGCGCTGCAAATTCAGGAAACCGTGCGGCCCGATCTGCGGCTCGTCGTCATGTCGGCGACGCTCGAGACCGCGGCGCTGGAAAAGTATCTCGCGCCGTGTGCGACGCTCTCTTCGAGCGGGCGGACGTTTCCGGTTTCGATTGAATATCTGCCGCGGCCCGCGCCGTTCGATCGCGTGTCGGCGTGGGAACTCGCGGCGCAGGAACTCGAGCGGCTCGCGGCGTCGCAACCGGACGGCGATGCGCTGATTTTCATGCCGGGCGCGTATGAAATCTCGCGCACCATCGGCGAAATCCGAGCCTCGCATCTGGGCAGGGAATGGCTCGCGCTGCCGTTGCACGGCGAACTGCCGCCGGCGGAGCAGGACGCCGCCGTGGCGCGTCATCCCGGCCGGCGCAAAGCGGTCGTTGCCACGAACGTCGCCGAGACTTCGCTGACGATCGACGGCGTGCGGCTGGTCATCGACAGCGGCCTCGCACGAATTGCGCGTTTCGACCCCTATCGCGGCATCAATACGCTGCTCATCGACAAGGTCAGCCGCGCGAGCGCCGACCAGCGCGCCGGCCGCGCGGGACGCACCGCGCCGGGGCATTGCCTGCGGCTCTGGACCGAGGCGGAACACTTCGACCGACCCGCGCAGGAGTTGCCAGAAATCAAGCGGCTCGATCTTGCGGAAGTTGTCCTCACGCTCAAAGCGAGCGGCGTGGACGACGTGCACGGCTTTCGCTGGCTCGAGCCGCCGGAGCCACGCTCGCTCGATCGCGCGGAGACGTTGTTGCGCGACCTCGGTGCGCTCGACCGCGCGAACGGCGCGATCACGCCGCTCGGCCGGCGGATGCTCGCGTTCCCGGTGCATCCGCGTTACAGCCGCATGTTGCTCGCCGCGGGCGAGAACGGTTGCGTGCGGCCGGTCGCGCTCATCGCGGCGCTCACGCAAGGGCGCAACCTGCTAACTCGCGGCGGCGACCGCGGCATCGACGAAGCGCGCGACGACATTCTCGGCGGCGAAACGGATTCCGATTTTTTCCTGCTGATGCGCGCGTTCAAGTTTGCGGAAAACAGCGGCTTCGATCCCGCGAAGTGCCGGCGGCTCGGTATTCATGCGCTCGGCGCGCGACAAACCGCGGCGCTGTTCGCGCAGTTCGTCGGCATCGCGCGCGACGAAGGCTTGAACGTGGACGAAAAATCCGGCGCTGCGTCCGGCGATGCCGTCCGGCGCTGCGTGCTCGCCGGTTTTTCCGATCAACTCGCGCGGCGGCTCGATGTCGGCACGCTGCGATGCGCATTGGTTCACAATCGGCGCGGTGTCTTGGCGCGAGAGAGCGCGGTGCAAAAAGCGCCGCTGCTCGTGGCCGCGGAGGTGCGCGAAATCCAGCAGCGTGGCGACGAGCTCAACACGTTGCTCACGCTCGCGACCGCGGTGGAAGAACCGTGGCTGCGCGAGTTGTTTCCCAACGATTTTTCCGAGACGGTCGAAGCGTTCTACGACACCACGCAGCGCCGCGTGCTCGGCCGCCGGGCGACAAAATTCCGCGATCTCGTGTTGTCCGAAAAAGTCACGGACAACGCGCCGCTCGATGCCGCCGCGCGCCTGCTCGCCGACGAGGTGATCGCCGGTCGTTGTCCGCTCAAAAACTGGGATGCCGCCGTCGAGCAATGGATCGCGCGCGTCAACGCGTTGCGGCATTACATGCCCGAACTCGGGCTACCCGCCATCGGACCCGACGACCGCCGCGCATTGATCGAACAAATTTGCTATGGCGCGCGCGGCTACAAGGAAATCAAAGAGCGCGCCGTGTGGCCCACGGTGAAAGCGTGGCTCAGCGCGCAGCAGCAGGCATGGATCGACCAATACACGCCCGAGCGCATCGAGCTAACGTCCGCGCGCGGCCCGCGGCGGGTGAAACTCGTTTATCCGGAAGCGGGTGACGGCGGCCCGCCCGTGCTCGCCGCGCGCATCCAGGAACTCTACGACGTGACCGGCAGCCTGCGCGTCGCCGCCGGCCGGGTGCCGGTCGTTATCCAAGTGCTCGCGCCGAATCATCGACCCATTCAAGTGACGAGCGACCTGGCGAATTTCTGGCGCGAGAGCTATCCGAAGATCAAAGTGGAGTTGCAACGGAAGTATCCGCGGCACGAGTGGCGGTGAAGGCATGATCGGACGCGGAAACTCAACTCAGAGGCGCGGAGGAAGGCGGACGAGAGTAGGCCGCGCTCGGTCTTTTGCGCGCAGCGCCCTGGAGTGCGGTGGCAAACCGCACTCCACGCACCGCCGCCGCCTGCCACTCACAACAAACCTGTACTCTTCTGCGCCTCTCTGTTGCGTTTTGTCGCGACTGAATCCCCCTCGTCAGCCGATTCAGTGAAAACCCATCCCAACTGCCATGAGCAATTTGCCCCCCGAAAAAGATTCACCGCGCGAACCGGACAGCACGACGCGCGAGAAAGACAGCATCCGCAAAACCCAGGAGGAATACGTGGACGACATGGCCGCGCCGTCCATGGACAAAAGCGAATACGCCGAGCGCCAGGGTCACAGCGAAGGCGAGCGTCCGCAAACCGGCGAGGACAATTCCGCGGCGTCGCGGCATTGAGCGACCGAGCGGGCCGGCGCATTTCAAAAACAGTTCCCAGCACAATCCACCCACCTACCCATCTGCGACCAACCACTATGAGCCAGGAATCTCCCACCCCGGAAAAATCCAACACGATTAAAAACCCAGACGAATGGACCACGGGCGACGAGCCAGCGACGGGCGCGCAGTTGTCTTATTTGAAAACGCTCTCCAGCGAAGCTGGCGCCGAGTTTGACGAAGAAATGACGCTCACAAAAGCCGAGGCGTCGAAACGCATCGAAGAGCTGCGCGCGAAAGTGCCGCGGGTGAAGGATCAAAGCTGACCGCGTGCATTCCCTCGCGCGGTTAGCCAATGCGCACCGGGGAGATTTTTTTCCAGATAAACCCCATCGCCCATGCCGCCGCGCCAAGGGCGGCTCCCACCGCGGCAAAGACGATTCCCGGCAGCCAGAGGTCGCCGAAAATGTTGAGCCGCGCCTGCTCTGGTTGTTCCGGCGAATAGAGCAGACCAACCCGGTCACCCACGACGTAGCCAGCCGGTTTATCCGTGTTGCCGAGCGCGGTGAATTCAACGTCGCGCACAGCGTCTCGCGGGCGAAAGCGAACTACGGGCGAGGAGGTCCGAGTCGTTTCCGTGGAGTCGCCGTAATTGCGGTCGCTGCGGGTGGTCGTGTTCTCGGAAACCATGATCCTGACGACCTCGCCTTGCGCGGAACTCGCGCCGCGCACAAGTCGATAGGAATGCCACAGACTGAAACCACCGAGACAAAAACTGCCCAAACTCAAGACTCCAAGGATCAATGGTCCGATGGCGCCGCTGGCACCGCGGGCAGCTAAGGAGCGGCAGATAAAGCCCAGCGCAATCAGCCCCGCGAAGAGCAGCGCGAGCTGAGGAAGGTGGATCGTCATTGCCACGAATCAAGCGCCGGACGCGGGCGCGGCAGCGAGCGCGTTGCCGCTCGCGCCAAACTGCAAGTCGTAGAGCCGGCGATACACGCCGCTATCGCCGGAGCCATTTTCGAGCAGCGCCTGGTGGGTGCCGCGTTCGACGATGTGGCCACGGTCGAGCACGATGATTTCGTCGGCTTTGAGAATGGTCGAAAGCCGGTGCGCGATGGCGATGACGGTGCGGCCGGCGGCGAGCGTTTCGAGGGCGTCCTGCACGGCACGTTCGCTCTCGCTGTCGAGCGCGCTGGTGGCTTCGTCGAGCAGGAGGATCGGCGCGTTTTTCAAGAGCGCCCGCGCGATGGCCAGCCGCTGTTGCTGCCCGCCGCTGAGCCGGTTGCCCTTGTCACCCACGACCGTGTCATAGCCGTGCGGCATCGCGACGATGAATTCCTCGGCGTGCGCCAGACGCGCGGCTGCGGCGACTTCTTCATCCGTCGCTTCCAGCCGGCCGTAGCGGATGTTGTTGGCGACGGTGTCATGGAAAAGAAACGTGTCCTGCGTGACGACGCCGATCTGCGCGCGGAGACTGTCCTGGGTCAGGTCGCGCAGGTCGCGGCCATCGAGAAAAATTCTGCCCGCAGTCGGATCGTAAAAACGCTGGAGCAACCCGAACACGGTGCTCTTGCCCGCGCCCGAGGCCCCGACGAGCGCGTAGTAGCGGCCCGGCTCGATGCGCAACGAGAAATCGTTCAGCGCCGCCTGATCCGTGTTCGGGTAGGCGAAGCTGACGCGCTCGAACGCGATGACGCCCCGCGCGTTCGCTTCCGAGACCGGCGCGGCGCCGGGCCGGTCGAGCACGGTCGGGCGTTGTTCGAGCAAATCGAAAATGCCCTCGGTCGCCGCGCGCGCTTTGGCGATCTGGACGTGCAGCTTGCTGATCTGTTTCACCGGGTTGTAGAGCAGAAACAAGCCGGTCACGAGCGAGATGAACTTGCTGAGATTCATCCCCGCGCTGTGGACGTAAAACAGCGCAAGGCCAACGCCGATCGCGGCGACGACTTCGACGAGCGGACCGACGATTTCCGCGGCGCGGCGCAGGCGCATCGAGTTGTGAAATTGCTGGTCGGCGAGCCGGTTGAAAACGCGGTTCTGCCAGACTTCGCGCGCAAACGATTTGATCACCCGCACGCCGGCAAACGTTTCCTGCAAAATGACGGTCATCGCGCCGGTCTGCTGCTCCTCCATGCGGCTGGTTTTGCGGATGCGCTTGCCGTAAATTGCCACCGGCAAAATGCCGGCGGGAAAGAGCACGAGCGCGATGAGCGTGAAGCGCGCGTCGAGCTTGAGCAGCGCGAGCACGCCGACGAGCACACAGACGGGTTGCTTGACGAGATCAAGCCCGACCATGCCGAGCGCGCCCTGGGCCATGCGGGTGTCGTTGGCCACGCGCGAGATGAGCTGGCCGGCGCGTTCGCGGTGGAAGAAATCGAGCGACTGCGAGGTGATGTGCGCGAAGAGCCGTTTGCGCAAATCGCTGAGGACTTTCAGGTTCACCCAGGCATTGCAGTAGTTGCCGAGGTAATCGAAAAGCCCGCGCGCGATCATCACCGCCGGGATCGCCGCGCAGGCGAGCAGCACCGTCCAGGTCGGCGAAGCGTCGGGCCAAAGCATGGCGTCCTCGCCGCGATTTCTGACGAAGGCGGTCTGCGAAATCTTCGTCTCCGGCAGCGCGAGGCCAAGCACGGTTTTCATCAACAGCGGCAGCGCGCCGTTGAGCGCGGCGAAAAGGATGCCGCAAAGCTGTCCGAGCAGGAATCGCCCACGATAGGGTCGGATGTAGCTCCAGAGTTTTTTGAGAAACGGCAGGTTCTCGCGCACGAAGGCGACGTTCAGCCGCGGCTTGGTCGCGACGGCAACCGGAGCGGCTGGCGCAAGCGCGGAGGTATCGACGGCGGACGACGGCATGGCGAACGAAAAAAGCGAGAGCCAGTGTAAGCGAGATTGCCGTTCTGGCCAGTAGCGATGCCACGACTGTAGCGGCGGGGGGGGGGCCGCCGGGTTGGGGCGGGGGGGGGGGGGGGGTCGGGGAGGGTGGGGGGGCGGGGGGGGGG
>CAXTRS010000025.1:0-6667 GCA_964246635.1 uncultured Chthoniobacterales bacterium | reverse complement strand
CACCGCCCCACGTGGGCCGGCGGGGGGGCCCCCCCCCCCCCCGCTACAGACAGCCCAGCGCGGCGACAACCGCGGCGACAGAAATCCCGTCCATCGATGCGCCGGTTTCCGATGGCGAAAAATCAGCCTCGATCTCGCCATGGCGTGGAGTGTCATGCGGTGCGCGCAGCACGAAGCAACCGACGTGACGCGGCCGCCAGTGAAACGGATTTGTCGGACCAAAGAGGACGAGCGCGGGCCGGCGCGCGGCGGCAACCAGGTGCATCGGACCCGAATCGACGCCGAGGAAAAGCTTCGCGTCGGCGATGAGCGCCGCGAGCGCGAGCAGATCGAGCCGGCCGGCGAGATCGGCGGCGACTGGTTTCGATAAGGCCGCACGGATGGCGGCGAGATGCGCGTCCTCGAATGGGTCGCCCCGGCCGCCGGTGAGCGCGACCGGCACGCCGAGTTCGCGCTGGCAATGGTCGATCACCGCGGCCCAGCGTTCCGGCGGCCAGTATTTTTCCGCGCGCGCGCTGCCGGGATGCACGACCGCGTAGCGTGCAAGCGGCAGTGGCGCGGCCGCGCACGCTCCGGTCGGAAGATGCAGCACCGGCGTCACCGGGCCTGACACAGGAACAGACAGTCCCAGCGCGGCGACGTGGTCGAGGTAACGATCGGCGGTGTGCCGCGCGCGCACGTTCGTCTCGGCAAAATTTGTGTAAGCGCGCGACCGCCAGCGCGGCGCGTTCTTCAAGGCGTCGCGAGCCGCCAGGCGGCGCTTGCTGGCACTGAGCAGGGTCAGCAATCCGGAGCGATCGTTGCCGGTAAAATCGACGGTGACATCGAAGCGTCCGCGCTCGCGCGTGAGCATTCGCCACCAATGCGCGAGATTCAGTTTTCCTCGCTCGAAAACGAGCGCGTCGTCCACGAACTCGCGCATCGCCGGCAGCAGCGGCGCGGTGTTGTCTGCCAGCGCGAGCGTCACGCGCGCGCCGGAATTTTTCAGCGCGCACAACGCGGGCGTCGTCAGGATGAGGTCGCCGATGCGTTTGAGCTGGATGGCGAGGACGTTCAAATCACGGGGTGAAGGATCAAGCCGGGGAGGCGACGCCACAATTTGCGCTGTCCCTCCTTCTGTCATCCTGAGCTTGTCAAAGGACCTCTTGCTGCCTTTCTGGTTTGGACGTCGCGTGCGCTTTCAACGCCCACACGGATTTGTCAGGGAGAAGTCCTTCGGCTTCGTTACACTCCGCTCAGGATGGCGAGGGGAAAGCGCGTTGTGTCTCACGTTTGACGCTGGTTTTCAATCGCCCGCCGATAGGCTTCGAGAATGCGCTCGTGAAAGCGCTCCCAACTGAATTCTTCCACCGCGCGCCGCCGCGCCGCGCCGCGCATCTCGGCGAGTTGCGCAGGCGGCAGGGCGTGCATCTTTGCGATCGCCGCGGCGAGAGCATCCACATC
The DNA here is from genome assembly GCA_964246635.1 of uncultured Chthoniobacterales bacterium. Lineage (GTDB taxonomy): Bacteria > Verrucomicrobiota > Verrucomicrobiia > Chthoniobacterales > SZAS-18 > JAFAXH01. The sequence goes on along the minus strand of CAXTRS010000025.1, from coordinate 5,224 downwards.
ATTCGGCGGCACCGTGAAACCGTTGACGCCATCGACGACGACGTCGCCGGACTCTCGCGTGGTGATCTGCGGCAAGCCGCACGCTGCGGCTTCGCACGTCGTCTTCGCACAGCCCTCCAGCAGGCTGGGGAAAACATGAACCGTCGCCTGGCGAAACCAATCTTCCACACGCGACGTCGGGCCGATCAGCCGCACCGTGCTGCCCGCTTCGCCGACGCGGTGACGCACGAATTCCTGACGAATTTCCGGATGGAGAAAACCGACGAGCAGGAGTTCCGCGCGCGGCAGCCGCAGACGATGCCAGGCGTCGAGCAGCAGGTGAACTCCTTTGCGCCGGATGAGCGCGCCGACAAAAATCGCGCGGAAAATCCCATCTTCCGGCGGCGCCGCAACGGGCTGAAAACGCATCGTGTCGGCAGCGTCGCCGATGTAGAAAACTTTTTCCGGCGCGATGCCTTCGGCGAGGAATGTTTCCGTTGCGCGGGAGGAGCGCGACAGGATCAAATCGGTGAGCGCGTATTCCTCAATGATGCGCCTTTGGGTTACCAGCAGCCCGTCGCGCCAGGCGCGCGGCAGCACGCGGTCGAGCAGGCGGGTCGGCGGCGCGGTGTCCGTCCATTTGCCGAAGCCGTGCGCGACGTGCCAGGTCGGGATTTCGAGCATTGAGGGAATGCCCCGCGCACGGGCTTCGCGCAGAGCGAAGAGTGCGTCACCCGACCAGCCGTGGAAAAAATCGTAGCGTCCGGTGCGCAGTTCGTGCGCGGCGACCCAGTCCGCGTATTGCTTTTTTGCGCCGTAATAAAACGGACGGCTCAACCCCGAGAGCAGCCGCACCGGACTCCAGCGCAACGAGCGCACGAACCGCTCGGGAATCTCTCCGCGCGTGCGGTTTTCGTAGCCGATGGCGCGAGCGAGGAACTTGCCGCGCATCGGCGCGAGCAGCGTTTTGTGCGCGACGAGATCGAGGCCGGTGCCGCCGATGCGCGCGCTCGTCGCGTAGAGCACACGTTTGGGCAAGGGTGGGAGCGGATCGGCGGAGACCGCCCCGGGCGAGCCGCCGCCAGCCGCGAGAGGGTCCGAGCGCTCCATGCTGCCTGCGGGGATAGCGGCCGGGTGCAGAGTTGTCAAACTAACGTAAAATGCGGTGACAGGCTTCGCAGGCGAATGGCGACCTCCGGGCGCCACTGGATGCAGCGAAACTGCGAAGAAATTTCAGGCGGCTGCGCCGCAGAATAATGGCGCTCGGAGATCGCCATCCACCTACGAAGCCGACTCGCCGGGATCAATGCCACTAATGAAAATCGGCCTCGCACGCCGCGGCTACTCATCCACGGGCGGGGCGGAAAATTACCTGCGCCGTTTCGTCGCCGCGCTGACCGCAGCTGGTCACGACGCCGTGCTCTTTGGCTCGCCGGAATGGCCGGCGGATGCACGCCCGGCAGACGTGGAATTTGTGCCGGTGCGCGGACGCTCGCCGCGCACGTTTTCCGATGCGCTCGGCGCATTGCGTCCACGCGAGCGCGGGTTGTGCGACGTGCTCTTCAGCTTGGAGCGCATCGCCCATTGCGACTGTTATCGCGCGGGCGACGGCGTGCATCGTGTCTGGCTGGAACAGCGCGCACGGAGCGAGCGCCCCCTGCTCCCAACATTCACCGAGTTTTTTCGCCGCAATTTTGGCAAACACCGTCAGCTTCTTTCGTTGGAGAACGCACTCTTCGCGCCGGATGGCAGCGGCGCACGGGCGGTCATCACCAACTCGGACATGGTGAAAGCGGAAATTGTTTTCCGTTATCAATATCCCGCAGCACGCATTCGGACGATTTACAACGGGTTGCCGCAAGCATTTTTTGCCCCGCTCGCCGAAGACCTCCGGGAGCGGACGCGACAAAAATTGGAACTCGCCGCCCAAGACTACGCCGTGCTCTTCGCTGGCAGCGGCTGGAAACGCAAGGGCTTGCGGTTTGCCATTGAAGCCGTCGCGCAACTCGATCCGAAGCATCACGGCGTGCTGCTCGTCGCAGGCACAGGCAAACAGAGCGAATTACCTGCCGCCGCGCAGGATCGCGGGCGAGTTCGTTTTCTTGGTGCTGTGCCTGCGGCGGAAATGCGCGCGCTCTACGCTGCGGCAGATGTTTTTTTGCTACCGACGCTTTATGACCCCTTTTCCAACGCCTGTCTCGAAGCGTTCGCCAGCGGGCTGCCGGTGATCACAACGAGGCAGAATGGATTTGCGGAGATTCTGATCGAGACTGTCACGGGTGACATCGTGCCAGTAGAATGGCATGTGCCCGGTCTGGTGCAATGCTTGACGCGCTGGGCCGACCTCGAGCGTCGGCGCACGGCGCGGCCGAAAATTCTGGAATACGCCGCGGATTTCCGCATCGAAAAAAACCTCGCGCAGACGATCGATTTTCTGCGCGAGCTGTGCGGCGGAAAAGACCAGGCATGAACGCGCCACGCGCTGCGACGCCCGCCCGGCAAACCCAACGCAAGATCAGGTCGAAGCCGCCGGCGCCGGCAGGATTTTGAAAACCTGATCGAGCCGGGCGATCTCGAAAATCTTGCGCACGTTGTCGCGCAACGCCACGAGCGCAAACTCGCCGCCATACGCCTGCACGCGCTGCATGGCGTCGATAAACGTGGCCAATCCGGAACTGTCGATGTAGCTGACCTTGCTCAGATCGACGTGCACCTGCGGCAGCTTTTGGGCGATGAGCGGATTGAGCTGCGCGAGCACGCGCGGGCTTTCGTTGAGATCGATTTCGCCTTCCAAAGGCACGACGTGGGGCAGACTCATAACGCGGGAGACAGAGAGCAAAGCCGGTGAAGCGGTCGCACCATAAGCGGCGTCGCAGCGGCCCGCGAGGGAATATTTTTGCGGCGGAATCGGGGTTCGCCAGAGCCTCGAACGGGGCGTGGCGCGCACGCTTTTCGCTAGGCGGCAAAGAGCGCGTCGAACGCCGCGGCGGCCTCGGGTTGGGTCAGGTCGTCGGCAAGGAAATCGGGCGCGTGCGCGGCGAGCGTGGCGCGGGAATGTTTGCCGGTGGCGACGGCGAGCACGCGGGCGCCGCAGGCGCGCGCGCAGGCGATGTCGCGCGTGGTGTCGCCGATGATGAGCACGTCACACGCGGGGTCGGGGAAAGCGTCGGCGCCGTAGATTTCGCGCGCGCGCCGGAGCGCGACGGGGCCGAGCAGGTTGCGGTCGTGCGAGTCGTCGGCGAAGGCGCCGAAGTCGAAAAAATGGATGAGACCGTAATGGGTGAGTTTCAGCTTCGAGGCGCCGGAGAAGTTGCCGGTCAGCAGGCCCAGCACTGCGCCGGGTCGTGCGTGCAGCGCCGGCAGGAGGTCGTTGATGCCGGGCATCAGGCGGCCGGGAAAGTTTGCCAGGTTATTGCCCAAGTGCGGCAGGTAAGTCTTGTGAAACAGTGCGTGTCGTTCGGCCGTGCCTTCCAAAGCGTGCTTCTCGAAGAGCAGACGCACAACGCCGGTGTCTGTAGCGCCGGCGAAATCGATCGTGGAGAGATCGTCTTCGATGCCGAAAGCCTCGGCGAACGCCTGGCAGAATCCTCCTTCGCCCGCCCCGCCAGTGGTCAGCAGCGTGCCGTCGATGTCGAAGAGGAAAAGTTTTTTTGCGGTGGACATGAGTAATAAATGACAAGAGTCCAAGTGACAGGTTGCTTCGTCTTCTCAGCCCCTGCCGGGGCTGAGAAAAGAGGTGCGCAACCCGCACCCCGTCACTCAACACTCACCACTCACTCGCCGCTGCCCGCTTCGTCTTCGTCGCCGTGCTCCTCGTGTGCGGCAGCAGCTTCGGCGGCTTCCATTTCCTCGTCGCTCAGCGGCTTGAATTTCCGCTTGCGCCGATTCGCCGGCAGCGGGGCGAGCATCATGTTGATCGAGCGGCCCGCTTTGCGCGGCTCCGCCTCGACCTGGCTCATGCCGGTGAGATCGTCGCGCACCCGGCGCACGAGTTGTTCGCCCAACTCCTGGTGCGCCATCTCGCGACCGCGAAACTGGAGCTGCACTTTCACTTTGTTGCCCTTGTCGAGAAACTCCTCGGCGCGGCGCAATTTCGTCGTGTAATCGTGTTCGTCGATGTTCACCCGGAACTTCACTTCCTTGAGCTTCGAGGCGTTGTGCCGTTTGTCTTTTTCGTGCTTCGCCTGTTCGTAGCGATACTTGCCGAAATCGACGATCTGACACACCGGCGGGTTGGCCGTGGGCGCCACTTCGACGAGGTCGAGCCCCATCTGGTTGGCGCGGCGCAGCGCGTCCGACGTGCGCATGATGCCCAATTGTTCCTTCGTCGCCGCCAGGATCACGCGCACTTCGCGCGCGCGGATGCGGCCGTTGACGTTGACTCGTGCTTGTTGCGGATGAAAGGCCATTCAGGGGTGCTCGCCGGTCGTCGTCACAGGTCCCGGTGAAAGGAGGCGAGGCACGGCGCGATCTGCATTTTTTCTTGGATTGTGAAACGGTGGTCGAAGGCCGCCGCGGACCCTCCGCGCGCCATCCGAACTGGTTGACCCGCTCATGGCGGCGAAAAAAGAAATCACCGGACGTCTTTTTCCGCGCCGCGAGACAGGAACTCCACGTCTAAACGGCGGGTGCTGTTCGCGCAAGGCGAAAATCCCGGCGGCCGGCGCGCAGGTGCGGACGAACCCGGCAAAGGAAAAAAGGATGGACATCCCCGGAGGCGCACGCCCACGATGCGGCGTCCAGTCTTTCGCCGTCAATGCGCCCCGTTCCTCGCTCGCGATCGCGCCTGCTGCTGCTGCGCGCGGGCTGGCTTTTCGCGTCGGTGGTGGCGGCTGGCGGGCCTTGGGCGCTGCTGCAATCCCTTGCGTGGACGAGCATGCTCGTGCGCTACGCGCAAAGCGCGCCGACGCTCGCCACCGCGCTCGTGGAGACCTTTGGCGGCGAGCATCCCTGCGATTTGTGCCGGATCATCGAAAAGGGAAAAGCTGCGGATCACGAACGTGGGCCGCAACGCGCGGTGCCCACGCAGGCTGCCGGGAAGGTCGTGTTTTTTCATCAGCGCGCTGCCCTAACGCTGCGCCTGCCGGCTTCGATCAAAGCCCGGCCGCCCTTCCTCGCGCCGGCGTTCCACGACGGGATTGACGCGACGCCGCCGCCAGTGCCGCCGCCGCGCTGGAGCTGACCCATTCCCGGCAGCACTTCGGCCGGGCCTCCCTCCGCGCGCACGGACCCGCTCGGTCCGTTC
>CAXTRS010000024.1:15933-22879 GCA_964246635.1 uncultured Chthoniobacterales bacterium | reverse complement strand
TGGTGACAACGATGTCGCCTGAGAAATCGTAGCCGAACAGTGTGGTCATCCTCGCGCCGGCGAAATTATTATTATAGGCGATTCCTTTGTCGTAGAGGCTGCTGCCCGTGTTCGGGTCGCCCGGAGCAAAAGAGAGGGCGGTGTCAGCGGTGGCGGCGCCGGTGTCCGGGTTCAGCCGGTAGCTGGTCGTGGTGAAGCCATCGGAGCCGCTCGCCGCGACCACCCGCAGACGGTCAACGACGGGGTTAAAATCAATGCCAACGCGGAGATTGGAGTTGCTCGCGCCGGTCAGGGTGAAAGTGGAGCCGATCGCCGTGGCCGCACCCGTCGTGGTGTTGATCGAATAAAGCTGGGCGGTGGGCGGACCGTCGTTTGTTTGGTAGCTCACGCCGTAGAGTTGCCCGTTGGAGGGTCGGAAATCGATGGACGACAGGACGCCGGTGATGCCAGTGATCGTGACGTTGGAAGTCGTGGTGCCCGGCGCGGCGCTGTCGAACGAGACCAGGCTGAAAATGGCGTTGTCGTTGTTCGACAACCCGTAAATGGTTTCTGCCCGAGCGGAGAGCGCAAAGGAAATCGAGCAGGCGCAAAAACCGGCGACGGCGAACAGGGAACGGAGAGTCGGAGTTTTCATGAGAGCACCGCGGGGACCGGCGGCGAGCCGGGCGTGCTCCGTTAAATCCCGGTGCGGGTGCCGGTGTCCAGCATAATCTGCTGCGGGCGAGACTTTTTCCGGCCGGACGCCACACCCGAGCTTCAACTCGATACGACCGTGCAGCACGACTGGAGGATGGATTCGGTCTCTGCGTGGGTCAGACCACGAAAAGATCCATCCACCGCTGCACCGGCGTCGCGTGGAGTCGCTCGGCATCGGCGCTGAGCGCAAGGATGGCATCGGCGTTGCGCGGGGGGATGCGGCCGCGCAAGGCGCGCTCGAATTTGTCGAGCAACACCGGCACGCCTTCGGCGCGGCGGCGGCGGTGACCGATGGGGTATTCGACGGCGATGCGTTCGGTCTGCGTGCCGTCTTTGAAGAAGACTTGCACGGCGTTGCCGATGGAACGCTTTGTCGGGTCGAGATAGTCGCGGGTGAAGCCGGCGTTCTCGACGACTTCCATTTTGTCACGGAGCACGTCGATGCGCGCGTCGCGGGCGACGTCGTTTTCGTAATCTTCGGCGGTGAGTCGGCCGTAAATCAGCGGCACGGCGACCATGTATTGGATGCAATGGTCGCGGTCGGCCGGGTTGTCGAGCGGGCCGGTTTTGTCGATGATGCGTTTGCCGCTTTCCTGGGTTTCGATGACGACGCGCGCGATCTCGTCGCGGCGCGCGGCGACGTTCGGGTGCAGCGCGAGCGCGGCTTCGACGGCGGTCTGCGCGTGGAACTCGGCGGGGAACGAAATTTTGAAAAGGACGTGCTCCATGACGTAGGAGCCGAAACCCTGCGACGGAACGCGCAGTGGGTTGCCGCGGAAGAGCACATCCTGGAAACCCCAGGTTTTTGCGGTGAGCGCGCTCGGATAACCCATCTCGCCTTTCAGCGCGAAGAACGCGTGGCGCACCGCGCGGCTCGTGGCGTCGCCGGCCGCCCAGGATTTGCGCGAGCCGGTGTTGGGTGCGTGGCGATAGGTGCGCAGCGCGCCGCCGTCGATGAAGGCGTGCGAGAGCGCGTTGAGAATGTCCTCGCGTGTGCCGCCGAGCAGGCGCGTGACCACGGCGGTCGAGGCGATGCGGACGAGCAGCACGTGGTCGAGGCCGACGCGGTTGAAACCGTTTTCGAGCGCGAGCACGCCCTGGATTTCGTGCGCCTGGATCATGGCGAGGAGCACGTCGCGGATCGTGAGCGGCGGCTCGCCTTCATGGACCCGCTGCCGGGACAGGTAATCGGCGACCGCAAGAATGCCGCCGAGGTTGTCGGAGGGATGGCCCCATTCGGCGGCGAGCCAGGTGTCGTTGAAATCGAGCCAGCGCACCATCGCGCCGATGTTGAACGCGGCCTGGACGGGATCGAGCTCGAAGCTGGTGCCGGGAACGCGCGCGCCGGCGCCGGGCATCGTCGCGCCGGGCACCGTGGGGCCAAGGAGTTTCGTGCAGGCCGGATAGGCGAGCGCGAGCAGGCCGCAGCCGAGCGTGTCCATCAGGCACAGGCGCGCGGTGTCGAAGGCTTCGTCGCTGGTGATTTTTTCCGTGGCGAGCGTGTAGTCGGCGAGCTGCTGGAGGAGCGCGTCGAAGTCGGGGCGCGCGGCGGAAGTGAGGTCGTGGTGGGACATGGGAGGGAAAGGTTCAAGCCTTCAAGCTTCAAACAAGTGCAAAGGTTCAAAGTTCAAAAACTGACTCGCGCAAACTCGGCGACCTTTGCTCCACCCTTTGAACTTCGAGCTTAGAACTTGTTTGAAGATTGAAGGCCTGAAGCTTGAACCTTTTTACCGTTACCGCTGCTCGATTGGCACAAACGCCCGCTGCTCCGGCCCGATGTAATCGGCGCTCGGGCGGATGAGCTTGTTGTTGGCGCGCTGCTCTTTGATGTGCGCCGACCAGCCGCTGACGCGCGAGAGCACAAAGATCGGCGTGAACAACGGCGTCGGGATGCCCATGAAATGGTAGCTGGTCGCGGAGAAGAAGTCGGCGTTGGCGAACATTTTTTTCTCGTCGCTCATCAGCTTTTCGACCGCTTCGGAGACATCGTAGAGATACCCGTCTTTGTCCGTGGCGGTCGGCGCGAGTTTTTTCGACCATTCCTTGATGATCGCGTTGCGCGGATCGCTGTGCTTATAGACCGCGTGGCCGAAGCCCATGATTTTTTCTTTCCGCGCGAGCATCGCGCCCACGCCCGTGCGCGCTTCGTCCGGCGTCTTGAATTTCTGCACGAGTTCCATCGCCGCCTCATTCGCGCCGCCGTGCAGCGGGCCGCGCAAGGTGCCGATGGCGCCGGTGACGCAGGAATAAATATCCGACAGCGTCGCCGCGCAGACGCGCGCGGTGAACGTCGAAGCGTTGAACTCGTGCTCGGCGTAAAGAATGAGCGACACGTCCATGCAGCGGCGGTGTTCGTCGCTCGGTTTTTTGCCGTGCAGCAGGTGCAGGAAGTGACCCGCGAGCGTGTCTTCCCCGCTTTCCGTGCCGATGCGCTCGCCGCCCATGTGCGAGAAACGATACCAGTAGCAAAGGATCGACGGCAGCGCGGCGAGCAGCCGCTCGGCCACGGCGTCCTGCCGCGAAAAATCACCCTCCGGCTCAAGCACGCCGAGCATTGAAGTGCCGGTGCGCAGCACGTCCATCGGGTGCGCGTCGCGCGGGATGCGTTCGAGCACATCGCGCAAGGGTTGCGGCACGTCGCGCAAGCCTTGCAGGCGTTTCTTGAACTCATCCAGCTTTTCCTTCGTCGGCAGTTCGCCTTGCAGCAGCAGATAAGCGACTTCTTCAAACGTCGCCTGCGCGGCGAGGTCTTCGATCGTGTAGCCGCGATAGGTCAGGCCGACGCCGGATTTGCCGACCGTGCAGATCGTGGTGGAGCCGGCGGATTGTCCGCGCAAGCCGCCGGGTGAACTGGGTGTTTTTGCTTCGCTCATAAATGGATTTTTGCCACGGATTATTCCTTTCGTTTCGCCGCAAAAAGTTGGTCTAGCTTGTCTTCGTAAGCGTGGTAATCGAGCACTTCGTAGAGTTCATTGCGCGTCTGCATCAAGTCGGTGACGCCGCCCTGGGTGCCTTGCGTGCGCAGCGTTTCATACACGAGCGACGCGGCCTTGCTCATCGCGCGAAAAGCGCTCAGCGGATACAGCGCCAGGCCGACGCCGGCCTCGCGTAATTCGTCGAGCGTGAACAGCGGCGTCTTGCCGAATTCGGTGATGTTCGCCAGCACCGGCACCGACTGCCCGAGCGCGCTCGTGAAGGCGCGATATTCGTCGAGCGTGGTGAGCGCTTCCGCGAAGATCATGTCCGCCCCGGCGGTGGCATAGGCGTGCGCACGCTCGAGGGCCGCTGATTGGCCTTCGCTCGCATGCGCGTCCGTGCGCGCCATGATGACGAACGCTGCGTCCGGCCGCGCGTCCACGGCGGCTTTGATGCGGTCGCTCATTTCGTCCGCGCTCACGAGTTCCTTGCCCGGCCGGTGGCCGCAGCGTTTCGCGGCGACCTGGTCTTCGATGTGACAGGCGGCGGCTCCGGCGCGGGTCAGCTCGCGTATCGTCCGCGCGATGGTGAACGCGCTCGCGCCGAAGCCAGTGTCGGCATCGACCAGCAGCGGCAGCGGGCACGCCGCGGTGATGCGGCGCACGTCTTCGCAAACGTCGTTGAGCGTGGTCATCCCAAGATCGGGCAAGCCGAACGAGGCGTTCGCCACGCCGGCGCCGGAGAGATACAACGCCCGAAAGCCAGCGCGCTCGGCGAGCATCGCGCAGTAGGCGTTAATCGCGCCGACGACTTGCAGCGGGCGTTCGGCGTCGAGGGCCGCGCGAAAGCGTGCGCCGGCGGAAAGTTGGTTGTTCATGTCGGGGGAAGATCGGCAGGTGTCCCCTGCCCGTGCAGAAAATAATTCGGTGTCGCCGCGACCGTCGCGTGCCAGCCCAATTTTGACAAACGCGCTTCCAACTCGGCGGGTTCGTAAAAAATTTTGTAGATCCGAAACTCGCGCCCGTCGTTCAGCCGGCGGGTGAGCGTGGTAGCGTCGGCCTCCGTGGGCAATTGGTGATCGCGTGCCGTGGACGTCGATTCGCGGCGGGAATCGACGAAGAAGAACCGGCCGCCCGGATTCAGGGCGCGGCGCACCAGCGCCCAGAACTTGTCGAACGATGCCGGCGGAACGTGCGACAACCAAAAGCCGAAAAACACCGCGTCAAATCCATGCGAGGGTTCCCACCGGAACAGGTCGGCTCGTTCGTAGGAGACTTTTGCCGCGAAGTCGCCGAGCCGCTCGCGGTTGAGCGCAAGGACTTCCGGTGAGGCGTCCACGGCGGTGATGGTATCGGCGTGCTGCGCCAGCCGCTCGGTCCAGATGCCGGTGCCGCAGGCCAGTTCGAGCACGTCACCGGTCGGCCGGAAACGGTCGAGCGCGTCGGCCACGGTCTGCGCTTCCTCGAACCAGCGCGCATTGAGTTCCGCCCCGCGGTCGTAGCGGCCTTGGCGGTAGAACCACTGATCGTATTCGCCAGCCCGCGCGCGGTAGTAATCGATCTGCTGTTGCAGGGCGGCGTCCATGCGTGGGGTCAACGCGGCCGCGCGCAGGCCACGGCGTCGCGGATGCCGTCGAGCGCGGCGGGGTCTTCCATCGTGGACAAGTCGCCCGGCGGCCTGCCCTCGGCAACAGCCTGGATCGCGCGGCGCAGGATTTTGCCCGAACGCGTTTTCGGCAGCGCGCGCACCACGCAAATCAGCGACGGACGCGCGACGGCGCCGAGCGTTTTCACGACGGTCGCTTCGATTTCTTTGCTCACCCCGGCCTTCGCGGCGTCGTCCGCAACCGCGTCCGGCTGTTTCATCACCACGAAGCAATGGATCGCCTGGCCTTTGACTTCGTCGTTCGCGCCAATGGTGGCGACCTCAGCCACGCCGGGGTGAGACGAAACCGCCTCCTCGATCTCACGCGTGCCAAGCCGGTGGCCGGCGACGTTGATGACGTCATCGGTGCGGCCGAGGATGAAAAAGTAGCCGTCATCGTCCTGCGTGGCGTAGTCGAAGGTCGAATAGAGCAGCTTGCCCGGGAACCCGCCGCAGTAGTGCTTGGCGAAAAGCTCGTCGTTCTTCCACACCGTCGTCATGCAGCCCGGCGGCAGCGGCGGCTCGACGGCGAGCACGCCTTTCTCGCCGCGCGCGAGCGGCTCGCCCGTCCGCGGGTCGGCGATGCGCGCGCGGTAGCCGTAGGCCGCGAAGCCGGGTGAGCCGGGCTTCACCTTCACCGGCCCGACTCCGGGCAGGAGCGTGAGCAGCGGCCAGCCGGTTTCGGTTTGCCAATAGTTGTCGATGATCTGCACATGGCCGAGCGCGTCTTTCAGCCAGTTCGAGGTTGGCTCGTCGAGCGGTTCGCCGGCGAGGAAAAGGTAGCGCAGCGTGCTGAGGTCGTGGCGGCGGATGCACTCGGGGTCCTGTTTTTTCAGCACGCGCGCGGCGGTGGGCGAGGTGAACATCAGCGTCGCCTGCGTTTGCTCGACGATCTTCCACCAGATGGCGCCGTCGGGCCGCGTGGGGAGGCCTTCGTAAATCACGGTCGCCATGCCGTGGATCAGCGGACCGTAAATCGTGTAGGAGTGCCCGACGACCCAGCCGACGTCGGCGGTGCAAAAATAGGTCTCGCCCGGCCGGCCGGGAAAGATGTGGCGCATCGACGCCGCCAGCGCGACGAGATACCCGCCGGTGTCGCGCTGCACGCCTTTCGGTTTCGCGGTCGTGCCGCTGGTGTAGAGCAGGTAGCTCGGCTCGCTCGATTCCAGCCAGGCGCACGGCACCTCGGCGTCGCGGTGCGGCGCGCAGATTTGCGCGTAGTCGAGATCGCGCCCGGCGGTCATCGGCGCGGCGGGATCGAGACCGCGATTGACCACGACCACGTGCTCGACGCGCGTTTCCGCCAGCGCGAGCGCTTCATCGACGAGCTTTTTCAACGCGACCAACCGGCCGCCGCGCATCCCGCCGTCCGCCGTGAGGACAACCCGCGCGCCGGCGTCGTCGATGCGGCTCGCCAGACTCTTCGCGGCGAATCCCGCAAACACCGCGGAATGCACAACGCCGAGCCGCGCGCAGGCCAGCATCGCCACCGCGGCCTCGGGGATCATCGGCAGGTAGATCGTGACGCGGTCGCCCTTCGCGACACCCTGCGCCTTGAGCATGTTGGCGAAGCGGCAGACCTCGGCGTGGAGTTGGCGATAGGTGTAGCGGCGCGGCTGCTCGGCCGGCTCGTCGGGTTCCCAGATCAGCGCGGTCGCGTCGCCGCGCTCGGCGAGGTGGCGGTCGAGAC
>CAXTRS010000024.1:0-15923 GCA_964246635.1 uncultured Chthoniobacterales bacterium | reverse complement strand
AATTCGCGAAACGTAAGCGTGCGCGCTTCGCCAGTTTCGCTGGAAAGAAAATGAATCGCCGTCTGGGCGCCGCGTTCGGCGAGATGGCGGTCGAGCGCATTGAAACAGAGATTCGTCTCGCCGCCGACGAACCAGCGCGCAAACGGCGGACGCGAATAATCACACACCTGCGCGAACGGCCGCTGCCAGTGCACGGCGGCCGCCTGCTCCGACCAAAAAGCGTCGGGTTCGCGCAGGGCGCGCTCGCAGAATGCGCGCGTCGGATCAGCCAGGGCAGCCATGAAATCCGGGGGAGAAACGGTCTCCCCTGTTACGAACGGACGGCCTGCCGCGCGCGGGCAGACGAAGGGAAAAAAGATCGGCGCGCCGGGCACTCGCTGGGGGACAAGCGCCCCGCGCGCCGAAGGAGGGGGAATGGGCGGCAATTTGCATACAATTTGGCGGGGAAGGAATTACTTCTTTCATCTCGTGCCGATAGCTCATAAGTATTGCCGGCGGCTGTAGCGGCGGTCTGTGACCGCCTTGGTCGGATCGTTTACTCACCGGGCAGGGGCGATCACAGACCGCCGCTACAGTCAGTCCGTCCGCGTCGCCGTCTCGTTGTCATTCCATGGAATTACGCCACCTGCGCTATTTCGTCGCCGTCGCCGAAGAGCTGAACTTTCGTCGCGCCGCCGCGCGGCTGCGCCTCGCCCAACCGCCGCTCAGCACGCAGGTGCGCCAGCTCGAAGAGGAAATCGGCACGCGCCTGCTCGAACGCAACAGCCACCGGGTCGCCCTCACCGCTGCGGGTCAGGTGTTTTTGGAAAGCTGCCGGCGCATTCTGCGCGACGCCGACGATGCGACGTGCGCCGCGCGCCGCGCCGCGCGGGGCGAAGTTGGCCGGCTCGCGATTGGGTTTGTCGCTTCATTGAGCCAGGGTGTGCTGCCGGCGGTGCTGCGCGCGTATCGCCAGCGTTATCCGCGCGTCGAGCTGCACCTGGCGGAGATGGATTCGTCGCAACAAATCGAGGAACTCGCCGCAGGCCGGCTCGACCTCGGCTTCATCGGGCTGGGGCTGCCGCGCGAGACGCCGAGTCTGGAGCTCGCCGTCGTGGCCGAAGAACGGCTCGTCGCCGTGCTGCCGCAGGATCATCCCCTCGCCCGCGCCGGCGGCGTCAACGGCGTCAATGGCGTCAATGGCGGCAGCCACGCCGCCGCCGAGCGCAGCAGCCTGCCGCTCTCCGCGCTGGCGCGCGAACGCTTCTACCTCGCTGCCCGCCAGAACGCGCCGGTGTTCAACCCGTGGCTCGTCGTGCTCTGCCAGCAGGCCGGGTTTCAACCCAACGTGGTCCAGGAAGCCGACCGGCCGGCGACGCTGCTCGCGTATGTCGCCGCCGGTTTCGGCGTCACCGTGCTGCCCGAGCAATACAGCCGCATGGGCATCACCGGCGTGGTCTTTCGGCCGCTCGCTCCGCCGGTGCCGACGTATCGCTATTGCGCCGCGTGGCGACCGCAGACCGGCGGCCTGCACCTGCCCGTGCTCGAACATTTCATCGCCACCGCGCGCGAAGTCGCGGGCATGAAGCCGAACGCCAGAGTCAAAGCGCCAAGAGCCAAAAAGGTCGCGGCGAAAGAAGGCCGCTCCGTTCGATCCCGCCGCTTCGGTTTTCAGCCTGCTGCCTTTAACCTTTAGTCTTTTCCTATGATCCAGGTCCTCGACGCGCTTCATCTCGGCCGGCCGGGCATCATCGGCATCGCGCTGCTCGACCTCGGACCCGGCGACGGGCTGGCCATGATCGACTGCGGGCCGGACGTGGTGTTCGACAATCTCGTCGCCGCGCTGCGGGCGCTGGGCCGCCAGCCCGAGGAGGTGCGTCACCTCGTGCTCAGCCACATTCACTTCGACCACGCCGGCGGCGCGTGGCGCTGGGCGCGCGAGTTCGGCACGGAGGTGCACGTCTGCTCGATCCGTCGAAACTGGTCTCCAGCGCCACGCGGATTTATGGCGAGAAGATGGCTTACCTGTGGGGAAAAATGGAGCCGATGCCGCCGGAGCGGCTGCATCTTGCGGAGGACAACGCGCAACTCGCGCTCGGCCCGAACGTCACGCTTCGCGTCCTCGCCACGCCGGGGCACGCGCAGCACCACAACGCGTATTTCTGGGAAAGCGAGCGCACGATTTTCGCCGGCGACGTGGCGGGCGTGTTGCTGCCCGGCGGCCCCGTCGTGCCCCCCTGCCCGCCGCCGGACATCGACCTCGAAAGCTGGCACCGGTCGCTCGAACGGCTGCGCGCGCTCTTGCCCGCGACGGTGTATGTGACGCACTACGGCCCGCTCGACGATCCGCGCGCCCGTTTCGACGAGCTCGAACGCCGCCTGCGCGCCTGGGCGGATTGGATGAAAGACGAATTGCGCGCGGGAAAAGACGAGGCAGTCATCCTGCCGGAGTTCAATCGCTTCGTCCTCGACGGCCTGCGCGCCGAAGGCTTGGGCGAGGACGAACTCGCGGCGTATGAACAGGCGAATCCCGCGTTCATGAGCGTCGCCGGCCTCGCGCGCTATTGGCGCAAGTTCCATCCCGAGGCGCTGGCGGCGTAATGCCGACTCGGCTCACGCCAATCCGGCGGCTTTCAGCGCGTTCGTCAGCGCGCGTTTGCCGTCCGCTTCGATCACGTCGCCGTGCGCGACGATCACGCGGTCGAAGTCCCACGCGAGCACTTTCGCGAGCGAGGCTTTCAGCGCCGCTTCGTCGCGGATCGCCAGCTTGCGGAAGATGCGGCTCACGCCCGGGCCGCCTTTCAAACCGGCGACGAGCCGCAGCAAAAACTTCGTCCACGCCGACATCTCCGAGCCGACGTTGAAGAGCACGTCGGCGACGATGAGCGTGCGCGACGGCCGGTGAAAAAATGCGTGCTCGCGCACCTTCGGCACCCCGCCCAGGGGGAGGACTTCCAGCTCCTCGCTCCATGCCGCCGGCGGCGACGCGAGCGACTCCGTGGCGACACCGGAAAACTTCTCGAACGCCGGCGGCGCGAAGTAGCGCGCAAGCGGAAACGCGGCGCGTCCTTCCTTGGCAAACGTGTCGTGCACGTTCGTCGCCTCGACGAGCCACGCCGGCTTTCCGAGCGCGCTGATCGCCACGATGTCGTCCGCCGAAAATGGTCCGGTCGAATGAATCACCAGTTCGCCCGAGCGCAGCCGGAGGACGGTGACGCGCCGCCCGACATCCGCGCCCAGTATCCCCAGCGGATAGCGCAGCACCCAGAGATTGTCGGCGAGCGGTGTCATGTCAGAAAAATTGTGAGCAGCCCGACTGTAGCGGCGGTCTATGACCGCCTCTGCGAGAATCACACGCTACACGAAGGGCGGTCATAGACCGCCGCTACAGCACGATGCTTCAGCGTGCATCGGCCAGCGAATAATCGAAATCGTAAAAGTGTTTGCCGCCTGCTTCGATGCGGATCGTCATCCTGCCGGTCAAACCGGTGAGCTGCCCGGTGCCCGAGTCGGGCACCACGGTGACAGAGAGCTCCGGCGTGCCGCGGTTCATCGTCCCGGTGTGCTGGAGCGTGAACGCGCCGCTGCGTCCTGCCAGGCTGCCCGTCACCCGCTCAATGGCGACGTAGCCGGCCGAGCCTTTCGTGCCGGTCATCGCGGTCAGCATTTCGCCTTGGCTCGTGGCCTCCAGTTCGCCGTGGAATTGTTTGTCGATCGACATCCGGCCAAGCGCAGCGCCGCCGTCTTTATTGTCGCCGCCAGCGCTCGCGGCGCCTTTGTCGGCATCTGCCGTGGGCAAAGGATTCAGTTTCACCTCAAAGCTGCCGCTCGCCCGTTTCGCTGTTGTCGTTGTCGTCATGTGGTCTTTTTCTTTTTGAACAGAATGCGGCGCGGTCGTCGCCGCTGGCGCCGGTGGCGGAGAGGTCTCTGCGAAGGCCGGCGAGCCGACGGCGACGGTAACAAAAATTTCCGCGAAGAGCCTCGCGCGCAGGCATCGACGCCAACGGTTCTTTTTCACGCCGACGATTTGCTCGCCCGTCATCGGCGGAGTCGAGAAAAAACGCGCCGTCATGGCGGGGACCGCGGCGGGTTGAGTTTCCAAACTTTGTAACCGAAGACGTTCGCGAAAAATAGATACCCGAGATAGGGCGACAACCACCATGCTGACGGTCGGTCAAGGCCGCACAGCAGGAGGAAGAAAAGGAGCACTGCGACCGCGCTGTAAGGCACGCCGATGAGGAAGGCGTGGAAAAGATTGCGGGTGCGGAAGAAAAACACGTTCCAAAGTGCGTTGCTGAGCATCATGCCGCCCAGCAGCGCCAGCGCAGTCTTGCGCAGGCCCGACGGCGGCAGGGAGAAACAGCGGTAGAGCACCGCGAAGCAAATCACGTAATACCCGATGCCGATGAGCACCCAGACCCACAGCGGCGGGTTCAAGCGGAGCGGCGTCCGCAATTCCGCCAGCCGCGCTTTGATGCCGCCGCCTGCGCAAACGCCTTCGAGCAAGGCGGCGACCCCGCAGATCGCCAGCGAAAGGAACAGCGCGGAACTCATGGCGAAGATGACCACCATCGTTCTCGGGCGGCGTGGGAAGTCGGCGGCTCCGGCTCCGAGCGTTCTGGATTGCCCGGTTTACAGTTCCACGGCGGTCGCTGGCGGCGGCAGCTCCGGCGCGCCCATCAGCGCCTTCTCGATTGCCGGCCCTTTTTGCTGCAACCACGCGCTCATCGTGTCGCCGATTTTTTGTCCGTATTCGCGGTGCGAGTAGATCGCCGCGGCGCCCGCGGTGCCGCCGACGAGTTTGAATTTCGCGAACACCGCCTCAATGAAGTCGGGCTGCGGAAACATCACCACGATCAAATACTCCGCCGGCCGTTCCGGCGTGCGCGGCACCGAGCTGGTCTTCACGACCAACGCTTTGTGCGACTTGTAATTTTCCAGCACGGAATTCGCGGTCGCCGCGAGGCCATCGCCGTCTTTGGCCTGCGGGTAATAATTGATCGTCACCATGTCTTTCCAGCGCTGGAGGTCTTCCTGACCTTCTGGCGTGAACTCGTGTTGGTGGTCTTTGGACCAGCGATGAAAATATTTCGTCTCGGCAAAGGTCAGCGGCGCCGGCTTCCCACCGCTGTTGCCGCCCGCTTTCGCTTTCGGCTTCGCGGCCTCGGGCGGCGCGCCGGAGGCAACGGCCACGCAAAACGTCAGGATCGAGGAAAGGAGAAACGTGCGGAGGATCGCAGATTTCATACGGGAGGATTTTCAGGGCGCGCGGGAAATGGGCACCCGCTCATGAGAGCGCGTGGTTGCCGCGCTGCCAAGGGGTTCACCTTTGACAACGAGTGTCATCCATTCCTCAGCCGCCACTGGCATACACTTTGAACCAGACCACCAGGAGCACGGCAGCGGCCACGGTCCACGCCAGCGTCGCGAGCAGCAGCGTCGGCGCGAGGGCGAGGCGCGTGCTTAGATAATACACGGCGAGCAAATAGATCGCGTAGGGCGCCAGCGACCAAAGCCCAAAGAGCGCCGTCGCGCGCAGATCGGCCGCCGATCGCTCGGTTCCGACAAGATAATGGGCGATGAGCGCGAACGTCGGAAACAAGGGGACCAGCCCCGCGACGAAGAAGCTCCGGGACCTGGACAAGAGCGCGATAGCCAGGACGGCGAGGGCACCCAGCAGACACTTCAAGCAGAGCGAGATCATGGCGATGGCAACCGGCAGCCAGCCCAGGCGACAACCCCCGGGAGCGAGCCGCGTGAAGCAAGCCGGGGTTTTAGCCTTCAGGGAAAGCTGCCGCCTCGCCCCGGCGTGTGCGCCGCTGCGCCGGCTCGGGTTTCATTTCAGCGCATCTTGAACCGCCTGCTGCAAAGTCTCGAACAAACGATAATCCGCTTCCACAAGCTCCCGCGCGCGTTCTGCCGTGCCCGCCGACGCCTTGATGTTGCCGTCCGCACCGAAGCTGGCGCGGCTGAACACCCCGCCATCCGGGCCGTAGCCGACATGCTGGCCCACGACGTGTCTTCCCGCCATTTTGCCTTCCGTCTTCAGGCGGCCAGCGGCAGTTGGAAAGGCGAACGCGCTGAAATACAAACGATACTCTCCGGCCGGGTCGCCGCGATGAAAACGAATCTGCGCGGTGCGCGTGCCGCGCGAATCCCAAAACGTCCACAGCCCTTCCATCTGCCCGGCGTCAAAGTGACCCTGCGCTCGCGTGCCGCCGCGCGTGTCGACGATGCGATAGTCGCCCACCGGTCGCCCGGCAGAGTCCCTGGCGCCCACGGCAGCAAGCGGCTTTGGCTCAGCATAACCCGCCTGCGTCGTTGCCAGCACGAAGACAGCCAGGAAGATGCGTGTCATGGAGTAGAACCTCACGGACCTGAACTCAGCGACGAGCAGGAGCAAAGTCAAGCGTCTGCTTCACGGCTGCTGCCAGTCGCCCCCACTCGCGCGCGTGCAGCGCGAGGAGGTTGGTCGACTTGTGGCGGCACTGGCGAGAGCGGCTCAGCGTCCACCGCCGTCGAGCTGCCGGATGATGTATGCGGGAAGCTGATGGTAGGCGACGCCCTGCTTGTGGGTGCCGAGCAGCTTCGTGCGCGCGGGATCGGAGTAAGCGCGGGATCGGAGTAAATAAGCACCGTGACGGAGTAAACGCGGCCATTCTGCACCCCGCGCAAGGGCCGCGAGCTAAGGGAAATACTCTGCTTCGAGCCGGCCGGCACGCTGCCGCGCTGAATGAGCGGGGCGACGCCGCGCTGTGGGTTCTCGAAACGCGCTTCCAAGTAGAGCGGCCCGCCGCCGGGCGCTGACTTCAGCGGCGCCAGAGTAACATCGAGCCGGTTGCTATTATCGCGCTTGCTGTAGGTCACCATGCCCATGGTGATGCGGAAATACTCGGAAGTCGTCGCATCGGGATCGGCCGCACGGGAAGTAGCCGGCAGACTACAGAGCAGAGCAGTGCCCACGAGCAGGAAACGTCGATAAACGCTGAGAGTCAGAGTGTTCATGGAGAGGAGCGTGAAAAGCCGCTGAACGAGCCACAAACCCGGCGACAAGCTCTGGCGAGAACCGACATGGAGTTCAAGATGAGGTGCCGCCGCCAGAGGCTGTTCGCGGCAGCGCCGGGCGAGATGGACACTCATATCGCACCATTGAACTGGAGCTTGTGAAAGCTGTGATCCGCACCATCAAACTCCAAGCCCCAGAAATAGTCCCCGCCATCGCAGACCGTCAAGGCGCTGCGCCGCCAGTCCCTGCGCTCGCCGATCTCAAGAGCAAACGCTGGAAAAGCGTTGACATAGATCCGCTTCCTGCCGCGCGAGATGACACCGATGTATTGACGGCGCGAATCGGGAAACGCTCTGGGATGACCGCTTTTTCGCAGAAGCGCAGGCAGACGGTGCTCGATCGCGATCACTCGGGCTTGCGACGGAGTCCAGAAACCGCTCACGTCCTGCGGGCCTGCCCGCGAGCACTGTCGGATCAACGCCGGGCCTTCGGAGAGCGGAAGGATGGCGCAATCACTCGGAAGCGTGGCCGCCCCGGTGCCTGCGCCGCAGGCAAAGAGCGCTACGACCAAGATACCAGCCAGCGCGCGCATAGTCCTCGAACGGAGCCAAGCTCAGCAACAAAACAGCCGGGGGTCAAGTTGTGAATTTTGCAGATGGCGGGCTACTTCGAGGGGGATGGCGACCTCCGGGCGCCATTATTCTTCGGCGCAGCCGACTAATCGCTTCTTCCAGGCAGCTGCGCTGCATCCTCATGGCGCCCGGAGGTCGCCATCCCCCACGGGAGCCCAAAGCAAGCCCACCACCCAATCGGCAGAACGTCCGGCGGCAGCCAGCGCGATCCGCGGGGAACCACTCACCGCAGCGCTTTGGGATTGGCTGCTTCACTTGGACAAGGAAGGCGGGCCTGGCTGCCAGGCCCGCCACGCCTCGCCCTGCACCTGGCAGATGCCGGAACCGCACCCGGCGAGCCTCTCGCTTCCTTTCAGCTACATCGGCTGGAGTTGATACGTGATCCCGTTGATCACGGCGGGGACGCCGGGAAAAAACGTGTAGATAAATCGCTTCTCGCTGGTGCCCCCGTTCTTCGGGCTGGAGGGAACTCCGAAGAACTCCGCGCACGCGACGGAGGCCTCCCCGAGCTTCGCCCGCGGCCCGAAGTCCATCACTCCCGCAGCCTCCAAGAACTTGCCTGTCTTGGTGTCCTTAATGGTGGCTTTGCAGCCGAGGACCACGCCCACGGCCAGCCTGCGCCAGTGCGAAGGCAGCACAATGAAGGGCACGCTCGCCGCATCCACGTAGGCCAGCGGGTCGATGCGAGCCAGGGTGGGCCAGCGATAGCTCGTCGCGCTCACGTAGGCGCCCGGCGCGGGGCCGCCCACCTGCTGCTTTATCGGCGTTCCGTCGTTCTCCCCGGTGTCCGTGACAACGCCATACCAATTGCCCGGTCCACCCGCATTGGCGAGATAGTCGAGTGACTCGGGCTCGTAGCCTTCGGGTGCATAGACGGGCACGCCGCCGGTTTGACCGTTGGCCCCGTCGGCGTCGATCTGCATGCCCGCCGGGGGCGTGGTGTAGCTGCCGTCGGCGTTTTGTGGTGGGAGCGGGACGTTTTTTGCCATAGGTCAGTCAGGTTGATACGTTGTCGGTGATTGTTCAAACGAGAAAGAAGCCGACAATCCCGACCAGAGCTTGCACTGCGGGATAGGGTGATCTCAGCGTTACGGTTCCGAACACCCCGGCGAGGGCAGCGCCGCTGAGCAGCACCCGCGCCGTGTCGGCGGCCGCCACACCGTGGAAAGCAGCCCAGAACAGGCCGCCGGCGAGGAGGGCGTTATAAATGCCGGCGTTGTGCACGATCGTGGCCACCAGCCGCAGTTGGTCTTCTTTAGTGAACGGGATTTTCCCGGCCAGTTTCTTCTCGATCACACGCTTGAGTAAAACGGGGCAGGACCACGGAAAGAGTTCGCATAACATGAAGGCGGCGTGGAGCACTGCCGCTCCAAGCAGAAACCACGAGACTCCGGTGAGGGTTGGCATAACGTTGTTGGGTTTAATTTGTGAGCGATTGAGGGATCAGCCTTGGGCAGGCTGTGGTTTGTCGTGCGGCCTTGGGGGGCACCTCTTTGACTACGGGCGGCGTCCATTCCTCAGCCGCCACTGGCATACACTTTGAACCAGACCACCAGGAGCACGGCAGCGGCCACGGTCCACGCCAGCGTCGCGAGCAGCAGCGTCGGCGCGAGGGCGAGGCGCGTGCTTAGATAATACACGGCGAGCAAATAGATCGCGTAGGGCGCCAGCGACCAAAGCCCAAAGAGCGCCGTCGCGCGCAGATCGGCCGCCGATCGCTCGGTTCCGACAAGATAATGGGCGATAAGCGCGAACGTCGGAAACAAGGGGACCAGCCCCGCGACGAAAAAGCTCCGGGACCTGGACAACAAGGCGATGGCCAGGACGGCGAGGGCACCCAGCAGACACTTCAAGCAGAGCGAGATCATGACGATGGTGAACGGCAGCAAGCCCGGGCGACAACCCCCGGCGAGGAAAAGCGCGTCCCTGCCGAAAAAAGACGCCGCCGCCGCCAGCAGCAGCAGCGCGCCGCCCCCGCGCTCGGCGAGGACTCTTCAAAGAGAACCCACAAACTTCCGCAGCGCAGGCTTGATCGGCCCGATGTCTGCCTTGTTCGCCAGGCTTGCATAGATATCGCCGCCCAAGTCCGCCGGCATCTTCGCGCCTTTCTCGAGCACAATCAGCACCTTCGCCTTGCCTTTGAGCGCGCAGAAATAACCGGCTTCAAAGACGACGTTGTCGCGCGGCACCGCGCGCCCCTTCCTGCCCCGGTCCGCCAGCGCATCGTCCTTGGTGAACAGAAAGACGCCCGCGCCGCAGCGTCTCGACGCTTCCTCGATTTGTTGCAGGATCGAGTTCCCTGGATTGAAGTCCGTTGCCCAATCCAGCACGGTGAGCCGCAATTTGCGCTGGAGATACTTCTTGATCTCATGCGCGGTCGCATCGGACGAGCTGCAATACCCAAGAAACACATCCCGGCGCAAGGCGACCTGCTCCCGCCACTGATCGAATGGGACCCGAAAGGCATCCGTCGCCAACCATTTTGGCGTCGGTTTCGCCGGCATCGTCCCCACGTGGCCGTGGTAGTTCGCATCGAACACCACGCGCCGCAGCACCCCATCCTGCACCAGGACCAGCAAGGGAAGCCCCAGAGTGTGCGCGACCGCGCCTTCGTAATGGTTATACTCCGTCGGCAAGTGAATGGGTCCCGCGGCGCCGGGGATGCGCGACCGCGCAAACCCCAGAATCACACACCCCTCGCAGCGACGCATGACCTCCTCGCAAGCGCTCGCACTCCAGACTTGCGGAGCGGCGAGCGAACGGATGCCGCGTCGTTTGTCCAGAAAGATTTCGGCGGTATAGCCTAGGGCCTCGATGGTCTTGACAATGGCCCACTTGGTCTTGTTCTCCAGCGTGGTCAGCCAGTCATTGTCCGGGAGACTCACGAAGATGCGCGGTTTCTTCATGGAAGTTCCGACGTGTCTTAAGCAGGAGGCCGCGAGTGAGGGCAAGTCGCCGGTGAAAACAAGCTCGGTGATCGGCGGTGATCGGGGTCAGCCTAAGAATCGTGCTCTTTTCCAAGGTTTCTCTTCTTCGCTGATCTGCTTAAATGTAGCGATTCTTAGACTGACCCCGGCGCACTCCCTGCGAGCATCGCTGCGGTGCAACGATCCGACCGGAGATAAACGCCTACCGCTCCGTAGCCGGCGGCGGCCAGCTTGTTGGCTTGAACTGTTGTTTTGGATGATGAGTCGATGGCTTTCATGTGATGGTTTGAGGTTTAGAAACGAAATCCTGGGGGTAGCTCGGGGGTTAGCTCGGAATTTTTGCGGCCTTGTCAAGCTGTGCGTCCAGATCGTCGCTGCTCGGGAAACTGCAAAATTCACGAGCTGACCCCAGGCTCAGCCCTTTTTAGGCGATTTGTCAGGGCATGTGTTCAATGCACATCATCCTTCGCAAGTTTCAAATCCTTTGCAATTTGTTCTATCAGTTTGTTAGTATTTTCCAGCATTTTTACGTTTGTCAGGTGCTGCTTCTGCCAGCTATCGCCGTTCGCCTGAGACCCGTGAAGCTGGTTCATCGGTGTATCTTGTTGACGGAACGCGTCCATCAGGTGGGCATCTATCATCTCTCGCAAGTTCGGGGAAGTGAGCGTCCGAGCCTTTACAGCTTGGATCCGCCACCGCGCCACCAGATCAGCCACTTGTTCGCTGTAACGCTTGAATGCGTCTTCGTGAAGTCTAGGATTAGCCGTTTCGCCGGTTTTGAACCATGAAACGTCCAAGGCCAATGTTTCGTAGCGAAGCATGATTTCGGCGACGTCGTCCAACAGCTTTGCCTGTGCCTGTAGTATTGCCTCGTTTCTGCTCCGTTTTGCCTGCAGCGAACTCACGATCAGCGGAACCAGGAGTCCGGAGAGAATGGCTGTAAGCAAGAGCAAGGCGGCTTTCCCCACGAAGTCTTCGCTGCCGAGCGCATTGCGCACTACGAGGCGCAGCGGCTTCGGGGGCGGCGGATTTGGGTTGTCAGCAGGAGTTGGCTCCGTAGAACTCGGCGGGTCAGGTTGTTTCGGCGTCATGGGGATTTTCGGAATATCGATGCAGGCGATCCGGGTCAGCCCGAGAATCGCGCTCTTTTCCAAGGTTTCTCTTCTTCGCTGATCTGCTTAAAAAATGCGCGATTCTTAGACTGACCCCGACGCACCTTAGCTGTTCGCTGTAGCGCTGGGTTAGGCGACTTGGGTTCTCTCAGGTCTTCATCAGGTAAATGACGTCAACGTAGGGGGGCAGATTGGAGGCAGGGTCGGTGTCCGCCTCGTGGTTCTGCGGTTTGACAGGATTAGGGCCACCTGCCCAAGGCGTTTGTCCCCAATCTTTGTCGCTGCCCTTCCAATTGCCTTCTGACACAGACCACCGGTAGTGATGAGTGTGATCGGTGTTGCCGCCGGTCTTACCCGTCTCAGCGATGTCACTGACGCCGCGAATGAAACGTCCGCGCAGGTCTGGTGTGCCGTTACTGCCGTCGCAGACGTTCCAGCCTCTCGGGAATGCTCCTTGTTTGGCATACCACGCGATGATAGTTCCTTTGGGAATCACCGCCGCGGCGAATGCTTCGAGTTCTGCTTGTGTTGGCATGTTGCTTTCCGTGTTTGTGTGGTTCTGACAATGCCGGTTCTGCCGGCGAAAGCGGAATTTGGGTGAAGGCGTAAAGTCGCCTAACTAGAATTATGCGTCCTAGATGACGTAAAATAGAGCTTCTCGCAGACGCCTAATTTCAGCTTAGGTAGCGTATAGGTGTGCGGATCTTCTCGACGGCTTGGCCCGTTGCACCGCTCATCCATTGAACGGCCGGTCCGTCGGCAGCTTGAAGGCGCGGCGCGCCGGGGCGTTGGCGTCGTCGGTGTAGGGGTAGGCGCGGTCGGCGGCGTGCTGGATGGCCATGCGCCGGGAGTTGATCTTTTTGACCACCGCGTCGCGGACGACGCGCTCATTCTCGGCGACTTCTTCCTTGCCGGCTTGTTCCTCCTTGGAGTCCCGGTAGGCGTTGATGGCGTTTTGCACGGCGGCGGCCGCGGCGGCGTCGAAGCCGGGGAGCGCGTCGGTTTTGGCCTGGGTGAGCAGCGAGTCGGCGTTTTGCAGCAGGGTGGCGCGGTTGGGATTGAGCCGCTGGCCGCTCAGGTAGCCGTCGGCCGAGAAATGGGTGGCGGGGTCGTCGTCTTCCTCGTCCATGCGCTCTTTCTGCTTGGCGGCGGATTGGATGCCCTGGAGGGTGGTGATGAGCGCGCGCTGCGGGCCTTTGGCGTTGAGCGTGGCGGTGAGTTTGACCTGGCGCGCCTGACCGGTGGCGGTGGTTTTCTCCCGGGCTTGGCGCACGGCCGTGGCGAGGCCGGCGACGTAGTCTTCCGGGATGCCGCAGGCGGCCAGCCGGGCCGCGTGCGCGGTGTTGGCGGCGGTGGCGAGGATGTCCTCGGCGGTATAGATGTCGGAGAGCTGGGCTTGGTTGAAGAAGCCGTGCGGCTGCTCGTGGGGGTTTGGCTGCGCGGCGTCGAGGCCGGCGGGGTCGTTTGGTGGGGGTTGATCGGGCATAAGAGGGTCAGGAATGCAGGGTCTCTATTCAGGGATTACGGTTTTTTTTGGCTGGCGTTTCGAAATTTCTGCGGAAATCCGCAAATTTTTCGGTTCGTGGCGATTTTCCTGGCCTTCGCAGGGATCACGGACCCGTTGTTGGCGAATTTTGACCAGTTGTTCGCAAGTTTGAGAGCGCTCGCAGGGAATTTTCCGATGTTCGCAGCGAACAAGCAGGGGTTTGCAGGGAAGAAGCGCTGCCTGACGGCGAATCGGGAGCCTTTGACAGGGAGATTGCTCCGGTGCGCGAGCGATTCGCGGGCGTTGGCGGGTGGATTTTTCCTCTTCGCAGGGAATCGGCCGCCCTCGGCGGATCCCCGGCCGCGTGGCGTCGCCGGATTTGCCGGCAATCCATTCCGGGCGGAGACGCGGCTGGGCGTAGCGGGCACCGCGATTGAGAAGACGTGAGCGCGGCCCACGAGCAAAAGCGCGAAGGCGAATGGATCGAAACGGACGTGCCGGCGCGGCTGGACCGGCTGCCGTGGAGCCGCTGGCATTGGCTGATCGTTTCCGCGCTCGGGGTGACGTGGATTCTCGACGGCCTGGAGGTGACGCTCGCCGGTGCGCTCGGCGGGGTGTTGACGCAAAAGGAGGCACTCGGGCTCACGGACGCGCAGGTCGGCGCGAGCGCGACGGCATATCTCATCGGCGCGGTGACTGGCGCGCTCGGCTTCGGCTACGCGACGGACCGGTTGGGGCGCAAGAAGCTGTTTTACCTCACGCTCATCGTTTATCTCTCGGCCACGGCGGCGACGGCGTTTTCGTGGAACTTCGCCAGCTACGCGCTGTTTCGCGCGCTCACCGGCGCGGGCATCGGCGGGGAATACGCGGCGATCAATTCGGCGATCGACGAGCTGATTCCGGCAAGGCTGCGCGGGCAGGTCGATCTGGCGATCAACTCGACCTATTGGCTCGGCGCGGCGCTCGGCTCGGCGGCGACGCTGGTGCTGTTGAATCCGGCGTATCTGCCGGTCGGGCTGGGCTGGCGGTTTGCGTTTGGGATCGGCGCAGCGCTCGGAGTCGTGGTCATCTTTTTCCGCGGCTGGGTGCCGGAAAGCCCGCGCTGGACGATGATCCACGGCGACCGGCGCGACGCGGAAAAAATCGTCGCCGACGTGGAGCAGCACGTCACCGAGCATCATCCCGAGGGGTTGCCGCCGGTCGAGGGCGAGAAGACGCGCATCCGCGTGCGGCACCACACGCCTTGGCGGGAGATCTGGGACGCCATCGTGCACGAGCACCGGCGGCGCTCGATCCTCGGCTTCGTGCTGATGGTGGCGCAGGCGTTTTTTTACAACGCGATCTTTTTCACTTACGCGCTGGTCTTGGTGCGGTTTTACGGCGTGAAGGAGTCGGCGGTGAGCCTGTATCTGCTGCCCTTCGCGCTCGGCAACGTGCTCGGGCCGGTGCTCATCGGGCGGCTGTTCGACACGGTCGGACGCAAGCCGATGATCGTGCTGACCTACGCGCTCAGTGGCGCGCTGCTCGCGTTGACGGGCTGGTTGTTTCAAATCGGCGCGCTCGATGCGCGCACGCAGACAATCGCGTGGACCGTCATTTTCTTTGTCGCCTCGGCGGCGGCGAGTTCGGCGTATCTGACGGTGAGCGAGATTTTCCCGCTGGAAATCCGCGCGCTGGCGATCGCGCTGTTTTACGCCGTGGGCACGCTGGTGGGCGGCGTGTTCGCGCCGGCGCTGTTTGGGTCGCTGATCGAAGCGAGCGTGAAGGGCAGCACACGCACGCCGCTGTTCCTCGGCTATCTCGGCGGAGCGGCGCTGATGATCGGCGCGGCGGCGGTCGAGGCGGTGCTCGGCGTGAAGGCGGAACGGCAGTCGCTGGAGAGCATCGCGGCGCCGTTGTCGTCGAAGTGAGGGAGCTGTCGCGCAACTCAGCGCACGCAAAGAATCGTCAGTCGTTTCGGGCCGTGCGCGCCGAGCACGAGGATGCGCTCGATGTCGCCGGTGCGGCTGGGACCGGTGATGAAGGAGATCAGGCTCGGGTAATCGGTGGCGGCGTATTTTTGCGCGAGCAGCGCAAAGGCGGCGGGGAGATCGGCCACCATCTGCGCGGCGCGGGCGACGACGACGTGGTGCGGCGGCAGCACGCTGGCGGCGCGACCGCCGGAAGATTTGTTGGTCACGAGCACACTGCCGGTCTGGGCGACGAGGGCTTCGCATTCGGTGAGGCCGGCGTCGCAGCGTTCCATGGCTTCGACGCGGTAGCCGCCGTCGGTGCGCAGAATTTCCAACTCGCCGGAATCGCCGACGCCGGAAAGCGCGAGATCGTTCAACGGCCCGGCGTGGGTCACGAGGCGTTTCCAGCCGTTTTCCTTGACCAACGCGGCCAATGCGGCCGGCAGCGCCGCGTCGCCGTCGAGAAGCTGGAAATCGGCGTTCAACTCGGCGGCGGGGGGGGGGGCGGGGGCGGGCGGGGGGCGCGAAGAGCGCGGCTGGGGCGGCGAAGCCGGCGCCGACCGGCGGCAGCCAGGCAGTGAAATCCGCCGGGGCGCGCGCGGCTTCTTTGCCGGTGCGATTGCTGGCGTCGTCTTCGAGCGCGGCGGCCGGCGAGGTGCCGTGGTCGCCGTGCGTGCCGGGATGCGGCGCGGGGCCGGCGCGCAGGGCGTCGCGGATGCGGGCGAGGATGGGTTCGCGGTCGCTGGTCGTAGTCACAACGAGGAGGGAGCCTCACGCAAAGGCCGCGCCGGGGGGCAAGGGGGGGGGGAGGGGGTGGGGGGGGGGGCTT
>CAXTRS010000023.1:0-23146 GCA_964246635.1 uncultured Chthoniobacterales bacterium | reverse complement strand
GTCACGAAAACCTCGCTGTCCAGCACGCCCCCGTCCGCACCGGGCTCCACCCGCACGGACTGGAGGTCGATGCGCGGCTCCCATTGCAGCAGCGCCTGGCGGATCGCGTCGGCGAGCTGCCCACGCACCAGCGGGCTGTTTGGCTGAAAGAGATAGTCGCCGATGCCAGCGCCGAATTCCGGCCGCAGCACGCGCTCGCCGCGCGCGGTCTTCGCAATGATCCAGATGGCATCCTGCACCCGCGCCGCGCCGCGCGAGGTCGCGATGCGGCCCGCCCCGTTCACGCGAATGGGAAACGCCCAGCCGATGCCGATGAGGTCAGTGTTGCTCATGGATTTTCGTCACATTTTTGTCAGCACGAATTCCGCGAATTGGTTCATGCCGCGCTGCGAGACGCCGGTCATGAAAAAGTGATATTTGAGTCCTCCGCCTGCGAGGGCGTTGAGAAACAGCGGCGTCAGCGTGACGACGACGGTGAGGCTCGGTGTCGTCCACGCGCCGCCTGACGGAAGGGGGATGACGGCGGCGGGAATGCCGTCGGTCACGTCCACGTTCTTGCGGGCAAATTCGTCGGCCACGAAGAGCATCCATTGCCGTGGATAGCGGCTGAAAAGAGTGAACGTGACGATCAGCGGCGCCACGACGGGCGGCGGCGGCTGGGGGACCGTGAAGGCCGGCGGCACGACGGCGACGATCGGCTTCGATTCGTCGAGCAGCTCGGGCGGCAGACTCGGCGCAGGCTGGCCGCCAGGCGGCAGCGGCGCGGGCGTGCTGTTGTCGAAGGTGTCGTGGACTTCCACGATCGAAAGCGGAAGGCCGGTGAGAGACTGTTGAAAATCGGTGACGAGGATGACGGTCCGGCCGTCGATCTTCGTCGCGTTCAGGCCCATCGAGCGGAGCGTGTAGCCGACGCACGGCGAGAGAAAAAACGGGCACGCGATCGTGCCCGTGTCGCCGGCGGCGTGGACGAAGCCGCGATTGGCCATCCATTTTCTCGAGAAGACGGTGGCCACCCCCTTTCCGCCGTGCGGGCAGAGCACTTGAGCCATCGTGGTCATGACGTTGGGCATGGCTTCAAAATCAGGTGATGACGACCTGCCCGTTGGCCATTGCTATCCTGCGTCCGCCCCCGCGCAGCGTGATCGACCCGGAAGCGTCGTCCAATTCCAAGTATTGCCCGCCTTGGGAAGTGATCTTCACGTTCTCCTTCCCCGGCGTGTCGTCCAAAACGATGACGTGCCCGGACTTTGATTTCAGCATCCGGCGGTGGACGTTTTTCTCCGGCGGCAAATCCTGCCCGTTCCACAAAAACCCGAGCACAAACGGCAACGCCGCGTCTTCGCGCCAGTAACCGAGCACCGCCTCGTCGCCGACTTCCGGCAGGAAGTGCGAGCCGCGATCCTTGCCGCCCATCAGGCTCGCGAGACGCACCCAGTTCGTCTCGTGTTGCGGCCCGAGCGCGGGGCAGTGCAGCTTGATGCGGCCCTGATTTTTCGGGTCGTCCACCGAGGTCACCAAACCAATTTCGAGTCCGTGAATCTGGCCCATAACTCAGGGGGTTTTCTCCTCCATCCGCGCGCTGAAATCCGTCGTGTAGCCGCCGTCGCCGATCGAATGCGTGGTGCTCGTCACGAGATAAATGCCGTTGAAGCGCTTGCCCACGCCCGCGATTTCGACCTTCGTTCCCGAACGCAACTCCGGCATTCCCACGGTCTTCGCTTTGCACTCCACCAAGTCCTGCGCGAGCTGCAGGAGTTTTTTTTTCGCGAGGTCTTTGGCCTCGGCTTTGGTCTGGATCGGCTTGTCCGCGAACACCTCGATTTTCTTCGCGAGGTTCGGCTCGGTGACGAAAACGTCGTCGGGTTTGAGCACCTTGAACTCCGCCAGATCCGCGCGCGTCGCCGTCTCCTCGAACTTCTCTTTCGTCTTCGGGTTCCACCCGCGGACGGTCACTTCCGCGACCTGGCGGGCGGTCTGCAGCGTCGGCTGGAAATTCACGAGCGTGAGCCCGTATTCAAATTTCCGCACCGTCTGCGGCACGTCGCTCGTCGGCCGGTAATGCACGGTCACCACGCGCTCCTTGCCGCGCGATTCCTCGATCGTCAGCTCGTAGCCGATGCGGCGGGCGCGCTCCATCAGGAAGACGATGGGATACTGGTTGTTGAGCACGAGCCAGTCGATGGGCTGCTCGCGCTTGAGGTTGCGCGCCACGTCCGCCGCGTCGAGCTGCACGCGCACCCGGGGCGAGCGTTTGTTCACTTCGTCCCGGATCTCGTTGATGAGGATTTGCGCGACCTGCGTGTCCCGCATGTGCTCGAACTGGCGCGTCTGCTGCGAGATGCGAAAGCGGTGCAGCATGTTCAGCCCGCCGACGGTCAGCGTGCTGGCGCCGGAGGCTGGGAAATTGGGCGCCAGCGTCGTGATCTCGCCGGTGAGCATGCGGCGGAGTTCGTCGCGCCCTTCGCGGATGTAGCCCATCCAGAGCTCCGCGTCTTTCCACGGGTTGAACAGGTCGGTGTCGCTGTATTTAAACGTCCTTTTTTCGGCGTCCCAGTTGTTCACCGAGAGGTCGAACGAATCGATCGCATCGAGGCTGTCCGTGTAGGTCGCGCTCATCACGTCGTTCTTCTCCTTCGCGAGTTCCTGCCCATCCACGAGAAGGCGGAAGGCCGGCACGTAAAAGTCCTGTCCGGGAAAAACCTCATGGGCTGTTTTAGGATTCACCGGGCGCGAGTCGTGGGATGACCAACCGCGTGCCGGGCGGCAGCAGCCGCGGGTTGGCGAGCTGGTTTTTGTCGGCGATGGGCCGCCATTTTCCGGCGTCGCCATACTCGAGCCAGGCGATTTGGCTCAGGGTCTGGCGTCGCTGGACGACGACCACTTTCGTGCGGTCGCTCGTATGGCGGGGCGTCTCCTTGAGGTCGTCCGCCAGCGTTTTGTATTCGCGAAAAGTGACCGCCAATTTCGCGCGCAGCGGGACGCCGCCGGGGCTGAAAAGCTGGAACTCCTCGTTCACGCTTTCGACCAGACAGCGCGGCGAAAGATTCGAGCCGTAGGAGAAAAGCTGGTTGCCCCAGAGCAACAGGCAGCGCGGCGGCGCGTGGGTCTCGGGATTGATTTTGAGCAGCCGGTAGATCTTGCCGGTCTCCTCGCGAACATCGCGCACGTTGTCCACCAGCCCGCGCTCCGTCGTGTCGAAGAAAAGCTCCATGGTGATCTTCTCGTTCTGCCCGCGGACGAACTGCAGCAGCGGTCCGTCCAGCCCCGGAATGGCGATCTCCGCGAGCTGCACGCCCTTGCTCAGCGAGTAGCGTTCGGGGTTGAACATCACCAGGATGTCGTCGAACGACGACGGTGTATCCGCGCATTTGATGGTGAGTTTCGCGAGCGCCATGGGAAGCGTCAGTTTTTGGAAGCGCGGTCGGAAATCTGCCGATCGCTTTGCCGTTGCGCCGCGCGATCCTGCTCGCGCCGCACCTGCTCCATCACGATGCCGACGAGCCGTTTGACCTCCTCCGGGCTGAGCGAGCCGACGGCTTCGGTGACGACCATTTCCGTGACGACTTCGCCGATGCGGATGTCCATCTTCGCGCGGGTTTAGAGATTGAAGCTGAGCCCTTCGTGCGCGATTTCGATCGCCTCCACGGCGACCGCGCTTTGGGCGGCGTTGAGCGACGGGCCGATCCATTTCACCGGCAGGCCGCGCGCAAATTTCCAAATCTTCGCCGGCTGCCGCGCCTCGTTCAGCAGGAAGATGAGCCCATCCCGGCGACGCCCCTTCCCCTCCACGAAGTCGCGGTGCCACTGCCAAAGTTCGTTGTCACGCGGCAGGATTCCACGCCGCAGCGTGAGATTGGAAAAGGTGGCGCGGGCCGGAAATTTGTGGACGAAATCGTTCACGCCGCCCTCGCGGTATTCCAGCACCTCGATGGTCGCATCGATGCCGGTGCATTCGGAAAAACCGCTCACCGCAAACTGCTTCGCGGCGTTCAGCAGCGTGCCGGCGAAGTCCGAGCCATCCACCAGCGACAGGTAGAAGTTGAAGTTGCCGAGCGGGTCGTTGCGGGTGGCTGGCATGGCAGGAAATGATCAGGGTTCCCGGGCCGCGAGCGCGTTGCCGCCGGGAGCGGGGCGCAGCTCGAAAATGATGAATTCCATGGGCGCGGTGAAGGCCACGCCGATCTCGCAAAGCAACTGGCCGCGGTCAGTGGCGGACACCGGGTTGTTCGTCTCGTCGCACTTCACGTAAAACGCCTCCTCGCGCCGCTCGCCCTGCAACCCGCCGCGCCGCCAGACGCGGTCGAGGAAGACTTCGATCATGTGCCGCAGCGTCTGGCGCAGGGTCGTGTCATTGGTTTCGAAGACCGCCCATTTCATCGATTTCTCGATCGATTCCTCGAGCATCGACATGAACCGCCGCGTGTGGATGAAACGCCATTCCGCCTGGCCATCGCCCGCCACCGAGCGCGCGCCCCAGACCCGCAAACCGCGGCCGGCAAAGGATCGGATCGCGTTGATGCCCTGCGGATTCAGCTCCTGCTGGAAGTCGTCGTCCACGTCCCCGGCGAGGGCGGTGACGAATTCCACCAATGGAGCGGTCGATCCGCGCGGAAATTCCCGCGACGTGGCCGCACGGCGGCACTTCCCGCAGCGGCCCCGCGAGCGCGAGCGCATCCGGCACTTTCAGCCACGGAAAATAGAGCGCGCCGAATGGGCTGCGGAATGCGCTTCGCCATTCGTGCAGCTCCTGCGGGCGACGCATAGCGTTGGGAAAATCGAGCACCGCCACGCGGTCGCGGAGCCGCTCGCACTGGTCGAGCATCGCGCGCTGGATGAGCTGGACTTGAACGTCGTCGAACGCGGGCGGATCGTCGTTCGCGGCGGGTTTGGCAGGCGGCGGCGGCGGCGGTTGGCAAGGCAGCGGCGGCGGCTTCGGCGGCTCCTCCGCCGGCGGCAAGGCGAGCACGGCGTCCGGCGCGCAGAGGATGGCAATTTCCGTGATCTCCTCGAACAGCCGCAACCCGCGCAGATCGTCGCTGCCGCCGACAAAATCCGCGGTCGTCACGCCGCTCAGCCCGTCGCACCCGTCGGCGAGCTTCACCGATTCTTCCGGAAACGCCGCGCGGCCGGAAGCCGGCACTTCGAGGCTGACCAAATTGGAAAACGCCTCGAGCCGCGGCGGCGCGTAGTCCTCGCTTTGCTGATCCAGTGAGAGGCGCGGATAGAATTCCGTTTCCGGCGGGCCGGCCTGTCCGGCACTGCGCTCGCGGACGAGGCGCAGAGCAAAGTGCGCCGAGCCTTTCGCATCGTCTGAATCGAGCGCGGTGAACGTCGCTTTGATGGTGTTGCCCCAGGTCCCTTCGCTTTTCGCCGTCAAGGCCAGTCCGCCTGCGCCCTCCCAGCGCGCCTTTGCTGGAGGATCGAGCGTCCACGCGCCGAGAGCCGCGACCCGGGCGACATAGCAGACTTCGCCGCGGTTTTCGAAAAACGCGCGCACCGCATACGCCAGCGTTCCCGCCCGAATGAACCCGCCGTATTGCGCGACAAATTCGGCCCAGCTCGTCAGCCGCCGCACGCCGCTTTCTCCCGTCGCGGCGTCGGGCAGCGGGCCGCGCTCCGCGTAGCCGAGAAAGCCCGCGATGTCCGTGCGGACCAGCCGCAGCGCCGGGTCCTCGTCTTCCCGGCGATTGCGCCGGTAAACGTTGGGAACCCCGGGATGGAGCGTGTGAGCCATGCCGCGCGACCGCGTTAGACCTCCTCGAGCTCGATCCCCTCGTGCGCGATTTCCATCGTCTCGATGGCGACTTCGCTCGTCTTTGCGTTCAGTGCCGGGCCTTCCCATTTCGACGGCCAGCCATCGTGAAATTTCCAGCGCAAAGCCGGCTGCCGCTTTTCGTCGAGCAGGGTGATGACCCCGGTCTGGCGCTGCGTCTCGCCATCAATGACTTTCTTGCGCCAGGCCCACAGCGCGGGGTCTTTGGTCCAACCGCGCTTGAGCACGATGTTGGCGTATTTCATCAGGCCGGGCAGCTTGCGCACCGTGCCCGTTTTATCGCTGCCCTCGCGATATTCGATGATGTTGGTATCGGTCGAAAGCCCGCTCACTTCGCTGAAGCCCGCCTGGATTTGCACCCCTTCGAGCTCGACCACGAAGTTGAATTGTCCGAACGGATCGTTACGTTTGGCTGCCATAGTCTGGGTGTTCTCTTGGAGTTTGAATTACGCTTTGGTTTCCTCGACGGAGTGGCCGCCGTCCCATTGGCCGATGCGGAAGATGACGAACTCCGCGGGCTTCACCGGCGCGATGCCGATGACCATGATGAGCCGGCCGTTGTCGATGTCGGCCTGGGTCATCGTGGTGCGGTCGCACTTCACGAAATACGCGCGCTCGGCCTTCTCGCCCTGGAGCTGGCCTTGCAGCCACAGCCCGCGCAGAAACGCGCTCACGCTTCGGCGCAGCCGGGCCCAGAGCGGCTCGTCATTCGGCTCGAAGACCGCCCACTTCGTCGCTTCTTCGATGGATTCCTCGACGAAAATGAAGAGCCGCCGGACGTTGATGTATTTCCAGTCGGGATCGCGGGTGGTCGTCCTCGCTCCCCACACGAGATTTCCGTAGCCGACGAAATAGCGCAGCACGTTGACACCGCGCGGATTGAGCAAATCCTGCTGCCGCGTGTTGACCTGCACCTGCAAGCCACCCTTGCCATCGGTGCCCGGGTCGAGCCCGCGAATGAACTCGTTCGCGGGCGCTTTGTGGACCCCGCGCTCGGTATCCACACGCGCGTAGATGCCGGCCATGTGTCCGCCGGGCGGGATGGTGAGCTTCCTGCCGCTGATCGGATGAACGATCTGCAGCCAGGGATAGTAGAAGGCCGCGTATTTGGAGGCTTGCGACGGAACGAGCGCATCCACCTTGATCCCATCACGCCTGGATTGAATGATCGCGAAGCGATCCTTCAACAGTTCGCATTGCGTGATCACCGGCTGGTAGAGGGCGTCCGGGTCCTCGACACCGTCGGTGTTGAATTCCTCCGGACAGCAGAGGATGGCGATCTCATCGATGTCCGCGAGCGCGGCCAGTCCGCGCCGCTGGCCGGGTTCGGCAGCCTCGTCGCCTGCGATGTCGGATGCCTTCACTTTCGATCCGTCATCGCTCGCGTCCAGCGCCACCAAGTCATCCGACAGATCGGGCAAAGCGTCTCCCTGCCGCGACACCGTGATGAAGTTTGAGAAGTCATTGATCTGCCGCTCGCAGAAGTTCGATTTCTTTTCGTCCATCGAGAGGTTGTCGAACTCCTCGGTGAAGGTCGGATCGCGCCGCTTGACGTCGCTGATTTTGCTGGGATCGCTCGGATCGATGACCGGGTCCTGGGGCGGCGAGGTTTCCCAGTAGAAGATCGTGATCTTGAAAAGCGGGTTATCCTCCGAAGTGAGGCTGCCCGCTTTGATTTTGAGCAGGAGATGCTCGTTCGGCCACGCGCCCGGTCCGATCGCCAGAATCTCCAGGCCACCGCTCACCTTTTTGGCCGTGGTGGCGCCCGTGGAGAGCGCTCGCGCGACGAAGCAGCGCTTGCCCCCGTTTTGAAAAAACCCCTCGACCGCGTGCGGCAGGAACGCGTCGTCGCGGTAGCGGCCATACACCCGCGAAAATTCACCGAAGCTCGTGATGAAGCACGGTTTTGTCGGCCCGCGGACGGTCAATCCGACAAAGCCCGCGGTGCTGGTTCCGACGCCTTCGATCGGCTTGTTGCCGGTGTCGATTTCTTCGATGTAAACGCCTGGTGAGAGATATTCGGGCATGGCTGGTTTTTCCTTTCGCGGGCTAGGGGACTTGGAGATTGACGGCCACCGTGGTCCCGCGGCGGACCTCGATGACCCGGGTGGCAGTGGCTGCGTGGTGAGTGGCGCGAAGCGTGATTTGCGGCGGCTTCGGGAAATCCAGGAGGAAGACGACGAATTGCCCGTCCGCTCCGGTGAGGAAGGTTTGACCGCCGTCTTTCCATTCCACCTTCGCTCCGGCGAGCGGCTCGTTTTTCGCGTTCAGCACCGTGCCGCGCACCAGCGTGGCGTCCGGTGGAAAGGGATATGCCGCGGTGGGCAGGAGCGTCGCCTCCCGGCGTTGCGCGAGGAAGGCGGCTCTCTGCTGCGGGTGATCGAGCGGCAGGTCGAGATCCGCGAGCGAAATATCCGGGATGCCAGGCCACACGAGCGGTTCCGCGGGATCGAGCTGCGGCGGGATGGCCGGCGGCGGCGGGACCGTGAATGGGTAGCTGCGGGCGAAATAATACGGCGCCGTCGCCGGGACACGGTCGGTGTTGCTGGTCACCGTGAGCGTATAGTCGTCCGGTGGCAAGCCGATGCAGACGAACGTCGCGTCGGGAGACTTTCGGACAATCCGAAAGCGTTTGCCCGCCAGCTCCGGCGTGAGCCGCGCCGAGAGATCCCCCGCCGGCACCGTGCCGCCCGTGAAGCCATCGAAAAGCTGCACGACAAACCGCACCGCAACCTCGCGCAGATCCGATTCCGTAGTGACAAGCGCGGCGTTCATGCGGGCAGCGGCTCGCCGTATTCGGCGTGCTTGTTCTTCACCGGCACGAGGAAGTGCTCGTCCGTGGAATCCAGGATCGCGACCCGCGCGATGTAGCAAATCGAAAGCTGATACGACTCCTGCAACGCCTCCCAGACCCGCGCCATTTCGTCGAGCGGCACCGAGTTGAGCACCAGCCGCACCTCTTCCCGCGGCGCGTTCGCCCGCTTGAGCAGGTCGGCCAGATACAGGAACGGATTGTCGTAGAGAATCGAGAGCACCTTGCCCAGCACCATGTTGCCCGTCGCGGTGTCTTTAAAATGCGGCGTGATCATGTAGTGCAGGTCGAGGGTCAGCGGCGCCTTGCGCACGCGTCCGCCGTTGCCGTAGCCGGTCGGCTGGTTTTTGGTCTGCGCATCCTCGACGACGCGGTAGAGGAACACGGAGAGTTGGCCCTCCATTGAGCCGTGCGGCGACTGGAGCGCGATTTTGTCCCGCTGGAGATGATTCTTGAAAGCGTTGTCCGCGGTAAACCCGTCTCCGAGGATCTGGAGGAGGCAGTTGCCGACATCGGAAAGTATGAGGTAATTGCTCACGGACCCGAGCGGAGTTGCTTTACGCGGCTGCGGCGGCGGCCGCTTGGTCCGGCACCTCGGACGGCTTGCTGTCGAGTGCGGCGACTTGCGCCGCGATGGCGGCGTCGCGATTGGCCACGAGCGCGTCGAGCTTCTTCTGCTCGAGCCTCGTGGTGATCGCCTTGCTTACCAGCTCGAGATTGGCTTGGCGCGCCGCTTCGGCGGCGGTGCTCAGTGCGCTGAGCGCGGCGGTCACGTCGTCCCGAAACGTCGCCTCGGCCTTCAAGGACTTCCGCGAGTCGGCATAGGCGATCGCGCCGGAACCCAGCATGTAGCTGGTCGCCGGTTGCGTCGTCATGACCTTGGAAGCTTTCGCGGCGAGCTCTCCGCCAGCTTTCAAGATGGCCTCCGTTTCGGCGGCGTAGCCGATTGCACTCTGAAATTTCGCCAGGGCTTCCGCTCTGCGCGCCGCCGCTGCATCGGCGGCTTGCTGCAATTTCGCCAGTTCTGCGTTGAGATCAGCGACCTTTTTGGCCTGCTCGCTGATCGCGTCGCACGCGGCCTTGATGATGGCATCCACCTTGCCCGTCTGGGAGTGAGGATTTTTCAGGATGCGCGGCCAATCGTGGGTGCGAAAGCACTCCAGCGGCTTCTGCGTCGCCTCGAGTTTTTCCAGCGCGGCCGGATATTTGGCGATGGCGTCGGCGGCGTCCTTTTCCGCCTTCGCGAAGGTGGCGATGTCCTCCTGAAAACCTTTTGCCGCCGCCGCGTTGATCTCGGACTTCAATTGCATATCCTGCGCGGTGGCTACGCTCACCGCGATGCCCGCCTTGTCGTCTCCGCTCTCCGGTGGAATGGCATCACCGGTTTTGCCGGCTTCACCTTCATCGGCAGCGTGTTGGCCGGCGGTGGGCTGCCCCGCAGGAATCAGTGCGGGTGTCGCGGCAGCTTTTGCCGTCGTGGACGCGCTGTCTGTCTCGGAGTGGCATTGGGGAAACGGGATTTGCTTGGTCATGGGGTGTGGGCTCGGTGCGTTTCAGTCGAGGGTCGCCAGGGGCGAGGGGCCACTCGGACAAATGGAAATTCCGGGAAGGCGTCGCGAGCGCGACGAAGTGCTGGGGGTTTGCCGCGCGAGGCGGTGGGAGCGTTGAGACGCGGGCCAGCTCACATCCCTTGGGTTTAGCCGTTGGGATATTTTTGGAAGCGAAAGGCACGCGCCGCCGTGGCTGGCGCGACCTTTAGCAGTGCCCATGCCAGTCTCGATTTTGCTCGTATCTCACTGGAGCGCGGCGCAGAATCATGCCTCCGGTGGGACATTTTTGTCCTTGCACGAGCAACCCCTCCCGCAGCGATTCCCCCGCCTGCGGCTCGGCGCCGGGAGGAGGACAAATCTGTCCTAGGCCCGTGCGGGTATTTGTCCTGCCAGCCCGGCGCAGTTGAACGCGCGGATTTCCCCTACGTTGATCCCGTGTTTCCGGATGAGTTCCCAGAACGCCCGCCGGTTTTTGTGAGCGGCGCGCGCCGCCTGCGAGATGTTGCCCTTGTGCTTGACCAGCAAGTCCTGAATTCGTCCCCGCTCGAAGCACTCGATCACCCGTGCCTTGCCTTCCTGAAACGACTCCTCCGCCACCTCGGTCTGGCTCGGCGCGAAGTCAGCGAGCGAAAGTTCCGTTCCCTCGCTGAGCAAGACCGCCCGCTCGATCGCATGTTCCAGCTCACGCACATTCCCGAGCCACGGCTGCGCCGTCAGCCACTCCAGGGCGCTGGGCGAAAACCCATTGATCGGAGACTCGAATTGTTTCGCAAAACGCCCGAGGAAATGGCCCGCCAGCCGGGGAATATCCCCGCGCCGTTCGCGCAGGGGCGGCAGCGCCAGCGGCACCACGCTGAGGCGATAGAAAAGATCCTGGCGAAAACGGCCGGCGGCCACTGCCCGCTCGAGCTGCTCGTTGGTCGCGGCGACGATCCGCACGTTCGCCCGCTGGTTGCGGCTGCTGCCCAGCGGGCGAAATTCCTTTTCCTGCAAAAAGCGCAGCAGCTTCGCCTGCGCAAGCAGCGGCAGGCACCCCACCTCGTCGAGAAAAAGCGTGCCGCCCTCCGCCTCCGCGATCAGTCCTGTATGGGCCGTTTGCGCCCCGGTGAAGGCACCGCGCTCGTGGCCGAAAAGCTCGCTTTCGGCCAGCTCCACCGGCATCGCCCCACAGTTTACAGTGACGAATGGAGCCGCGGCGCGCGGGCTCAGCGCGTGGATGGCGCGGGCGAAAATTTCCTTGCCCGTCCCCGTTTCGCCGAGAATCAGCACGCCGGCGTCCCAGCGCGCCAGCATCGGAATGCGCTTCAACTGCGCCACGAACGCGGCGTCCTTCCCGATGAAATGCCGCAGCGCTGGCGGGGGTTCGTAAGCCGCTGCCGGCGCGCATGCCGAGTGCGTGCGGGTCCGCTCGAGCAAGCGCCAGACGCGGGGAAGAATTTCCGTGGTCCGCAGCGGCGCCGTGACGAAATCGACGGCGCCGACTTTCAACCACTCAATCATTTCCAGCGGGTCGCCGTCCTCGATCACCGCGATCGCGGCATGTGGCTGCGGGGCCCGGCCGGCGGCTTCGAAGAGCGCCTTGGCGCGCTTGAAATACGATCGTGTAAGGACAAAAAAAGTAATCTCCGGCTGCGTCCGCGCGAGCAGGCGCGATAAGTCCGCCGGGCCAAAAGCCGCTCGCCGGATTTCTACCATCTCGTGCTGCAAATCGAAGCCTTGTCGATCCGCCGATTCGAGCACGACTCGCAGTGAGCGTCCGAGTTCTCCGGCCGGCGCAAAATCGCACACGAGTATCCTTGCCCGTTTCATACAGCGCCGTCGCCTAAATTACTTGCCGCGATAGTATTGCAAAATTATCCGCCGTTGAACAGCAGTTTATGGAGAGATCTTCTCGGCGCGCTTTCGCCGAACGAGGCAATTCCCGGAACCTTCGCCGCCGTTGCCGGTGTCCAGCCTTGGAACCTTTGGGATTGCTTGGGTTGGTCAGCGTCAAGACAGCGAGCGGCGGCAGTGGCTCTCTTGAAGGACTGGCAGACATAGACAACTTCGCGCACTCGACGGCCTGATCCAGTGACTGGCTCAATCCGAATTGTGTTCAAATTCGTGTGGCAGTCTCTGACAAAAGTCACCCAACTAAATCCCGCTGGATGATGGCAAAACCATGATCCGCTGATGCACCGCACGAGATAGTGCGGTTGGTATGGGTCCGAGCAGATTCGACTCCGCTCGCCTCCCTGGCCAAAGATAGAAAGAACGATGACCTCGTGATTGACTCCACCTTGGTTAAAGCTCACCATCAGGTGACCACCGAAAAGGGCATCCTGATTCTGACCGAAAAACGCAGACTAGGCGGAGTGCGGGGTTGTGAGCATTTTAGCTTGGTGGTTTTCGTAGTCCACCGGGGAGATATCGCCAAGGGCGCGGTGGAATCGGCTTCGGTTACGGCAGACCTCGAGGTAGGCGAAAACCTCAGTGCGTGCTTGAGCGCGCGAGTCGAAGATGCGCGCTTCGGTCAACTCGCTTTTGCGCGTGGCCCAAAAGCTCTCCATCGCCGTGTTGTCATGGCAATTGCCCGTGCGGCTCATCTCGGTTGTGCTTGGTTTTAGCACATCCGCCTGTCCACAGAATCGGGACAAGATTAGGGTGAAAAAATCGGGCTTCGAAACGAAAAAACCCGCAAGGCGGCAGCGCCTTGCGGGTTTTATAGAGGGAAAGAAATTGGTTGCGGGGGTAGGATCTGGTCGTTCTTCCCTGTGGGTTATCAGAAGGAGCGAACAGCGTTTGCAGAGGGAAGGCAAGGCGAATCGGTTACTACTCGCCCACTACCCATCCACTGCCGGGCTCTACTCGATTGCTGGAAGTTTTGCTGGAAGTGCCGCTCGCGAGCACCGGCTCGTAAAGGAATACACCGAGCATTTTCGCACGCGACGGGTCGCCTCGCGCCTGCGCTTACTGGGAGAGCAGCCGCGAATCAAACGCAAAGACAACCGGCTTTCCGATGACGATCCGCCGGAAATTCGGATGCCTCGGATTCGATAAACAATTCGGCTCCCCCGAAAGGATTGCGCTGGCAGCGCGGGCACCGCCGAGCAGCCTGCGTGCATCCGCGCATCGCCAATCGCCTTCATAGAGGAGAGCAACTCGACCGACCGGTCCGCTGGAAGTGAACGGAAGGGCATCGGCGGGTTGAGGTGAACCCAAGTTCTCCAAAACGGCAAGTGATTTGGTGCTGCTGGTGCAAACAGCCGCCACACCGCGCGGATTCCAGCGACCACCCGTCTTCGCTACGGAAGGCCGTGGCGGTGTGCCTCGCATTTGTGACACGCCAGTCCTGCGGCATAGACCAGGAATAACCACGCATGTGATGCGCACGAGCAGATCCACGATCTCGCGCGCTCATTTCCGTTTGGGCATAGTCGAGCGGTGGCGCGCCGCCTAGGCCGAGCTGCGCTAAGGTGAGCCATTGGCGGGCAGCTTCTTGGAACTCCAGCATTTCGACGGCCATGCCAAAACGCCGCCGCCGCCACGCTCCAAAGTCGGCGACGAAATTGAGTCGCGCACCACTTGGTCTTTCGCCAAGGATATCCACTGTGGGTTGACCGCTCTCTGGTGCGTCCGGCGGCGACGATGTCGGCGGGTGCGCCCGCGATCGTGTTTCACATCGGCAAATGGGCCATGTTCACGGCGAGCGATCCCAGCACCACGGCCAGCTCGGCAGCTGTGCCCCGCTGGCCGCACTCACGGATGAAGCCAACGCGGTCCTCCGCCGCGCCGCGGAGCCAGGGGCCTTTTGTGATTACACTCGCTTTTGGACGATGCGCCGGGCTAATTTCGCCACGGCTTCGGCTGCGCCCCGACCGGCAGTCATTCCGGCGGCCGAAACGCGCGAGCCAATGTCGCCGCCGCCGATGCCGTCCGCCCGGCTGGCACCGGAGCTACAGCTTCTCCCGCCGATTATGGAACCCTTAATAGTGCAACCACTCGAAGTGCGAACACCGAGGCCCCCAAGCCTTGTTGAACCTCGGTTACCCGCCGGTCGGTGGAGATTCTGGCTGATCGCAGCTTCCGGCCTGATGTGCGGTTTACTCTCCTCCTGGGTAGGATTGCGGTGGAAGCTTCAATACTTTCCCGGTATCGGCTTCGGTCTGCTTTTGAGCGTCTGGTTGGTATTGGCCGGCTGGTTGAAGCTTAGCCGAGCGTTGCTACTTTTGCTGGCCTCAACGGCGGCCTACCAAGCTGCCTATTGGTCGTCCTTTTCGGGACTATCTAGTTGACGCAGGGGGAAAATGGCCCAAATTGGGGGGATGGACGAGGACAATTTTACAGAGAAAGTGCCGAGTCTGGCACCCCTGTGGGGGGGGGGAATTTCTCAAGAAGTTTATTCCCTATTGGTATTGGTGGGTTGGCTCCCTCGTCAGCGGTGGCCTCGCCTTCTTTTACGAAAGGTGGTGCGGCGTGATTCCGGGATGGCTCGTCTCACTAATATGTTGCTCCGGCTTCGTTGTCGCATCCTTTCTCGTTTGGCGAGACGAACGAGTCTTGAAGCAGGGTGCTCTTACACAGTTGGCAGTTGCACTTAACCCAAAACTGGAAATCAAATTCGCTCACTTTAAGCCAGAGGAATATGTTTCCGTTGAAATACTGAATAAG
This sequence comes from uncultured Chthoniobacterales bacterium, assembly GCA_964246635.1. GTDB lineage: Bacteria > Verrucomicrobiota > Verrucomicrobiia > Chthoniobacterales > SZAS-18 > JAFAXH01. Next base: position 8,361 of record CAXTRS010000023.1, on the reverse strand, counting down.
CATCCCACTAGGGATGCAAAACTCTTTGCTGTAAGGATTGTTCCCCCGAAAGAGGAACTTGAACGTGCGGAAGCTGCTGGCAATAACCTAGAATACCTAGGTATTCATCCGCATGTTGATACAGTCCCAAGTAGAGACCGCGCCGCAATAGTATTACAATGGCGTGAAGAAGAGCTAGAATGTTTATTTTCCAAGTATCATATCGAATTAGTTCTTGGGAGCGACGAGAGGGTGCGGAGTGCGACGCGCGACCTTTCACACCTCACAACTCAGCGGCTCGGAAAGAGGCAGGCCATTTTAGCAAGAGTGCTAGGTGATTTGCAGGATGGCCCCGGTAATTGGCACCGATCCTTAATGGCCCTTGTTGATGCAGAAGCGGACGTGTTCAAATCCAATAGCGATATTGTATGGCTGTGCGATGAACTTGTAGCGCGCAGCAAGGTTCATCCATTTAAGGAGTTTATGGAAAACGAAAACTCAAGGGTCGCCGCTAATGAGTGGTATGAATTACTAAGAGCGTCTAACAAAACCGGCTGATTGGTGGCAAGGTGATGGATGGCAAAACCGTTGTTGGAAGAGGATCTTTGGGCCGCCTTGGAACTGCTTTTACCGCTCGAACCATTGCGGCCAAAGGGCGGTCGGCCGCGGGTGCCGAATCGACAGGCCGTCACCGGCATTTTGTTCGTGCTCAAGAGCGGCATTCCTTGGGAGATGCTGCCCAAAGAGCTGGGCTGCGGCAGTGGGATGACCTGTTGGCGCAGACTCAAGGAGTGGCAGGCCGATGGCATTTGGCGGCGCATCCACCAGGAGTTGCTCGACTGGCTGGGCGAAGCCGACCAGCTTGACTGGAGCCGCGCGGCGCTCGACAGCGCCAGCGTGCCGGCAAAAAGGGGGGCCAACTCGCCGGGCCGAATCCGACGGATCGGGGCCGTCCGGGCACGAAGCGCCATCTTGTGGTCGAAGCCCAAGGCATCCCGCTCGCCGTGAAGCTCTCGGCGGCCAACCGCAACGACTGTCTCTTTCTGGCCGAGTTGCTCGAAGCGATCCCGCCCATTCATCGGCCGCTGGGCCGGCCGCGGCGTCGGCCCACAAAGCTCCACGCCGACAAAGGCTATGACCATCGCTCATGTCGGGCTTACCTGCGTCGGCGCGGCATCAAAGGCCGCATTGCTCGGCGCATGCTCGACTCCAGCGAACGGCTCGGTAAACACCGCTGGGTGGTGGAGCGAACCTTGGCTTGGCTCAACCGCTTTCGGCGGCTGACCATCCGCTACGAGCGCAGGGCCGACATCCACGAAGCGTTCTTGCGCTTGGGCTGCATCTTGATCTGCTGGAACTTCCTCCAAAACGCGTTTTGTTAGGCACTCTTACGTTCAGTCGGCATTGCGGGAAGCAACACAGATCACGGACGCCGAGCGGCGGGCCGAGCGATTGGGCATGATCGCGCTCGCGCAAGCGAAGGCAGGCGATGCAGATGGCAGCCGCAGCACCTTTGCCCTCGCCAGAGCCAGCACCGACAAGGCTGAGAACGCCGACGACAGAGTGAGGTTGCTGGCAGCCATCGCTGAGCAAGAAGCCGAAGCCGGCGATGTTGCCGGAGCGCAGAGCATCGAAGCCACCCTTGGGAAGAGTCCCGGAGCAGGCGCCGACAGCCCAGCAAAAGGGGGACTACTGCGCTTCTTTAACCGACCCACCCCGCCCCCCGGCGTCGCAGACCGGACTGTTGCCCGAGAGAATACCCCGCTACCGAGTCGGAGGGTTGCGCGCCATTGCCCTCGCTCAGGCGAAGGCGGGTGACGCGGAAAGCAGCCGCAAAACCTTTGCTCAGGCTAAATCCGTCGCAGAAACGATACCGGCCTCGGAAGGTTTCCTCAAAATTCTGCACTTCCGCGAGATTGCCAAGGCCCAAGTTCTTGCCGGCGACGTGGCAGGGGCAAAGAGCACCGCGCAAGCCAGCAGCGATTCTTCCGAAAGAGCCGGTCGCCTGCGCGCGGTCGCGGAGGCGCAGGCGCAAGCCGGCGACATGCCCGGCGCCAAGGCCAGTGCAGCCGAAATTGGCGACAATGAGCTAGAAATCAAAGCGAAAGCCTTGGTCGATATTGCTGGAGCAGAAATCGCTGTTGGAAATGTCGTCGGCGCCCGTGGGACGCTCGCTCAGGCAAAAAGCGTAGCTGACGCTAATAAAAACCCGGCCGAAAGAGCCACCACACTACTCTATATCGTCGAGACAATGGGGCGAGTCGGCGACTTTGAAGCTGCCAAGGACGTCGCCATCCAGATTGGGCCGGCTTCGCCGAACAAAGAATTGGCAGCTCAAGTCGATGCTGCCGATAAGCAACCGATGAGCCGCGGTGGTCGCGAGATGTTGGGAAAGGTTGCAGCGCTCGTCGCCGCGATGCCAGAACCTTCTCTGCAGGCCAAAGCGCTGCGTGTAATCGGCGAACTCCAAGCTCGATCCGGAGATATTGCAGGAGCCAAGAGCACGGCAGAGGTGATGGGGAAGGGGAGTGGAAAGGACGACTTGGTCCGCGCCATCGCAGAGGCACAAGTGCGCGTCGGCGACTCGCTGGCGGCGAAAACCTGGGCGACTTCCATCTCGGATAGCTACTTCAAAAACAAAGTGTTGAGTGCCATAGGTCAAGCGCAAGCCGAGGCCGGCGACTTGGCAGGAGCAAGGGGCACGGCCGAGGCCATCAAAGGAGCTCCTTCCGACAAGGCCGCCGTGTTTTGCGCCATCGCCTTGGCGCAGGCTCGGGCTGGGGATCAGCCCGGAGCCGAAGCGAGTATTGGAGGTGTGGGCATGGCTTTAGATCCCGAGGACCGTTGCGACTGCTTTATAAAGATCGCGGACGCTCTGCTCAAAAGCACTGGCAAACCGCGCGGGGCGACTGTCGCTATCCACTAGACCCAAGCATCACGACGAGGTAATGGCGTGATGCCTCAGTCGGAAGGATTAATATTCGAGCTAGAGCCAGTGCAGTCGAGCGACCCGGCCCCTGCATTCGGGCTCTGGCACGCGGCCGTTGAAGACACCGATGTCTTGACGCTCAAGTTTGCAAAATCAGATTCGGCAACAATGGAACCCGAATACATGAATATCACTTGGCAGCGACTCACCTCCTTCCAAGTTTCTGTCAACTCGGGTCCTCGGCAACGAAGGCTTCACGGCGAACTCCTCGGGCACGGTCGGCCAACGTATCCTGCGGCACCGTAAGGAGTAGGATTTTATAGGCAGGCAGGAACTGGAGATTTATACTAGGCAGGCGTAGAACCGATCGACGGATCCCACAGATTCACCGCATGACAAGTCCTTTTAGCAGCCGCGCCGCCCTCCGCTGTTTGGTGCTCGCACTTTTTGTTGTCTTCTCGCTTCGCGTGGCATCAGCCGATGAGCCAAAAGAGTGGCTTCAACTTGAGGTCGGCGGGCCCTGCGGCTGCGGCATTGAAGTGGTCTTGCACAACACCCACCCGGAACGAACGATCCGGGCAGTTGTTTTGGCCGATCCGGGCCCCGACCTCGGCAAGCTGCCCAGTCCAGGGCATTATCCGAAACACCGTATGTTTCTCCTTGAACCGGGAGGAAAGACGGTTTTGGGCTGTAGTTGCACTCGCGCCAAAGGCACCGACCTCGCTCAGGAGGCCACCTTCACGATTGTGACAGCAACTTATCCGTGAATCTGGGCAAACAGCCTCGAAGCGCCAACGCTGATGAGCTGGAACTCAATTGCCCGACGTTTGCGAAATCTCAACTCACGGAGGCAGAAGCCGCCAAGAGTTAGCAGTGGCGCCGCGGCATTGTATTTGTGCCTTTTGCACACGACCAGCAGTGTCCCGAATGCGCAGCACTCGAATAGTGCAAGTGTCCGGTGTGGCTAGTAGCAAAGACTGTCACAGTTCGTGCAACGATAGGTGCGGAAGGTCGTCTCGTCACGAGTGATCCAAAGGGGCAGGCCGCAATGTGGGCAGACGATCAAATTTTTGTTCCGTGCGAAGCGACCGCTCACCTCGGCGTCCTCTTCCATCTCGTAAAGCGTCGAGAAACTTGGCCAGACTTCGCTGGTGTTCTCGTCACCTTGGATCTTGCGGCCCAGTCGAACCGGGAAGTCGTTTTCGTTGGCAGCAGACATAGCAATTTTCGTCAACTAGTCTAACAGCATACATTAGCAATGAAAAGGCAGAAAAAGGGTCGCGTCGATTGGAGAAAAGGAGCCTAGAGGCCACGAAGGCGACCGCAGCCCCCGCAATCCGAGCCCGGCGTCAAGCTCTGCTGCCCCTTCCATATTGACCCAACTCTGCGTTCCCCATAATCCTCAAGCCAATGCCCACCCAAGCAAAGACACTGCCTGTCCAGCAACGGGAAGGTGCCCTCGGCACCGTTAGCGAGCAGTGGACAAGTGATGCCTGGGTAGTGGGCGCGTAGAGCGTGTTCTTAACTTTTCTAGTTCGTGGCAGTGGCAAACAGTCTGCCGAGCAAGAGACAAGTGAAAACCAGGAAGTGGAGTCCGGCGAGCGTGGCGGGCAGCCGCTCGTAGTCGCGGGCGAGACGGCGAAAGCGCGCCGTCCAAGCGAACGACCGTTCCCCCACCCATCTGCGGGGCAGGAGCACGAAACCGCGCTTGGCCTCCGCGTGTTTGACCACTTCGAGCGCGATGCCGTGGACGGCGGCTTGTCCGGCCGGCTCCTCTCCCGTGTAGCCTCCATCGACGTAAGCCAGCTCGACGCTCTGGCCGGTGAGCGCCTGCACCTCGGCGCACAGCGCGGCGACTTGGGCGCGCTCCTGCTCGCTGGCCGCAGTCAGGCGCGCGGCCAGAAGATGGCCCAGCGTGTCCACGGCCAGAGGCACCTTGCTGCCCGGTTTTTTCTTGTGCCCGTCGTAGCCCGCCCTGGGTCCGCTCTCCACGCTGCTTTGGAGCGTGCGGGCATCGAGCACGATGGCGCTCGGCTGCAAGGGCCGGCCGGCCAGCCGGCGCAGGAGCTTGCGCACGTCGGCGACGATGGCCTCGAAGACGCCGGCCCTCATCCAGCGCTGGCTCTGCTGGTAGACCACCCGCCAAGAGGGAAAATCATGGGGCAAAAGCCGCCAGGGCGCGCCGGCCCGCGCCAGCCAGCGCAACGCGTTGAAGACTTCGCGCAAGGAATGTTCGCGCTGCGGAGCGTCCTCTTTCAGCAGGCACAGGTAAGGAGCGACGAACGCCCACTCCTCAGCGGATACATCGCTCGGATAAGTTGCTCGACGGTTCGCCATCAATCACGCTACACCAAGCGCTAAAAGTTAAGAACACGCTCTAGCCAACAGCTCTCCACCTTCATCTATGTTTATGCAAATCCAAACGTCGGGCTCTGCTCTTCTCCCTGGTCTGTTACCGGCACGCCGGCTGTTCAGCTTGGCTCTTGCTCTGGTTATGTTCCTAACGCTGGCCGGTTGTGACAAGAAAACGCAGCGCGCGGAAGTAACCGCCAAAGACTCTGTCGCCGCTGCCCCGAAGGACGGCACTCCGTTAACCAACGAGCGGCAGTTGGACCACGAACGCTGGCTGATCCACGTCATGATGAGCAACCGGCTGCGCACCCAAGTTGAGGTTACCCCCGAGATGTGGAAATCGCTCAAAGTGGGTGACCGAGTGCAAGTGAACTATGAGCAGGGCCGATACACCGGCGCCATTTGGAGCAGCCGGTTGGTAAAGCTTCCGTGATCCCAGCTGGACAATCGATGAAAACCACAAACTCCTCTACCTTCCTCGTTGCGCTCTGCATCGTGGGCTGTCTCCTCACCGTTCCCGACCCCGTCCAAGGCACGGACCTCCACGAATATAAATCCGGAGAAACACTGGTCATCGACCACGGCATCGCTCCCGACCGGCAACTGGCCATCGCAGCTGGAATCACCGGCAAAGGCGACAGCCGACGCTTTCGCCTTTTCTTGGTGGACGGCAAATCGAAGGCTCGGATCGGACCACTGGAGGAGTTCGGCGGTGCTCTTGACACTGGCGCAGAATCCATCATTGCCGCTTGGGCACCGGACTCGCGTCATGTGACGATCACCTACCGGGTGGATCGGCAGGTCACGGAAACCTTGGTCTATCGCGTCGAAAACCGGCGAGCCTATCCCGTGACCGGACCCTTGGACGTGTTATCGGCGGTTGAAAGCTCCAAGGTGCTCGATGACGCGCAACGCACCACCGACTCCCGCACGGTAAAGTGGTTAAGCGCCACGCGATTTATCCTGCGGCAACATTCGCAGTTCCATCGCCTCGGCCAGAATCTGCCGGCCGCCCTGAAAAACTACGGGGAGCTGACCGGCGACGATGACGGACCAGCGGACAAAAGCAGTGGCCCACGGCGCTACTCCTTCGACTTTTACGGCGACGGCATTTGCGAACTACTCCTCGGTGACAAGTTCCACTTCGAATCAGTCAAGCCGACGCCTATCTCTGTTCGTTAGTTGTTGCCCGTATCTCTCATTGTTCCATTGCCCTGAACCTGTGAACTCATTAAAATCAACCTCCACTGCACCCTTACCTCCGCGGTTGCCTTCCTATTCGTAACGATCGCCACTGCCTCAACTTTGCGAGCCGCCGAACCCGCTAAACTGGACTTCCAACCCGCCGACGCGCTCCACACCGTGCTTGTGAAAGCAATAACCCAACCTTCAGGGCCTGTCGCTGAGCTTGGCTCCGGCAGATGTAGTTGCACGTTGACTTGGTGAAGACAAATAGAGATGTTCGCATACTTACCTGCTACAAGCCGATGAAGCCTACACTTGCCGCGATTATCTATGTTTTAATTTTCCTCGAGCTTTCCGCTGCAGGATCTGTCTTCTCGCAAACTCCAACCCCCACATCGACGCCGACCTCGGTTTCTCCGGATAAGCAATGGCGGTATGTCGGGGGCGACGCGTCAAAACTGGTCAAGACTGCTACAAACGAAGTGACGCTCGAATTCTCGGGCAACGTTAAAGGTGACTTTTCGCCACTGGTTTGGGCGCCGGATTCAAGGCGATTCGCCGTCACTTGCGCCGGAGGGAAAGGCAATTCGACTTTGGTTTATCAATTGCGCAACGGTAGTTGGGAAATGGGCGATGCGCTCGGCAACGGTGATGACATTATGGATCGGGCCGGTAAGGTTATCGAAGCGCAAGCCAAGAAAAAAGGCATGCCGAAAAAGACCTTTCTTCATATGACATCATGGACGGTCGAGCCGCAGAAGTGGATCAATGCGAGCACGCTGATCGTTTATGCTGCGATGTCAGAGGTAGCGCACCGAAGCAATGGAGAGTATGCAGGTTTCGGTTTTGGAACTGATCTTCTTTTAACCCTCAAGTTCGATGACGGTGGCGCCTGGGAGATTATCAAAACGCATCAAATGTCTGCAAAGGAAGTTAAAGAGATTCACTCGAGGACGCGTTAGTGGTTATTCGTTAATCGCTCAAGAGATGACGCCTTGCCGTTTTTGACAATGCGCGCTCTGCCGCAACGTGCGCAGCACGGTGTGGCAGCCGCGGCCAGAGAGGATGGTTTTGCCATCGCTCGGCCTCGCCGATGATCCTCCTGCTGTCATTTACTTAGAAACTAATACCCATCCGCGAAACGGACGGGATTCCGCAGTCAGCGGGCCGATGGCAATCGCGCCGCGACGTCGGGCAGAGCGCGCGGTAGCCCAATCAGCCTTGGGACGGGGTGCGGTTGTTCTTGGCCTGCCGCGGACCGAAACGGGCCACAGGCCGCCCACGTTCTAGGCGTTCTCTTTGTTGTCGAAAACGCGCCAGGCAATGCCGCCGAACACTCCGCCGAGGACGAACAATACGGCTGCCACCAGCCACACCATGTCGAATCTCCTGATGCGGGCGTTCTGCGGCTCCTTGGGCAGATAGAGCACCTCCACCTGCGCGCCTTTCTCATAGAGCTTGAAGTTGCTGGTCACCGGGCCGATGAACTCGACGGCCTGCCCCTGCGCGGTGACAAAGCGCACACGCGGCGCGTGCGAGGTGACCCATTGCCCGTATGAATTCCGATACTGGCTCGCCCCGTCAGTGACCACTTCTCCCCAAGCGGACTCGGCCCTTTGCCCGAACCGGAAACGGTCCCAGGCGGTCACGCCACCGGCTCCCAGGCACTCAGCGCCAATCGCGCCGAAGACGAGCACGCCAAGGACCTGAGAGCTGATCTTTCCGGCCACGGAAAGCCAAATGCTGCCTCCTAAGATGAGCAGGCCGACCAGCACGGAAACGATGATCGTGATGAGGATCATGGAGCTTTGCGGGGGAGTGTAACATCCAAGTCTGTGGATGGCAGCCCGGCAGTAGAGTTAGCCATTCGCGCGCGGCGGGCCAGCGAAACAGCCCCAGATGAAAGTCAGCACGGC
>CAXTRS010000022.1:9637-24020 GCA_964246635.1 uncultured Chthoniobacterales bacterium | reverse complement strand
GGTCCGCGAGCACAAGACCGGCATTGTCTATTGCGCGACCCGCAAACGGGTCGAGGCGGTGGCCGCGACGCTCGCGGGTTGGGGAATCAAGATGATCGCGTATCACGGCGGACTTTCCGACGCCGAGCGCGAGCTGGCGCAAAATCAATTCATCTCGCGCAAAGCCGACGTGGCCGTGGCGACGAACGCCTTCGGCATGGGCATCGACCGGCCGGACATCCGGTTCGTCGCGCACTTCGAGGTGCCCGGCAGCGTCGAAGCGTATTATCAGGAGGCCGGCCGCGCGGGACGCGACGGCGAGCCGAGCGTTTGCGAGTTGTTCTTCAACTACGCCGACACGCGCGTGCAGGAATTTTTCATCGAAGGCTCGAATCCGAGCCGCGAAACGATTCTCCAGACTTTCGAGGTCTTGCGTCGCGCGGCGGACAACCAGCACGAAGTCACGCTGCCGATTCGCGAGATCGCCCAGCGCGTCGCGGACGTCACGAACGCCAGCGACGCCGGCAACGAAATGGCCGTTTCGAGTGCGCTGAGCATTCTCAACCGCGCCGATTACATCGACCGCTTTGACCTGGCCGGCGAGCGCACGCGCGGCACGCGCATCCTAAAGCCCGACGCCCGCCGGCACGACGTGCGCCTGGACTGGGCTGGGTTGGAAGAAAAAGAGCGGCGCGACCGCGCGAAACTGAAGACGATCCTCGAGCTCGCCTACGGCAGGGTCTGCCGCCAGGAAGCGATCCTGCGTTACTTCGGCGAGAAGGAACCGGAGCGCTGCGGCAACTGCGACATCTGTGCCGACACCGCGCGCTACGGCCGGCGCGAGGGCACGGAGGAAGAGCTCACACTTGTGCGCAAAGCGCTCAGCGGCGTCGCGCGCATGAGCGGCAAATCGAGCGAAGGCGGCTGGCAGGGCCGCTTCGGCAAAGGCCGCATTATCCAGACCTTGCTCGGCAGCCGCTCGCAGCCGATTCTCGACGCCCGGCTCGATCAGCTCTCCACGCACGGCATCTTGAAAAACGAGGGCACGAGCTACGTCAACGAACTCTTCCGCGAGTTGCTCGCCGCCGCGCTCGTCGTGCAGGATCGGCGCACCGGTTTCGACGGCAACGAGTATCAACTGCTTACCCTCACGCCGCTCGGCGACGCCGTGATGCGCGGCAAAGGGACGGTCGAGCTTTCCTGGCCGGAGCGTGCGCGCTCAGGGCATTATCCGACCGCGGGCAAGAGCAGCGAGCGCAAGGCGGCGAAAGCGCGGGGCACGCCGGCGTTCGAGCCGGACGCTGAGAACATCGACGCCATGCTCTTCGCCGCGCTGAAAAAGAAACGCTTCGAGCTGGCGCGCGAGCGCAACCTGCCGGCCTACACGATTTTTCCCGACGCCACCTTGAAGTGTTTCGCCAGCCTCAAGCCGCAAACCGTCGAGGCCGCACGGCGCATTCGCGGTGTCGGCGAGGTGAAGGCCGAACGCTACCTGCCGTTTTTCCTCGCCATCATTCAGGAACACGCCGCGCGCGAGAACGGCGAAATCCCGGGCGAGCGCGTCGTCTTATTCGACGAGGTCTGAAGCCACCGCCTCGATTGCCCAGCGTTGGGTGCGGCGATGACGGTCGGCGAACGCGAGCACGAGGAGCGCGCGGACGGCGGTTTCACCGAGCAGTTTTCCGATGGAACCGCCGGGCAGCCGATAGGTGACGAGGTCGGTCATCCGGGTCCGCGGCGATCCGCCTGGTTCGCGGCTGACTGGCTCAAATTCGTGTTGGTGCCGAAAAAACGCGAACGGACTGCGGCGCGCTTCATCGACCAGCCGGCGTGCCGGCTCGGCCTCGCGCCAGACTCCGAGCCAGCGCGTCAGCGCGACACCGATGAGCCCGAGCTCAAGCTCGAATTCTTCGTTCACGCGCGCCCGGCTGCCGGCACGCAGAATCCTGGCCGTGACGAACGGCGGCGAGATGCGGCGAAGGTTCCGCGGGTCTTCGTGAAATCGAAAGACCGTCTCAGGCGCGGCGTCGAGCACGACGGATCGGCGAAACACGCACGGCGCCGGCATCGCTTCTTAGCTCAGCACCACGTCTTGATTCCGAGCGCGCGCAGAAAGCACCAGCCGCGCGCGGCTTCAAACAGCACAAACAGTCCCGCGACGGCGGCAACCAGCGGCACCCACCAAATGAATTCCTGCACGTAGAGCAGCACGGCACAGAGCAGCAGGACGCCGCCCGCGAACCCGCGCAGCAAGCGACCTTCCCGCCCGATATTGGGATCAAAACGGCTCACGGCGAAATCTGCGGGCGGTCTTGCTCGCCTTCGGGTTGCGGCGCCGCTTCCGCGACCGGCTCGTGGGCCGGCGCGGGCGTTGTCGCAGTCTCATCCTCGCGGTTCATCGGCGGCTCTTCCCAGACCGGGAGCGGTTCCTCCGATGCGGGCGCCGCATTCGTCGTTGGCGTCGCCTCGGTCTGAGGTGAGGAGTGATCAGGCTGACTCAATTCAGGGGTGGCGATGTTGAGCACCTCGGCCTCCGCGGCGGGTAAGTTGGGCGGCGCGGAAGGCGCGGCCTCCGACTCGGGCGCTGGAGCGGCAGCCGGCTCTTCATTGCCAAGCGCAGTGGGTTCCGACCTTGCCGACGCTGGCGTCTCCTCGGGAGTCGCCACGGCACCGGTGCCAGCGGCAGTCGGCGCAGCCGGCGGCTCTTTCGGCTTGGGCGAGAGCGGCAGGTCGAACGTTCCGTTGTGAAACTCGATGATGTGACCGGCTTGCACGAGATAGCGCAGGTCGGCCGCCAACCCGGCTTTGGCTTTGGCCAGCGCGGCATCCTGCGAAGCAGCCGGCGGCGCGGCGTCCGAGGCGGCAGTTTCGGTGGTGGCGGTTTCCGGCGATGGCGTCGGAGCAGCGGCAACGTCGGTCGCGGACGACGGCGCGGCTGCTTCGTCCGGTTTTGCGCCTTCGACTGCGGCCGTGGGCGCGCCAGGTTCGGAAAACGCATTCGTCGCGGTCGTGCCGCCGAAGCGTTGCGCGAGGACGTGCTCGGCCAGTTGCTTGCGGGTGCAGAGCGGATGCTTGGTCACGGCGTCGAGAATCGCAGCCACGGTTTCCGAGACCGCGCTGTCGCCGCCTTGGAACAGGGTCGGTCGCGCGATGGAAACATAGACCACGCGCTTGCGATGCTTGAAGACGTGCAGGCCGGTGTTTTGCAAACCGGCGCGCAGCGGCTGGACGAGCCCGCCGGGATATTTGATTTCGCGGTCGTGCGCCAGGCGGATGGCGAGCACTAATCCAGGCTCGGGCAAATTGCGCGCGACTTCACCGGGCAGCTCGAAGCTGGCGCCGCTGCGCACCAACGCCTCGAAATAGTGCTCGCGAAAATGTTGCCGCGCTTCGGCGAGCGATTGCAGCACGAGCGGCGGCGGCGAAGCCGGCGAGTTTTCCTGCGGCGAAGCTTCGGCTGGTGGCTCGGGCGCTGGAGCCGCCTCAGCCGCCGCGGGTGCGGCAGGCGATTCCTCGCTGTTCGGCGTGCCTGCCTCGGACGGAGCCGTCCCGACGGCAGCAGTTTCAGAAGCCGGCTGCGTTTCGAGGCTCGGCGGCGCGGGTGCAGGCGTTGCCGCCGACTCGGGCGAACGCACCGTGAACACCGTGGTCGTGCGCGTTTCTTCTTTCCAGCGCTCGACCAGCGCGGGGTCGCTGACCACTTCGACGCCGCGGCGGTATTGCTCGAAGCTCATCCTCCGGCTGAAGCGGCTGTCGTAGAGCGCGCGCAAATTCGTCTGGTAGGCGTGATGATTGGTCGGCCCCAGCAGCGTGCCGGAAAGCCGCTCGCGGGCGACGTTGGTGAAGTTGCCCTTCGGCGGGTCCTTCTGGATCGTCTCCGCCTTGTAATACTGATCGCGGAAGCGCTCGAACGCGAGCCGCTCCAGCGCCGTTTTGTCGAGCGCCACCGGCCCGTCCTCACCGAGTTGAAAAAGCGTGATCGCCGTCGGCGTCGGTGCGCCTTTCGCGCCGTTGCCGTTGGCTTCTTCCTTCTTCGTCGGACCGCCATCCGCGCTCAGGCGCACACGGTGCCGCTCGGGTCGGCTGAGAAACATGCGCGCCATCCCGAACAAGGGATAGGCGAGATGCGACGCGCGAATCTGTTTCGCAATGCTCGCCAAGCCGCGCGGATCGGGCAGGAACTCGACCCGCACCGGCGCGGGCTGCACGGGCGCCGGGGCAGGCCCGCGCGCATCGCGTTCGTCGTGGTGCGGACGGCCCCCGCCGTTGCGATCGCCGGGCCGTGCATCGCGCGACGGTTGGCCGCGACGATCTCCCTCAGCGCGGTGACCTCCGCCGGGCCGCGGACCGCGATTGGAGAATCCGCCGCCGTCACGTCCGCCACCCGGACGCGCCCGGTAGCCTCCGGGACCCGCGGGACGGCGATCGCGGTCGCGATCCCGATCGCCGCGCGGCGGACCCGGGCGGCGATACTCGTCGGGGCGACGGGGCCGCTCCGGCTCGTCGCGATACTCCCGATATTTCGGTGGCGCGCCCGGCTCCTCCTTCATCCAGGCGGGGAGGAATTTCAGCTCGTCGAGGTTGAACGCTGGCGTCTCGTTGGGATCAGCAGGCATGAGGGCGGGAAGCGAAGAAGATGAAGCGTGGGAAAAACGAAAAAGGATCTGCCCGCGGCCGGGCGCCGAGGTCATCGCGGCGTGAGGCAGGCGGCACAGGAAAGAACCTCGCCTGCGCCGGGGACACCCGGACGCGGACGAACCGGGAAGCATCCCACATCCCTCCGAGCGCGCAAGGGTGCTGGGCCGCGCGCGAGCGTTCTTCCCGTGACGAAAACGGGGAAAATTAATTGTTGCGCAAGGCCGGCTCCCTCATTACAGAACGGCATTCACCTCCGCCCGCGGGCTGCCGACCCTCCGCTGCTCGTCGCGGGTTCTCTCTCACGCATCCCGCTTTCGCTTACCCAACCCATTTATGGCAGACAAACCGATCGAAGAAAAAGTGAAGGACATCATCGTCGAGCAGCTCGGCGTTAATCCCGAGCAGGTCACCCCGCAGGCTTCCTTCATCGAAGACCTCGGCGCCGATTCGCTCGACACCGTCGAGCTGGTGATGGCTTTTGAAGAAGAATTTTCCATCGAAGTGCCGGACGAGGACGCCGAAAAGTTGCAGACCGTCGGCAACGTCATCGACTACGTGAAGGAAAAGTCGCAGAAGGCCTGAAGTCAGGGCTGCGCGGCCACGCGTCCGCTGGCAGCGGGCTGTGGAAAGAGGGACGCTTCCCACCCGAAAGGGGGGCGTCCCTTTTTGCGTCTCGGCGCTCTGTGCGCTGTAGCGGCGGTCTATGACCGCCCATTGCCTTTGGAAAATCCGGTTTCCGTTTGTGCGTATGGCGTTCATCGAGCGCGGATACCGCGTCGCCTCGTTTCTTGCCGCCAAACCGAAAACCGTCTAGGCTGCGCGCGCGTTCCGCGTCACGCCCCATTCATGTTTCTCCCTTCCGCCGACGACTTTGAATACGCGCTGGAAAATACCCGGCTCATCGTCGCGCCGCGCGGGCGCATCGCCACTTTTGGCAGCACGACGTTTCGTTTTCAACTGGTGAGCGAGCTGATGGACCGCGCCACGGATGTGCGCATCCGCGCTGGCAGCGTCCATGCCGAGCGGCCCCAAGTGCTCGCGCCCGAGCGGCTCGCCCGGCTGCTGCTCGAGGGCTTCGGCGAGCGGGCGCGCGAGTTTGCCGAGCAGCTCAGCGAGCGAGCGCGGCTGCATCCTGCCGGCAACAAAGCCTTGCCTACCGCGTTGCGCTACGGCTTCAGCTTCCGCCGCTCCGCGGTGACGGAAACCGTGATTCAGGGCGAGGGCATGGAGCGCGTTTCCGAACGCCTGCGCGAAGCCGCCGAGACGGCGGACGATCCGCTCTGCGCCGTCGTCCAGGGCGTGGACGATGCGTGGGAAGTTTGTCTGCTCAAATTCACCATCGACCTCATCGGCAACTCCGCCGAGGGCAACCTCGGCGACCTGCGCCGGCGTGGGCTTCTGTGAGCATGAGAGTTTTCAAAGTTCTCGTCATCCTGTTTCTGCTCGCGCTGATCGGCGGCGGCGCGGCGGGCTCTTATTACTTCCTGGTCTATCGCCCGGCGCAGCAGGATGCCCAACTCATCGCGCGCGGCAGCGCTCCCGGCCAGCCCACGCCCGACCCGAGCACGCCCGACTTCGAGAAAGCGCGCGCGCTGCGGCGCGAGCGCAAGCTGCCCGAAGCCCGCGAGGCGCTGCTCGCCATGCTCGACCGTTTTCCCGACAGCTCCCATCGCAACGAGGCCGAGACCATCATCGGCAGCATGAACGTCGAAGACGTGCTCAACGGGCTCCCAGGCCCGGGCAAGATCGAATACCTCGTCCGCAGCGGCGACAACCTCGACAAAGTGTCGCGGCACCTGAAGAGCAACCCGGAGTTGATCTTTCGCGCCAACAATTTGGACACCATCAACCTCAAAATCGGCCAGAAGCTGCAAGTCCCCCAGCTCGACACCGCCTTGGAAATCCATCTCGCCGACAAGAAGGCGATCCTGCGCAACCGCGGCCAGTTCTTCAAATCCTACCCGATCAAAACGCTCAAGGCCCCAGCCAAAAAAAACTTCGAGGTCAAAACCAAAGTCTTCGAGAAAATGGCGTTCAAGAACGGTCTGCGCGTGGCGTTCGCCAGCAAGGAATTTGCGGGCAGCATTCGCGCGACCTCGTTTGTCGGCCAGCCTGCCTACACGATTTTCGGCGAACCCGACGACCCTGTTTCGGGCGAGAAAGCCCCCGCCGGTGGTGTCGGCCTGACAGCGAGCGACGCCGAGGAACTTCAGACCCTCGTAAGCGTCGGCACCCCGGTGTCGATCAGCACGGAATAAAAGGGCTAAGGGCCAGGGGCTAAGGGCTAAAAAATTTCTGAGTCACGCGTTGCGTCGAAGCCGATTTGCATTCCCCTTTTTAGCCCTTAGCCTTTAGCCCTTAGCCCTTTCTTCATGACCGCCGCGCCCCTGGAATTTGAGAAGCCGCTCATCGAGCTCGAACGCAAGCTCGAAGACCTCAAACGCCACTTGCACGGGCAGGAAGTGAATGTCGATCCCGAGGTGCGGCGCATCGCCGAGCGGATCGAGAAAACGCGGCGCAACATTTATCAAAACCTGAGCGCGTGGCAGCGGGTGCAGATCGCCCGGCATCCGGCGCGGCCGTATGCGCTGGATTACTTGCGGCTGGTGTTCAGCGAGTTTGTCGAGCTGCACGGCGACCGGCTGTTTGCCGATGATCGCGCGATGCCCGGCGGCTTGGCGACGATCGGCGAGTTTCGTTGTGTGATTGTCACGCAACAGAAGGGGCGTGATACGAAGGAAAACATCCGGCGCAACTTCGGCAGCGCTCACCCGGAAGGGTATCGCAAGGCGCTGCGGCTCATGCGGCTGGCGGAAAAGTTTGGGCTGCCCGTGGTGTCGCTCATTGACACACCCGGGGCTTACCCTGGCGTGGGCGCAGAGGAGCGGCACGTTTCTGAAAGCATCGCGGTGAATTTGCGCGAGATGATGGTGCTGCGCACGCCGACGGTCGCGGTGGTCATCGGGGAGGGCGGCAGCGGCGGCGCGCTCGGCATCGGCGTCGCGGATCGCGTGCTGATTTTTGAAAACGCCTATTACTCCGTCATCAGCCCCGAGGGCGCGGCGGCGATCTTGTGGAAACACCGCCAGCACGCGCCCGAAGCCGCGGAGGCGCTCAAGCTCGGCGCGCGCGAGCTAAAGGAATTTGGCATGGTGGACGAAGTGATTCCCGAGCCGCTCGGGGGCGCGCACCACGATCACGAAACCGCGGCGGAAGCATTGAAATCCGCGGTGCTCGGTCAGTTGCGCGAGCTGACCGCTCTGACGCCTGACGAGCTGGTAAAAGCGCGCTACGCCAAGTTCCGCAAGTTCGGCGTTTTTTCCGGCGACCGTGCGTAAAGCGTGAGACGCGAATGTTGCCGCCGCCGAGGATGTTCATGCGGCGGCCCAGCCGGCTTTTACGAGAATAATCGGCAGTGAATCGATCGGCGGACCAGCGGCGCTGACTTGCTGCGATTGCGCCCAGTCCTGGCCGTTCTCCAGCACGAATCGGCTGTGTCCATGTTAGCCCTTGAATGGTCCCGCGACGCGACTCTTCAGGCGTCAACTTGTTCAGGTCTGCTTCCTGAAGCGCCTGCGGCGACATCAGTTTTTCGACTCCTGGAAAACCGGGATTCTCGACCTCCGCGGAATATGGCGGCAGGAATTTCCCCACTAAACTGTTACCAAACGCAGATTGAAAATCAGCCGTCCAGCCGCACAATTCCAACCACGCTCGCACCCAGGCTTGATTCCGAGACATGCGTTTTTCCCCTCGTCTCATCTTGCTCGGCGCCGCCGCGTTGGGCGCCGCGCTGCTGATTTTACTCGCAGGCTGGGTCAGGCCAGCGCTCGATGCACAGCAGCCGTCAGGCTCGGCACGAACAGACGCCGAGCGTTCTCCGAACGCCGCCGAAAGTTCTTCGGGCGCTGGAGCGACCTCTCACCCAGCAACCGCCGCGACGGAAACGAAAGCGCCGGTTGAAACCCAGCCGTCCGCACCGGCCATCGTGGACTTCCACAGTTGGATGGACGCCGCGCTCGCGCCCGGCAGCATCGTCGCGCCGGAAGCGTTGACGCGAGGCGTCGAGCTGGCGAAAGCGCGCCGCCAGAGCATGGCAGCGCTGATGATTTCCGATCCCAGGCGCGCGTTGGCCGAAGCGGTGTCGCCGCTGGCGCGTCAGCGGCTTCCGGCTGAGGTGGTCGCTTTGTTGGAGCAGCCGGTGAATGCGCGGGGAAGTTTCCGCGTGGTGGCAACATTATCCGAGTCGGGTGGCAGCAGCGCGCCGGCAATCCGCAGAGAATTCGTGACCCCTGGCCGCACCTACCAGGCGCATGTTTTCGGCGCCCGCCTGCGGCAACCGACGGCGGACAACCTGGCGTTGAATGGCATCGCGCTCGACGATCATCTTGCCGTCGCGGAAAGCCCGGTGCGCGTGCTGGCGGCGGGTGAAAAGATTCTCGCAGGCACGCCTGTCGCCGAGACCTGCCCGGTCTCCGGCAAGACGGTGGCCGCGGCGCGCCAGGGCAAGGCGATCGAGGAGAACCAGGCCGCGGAGATCGGAGGGGTGGTCCATTTTTTCTGCGGCGCGGGACATCTGGCTCATCTGGTCGAGACTGCGGGATCACCACCCGCGCCCGACAATTCCTATAACCAAGGCCTCAAAAAAATCCTGCTGGTTCGCTTGAATTTCTCCGATGCGCCGGCGGAGCCGATGTCCGTTGCCACCGGTCAGGCAATGCTGGCGGAAACGGACGCTTTTATTGCGGAGAACTCCTACGGCGCGACTCGCATCGACCTCGCGAACTCGGTTGTCACGCCGGTGCTGATCACCATGCCAAAGACCAAGGCAGCCTATCGGTCGGCGCGTGATCCGTATAGCTTGCTCCAGGACGCGCGCGCTGCTGCTGCCGCCGCTGGCTACAACTATCTGGACTACGATTTCGAGTGGCTTCGTTACGCGCCCATTTACGGAGTGTCGCAAGCATTTGTCGGTGAGCGCGGCCTCTGGCTGGAAACCTCCAATACCGGCTCTGCCTGCCACGAGTGGGGCCATAATCTCGGCCTGTTCCATTCCGGCCTTTGGGTGACCACGGACGACACGGTCATCGGCACGGGCACGCATTCGGAATACGGCGACAGTTACGACACGATGGGCACCGCCAACGGCGGCACCAATGCGTTCAACGCCTGCCAGCGCTGGCTCATCGGCTGGCTGCCCAATGGCAACGTGGAGACTGCCACCGCGTCCGGCACTTACCGCCTCTTCGCCTTCGACCAGAGCACGCTTGCACCCGGCCAGACTCTGGCGGTGCGGACGCAAAAAGACGCCCTGCGTTTCTACTGGCTTGAGCATCGCATCCAATGGCCGGGCAGCGCAGCCATCTCGAACGGAATCCTTCTGCACTGGAGTCCGTGGGCCGCTTCCAACGGCGGCACCGAATTGCTCGACGCCATTCCGGTCGATACGACGGGCTCGTCCGAAGCGGCGCTGGTCATCGGGCGCACTTTTTCTGATTCCTCGGCGGGCATTCACATCACGCCGATCGCGCGCAACGCCTCCACTTCGCCGCCCAGCATCGATGTGGTCATTCACCGCGGAAAATTTCCCGGCAATCGGCCGCCAGCGCTGGCGCTCAGCGCTTCCGCTACGACCGCGGCGGTCAACCAAGCGGTGACGTTCACGGCTGCCGCATCCGATCCTGACGGCGATGACCTGGCCTACGCCTGGGACTTCGGCAACGGCGTCCTTGGGCCCAACGCCGCCGCGGCCAGCGCATCGTGGACGACAGCCGGCAATTATGTGGTGCGCTGCGTCGTCTCGGACATAAAGGGGCAAAGCGCCGCCCGCTTCGTCACCGTGACCGTCGGCTCGCCCGCGACCTTTACTGCCGGCGGGCGACCTTCACCGGCAACACCGCCGCCGCGCATTTCAGCAATCCTGTCACCATCACGGGAAACAGCAGCGGCCTTGATTTTACCGGCACTTTGCGCGGCGCCATCCTCACCGCGACCGCGCCGGCCCAACCCATGCGCGAGGCTGGACCGACCAGTGGGGACTTCACGGTGACGCGTGGTCCGGAAGTGCCAGGCACGGATGCGCTGACTGTATTCTACAAATTAAGCGGAGACGCCGATCCGTCCGATTACACGGTGGCCATCGTTCCGCCGGCCGCCGGAACGTTTGATCCTGATACGAGCACGGGCACGCTGACTCTGCCGGCCGGCGCGACCAGCGCATTCTTGCGCCTCACGCCGGTCGAGGACTTCTCCTTCGAAGGAGCCGAGAACGTGATTCTCTCTTTTAATCCTGGCGCGGGCTATCAGTTCGGGGAAGCCTCCGTCGCCTCGCAAAACATCGTGGACAAGGATGCACCGGATTTTTACACCGAGGCCTTCTCCTCCCAGGCGGCAACGCTGCGGCCCTTCGATCTCAACGGCCGCCGCCTGACCTTTACTCCCACCAGCGACACCACCTACGCGGGCGCGGTCGATCCGGCCACGAGTTTTCCGGTGAACCCTGCCGGCGGCACCGTGCTCGTGACCGGTGGAGCGGCGACGGTTCCCCTGACGAGTGGCTCCCTGAACGGCGGTTCGTGGACCATTTCCGGCCTGAGTGTTTCGCCCACGATTTTCGGGAAATCGTTCTCGCAAATTTACATCAACACCGCTGGCAACGTGACCTTTGAGAGCGCGGACATCAGTCCGGACAACTCACCGAGCCTTCACTTCGCAGTTGGACAGCGGCGCATTTCGCTCCTCGGGACATCGCTCAACCTCGCGAGCGGCGGCACCGTCTCCTACCGGGTGGTTTCCAGTCCGCCCCGGGTCGTGGTCACCTTCGAGAACGCGCGCTCGAACAGCACGCTTCCCACCGTGGTCAACGCGCAGGCCGAGATCGGCCAGGACGGGAAGATCACGATTACCCACCTCGGCACCACCGTGGGCGACGGCATCGTCGGTGTCGCCAACGGGCAGGGCATCTCGTTCCCGTTTTACGCGACCGATCTCTCCGCCTACGGTCCCTCGCTCAGCGGCTTTAACGGCTGGCTGGCCGGTCATTTTAATCCAGCGGAGCTGAACGATCCGAACGTGAGCGCGCCGGCCGCCGACCCCGAGGGCGACGGTTTTTCATACCTGCTGGAATATGCCTTGGGCTCCGACCCGCGAGTCGCTGGCCGGCCGCCGGGTGCGCCGGTCGCCAGCCGCTCGGAGAACTTTCTCAAGCTCACCTTCCAGCGGAATCCGGCGCTCACCGACCTGACTTATGTGGTGGAAGCGACGGGCGACCTCGCTGGCTCGTGGACCGAGATCGCCCGCAGTGTGGCTGGCGGCGCGACCGCGGCCTCGCCGGGCCAGTCTCCCAGCTCGATCGAAGAAACCCCCGCGGCCGCCGGTGCGCTCAGCGTCACGGTGGGCGATGTAAACCCTGTCGGCCCGCCCACTTCACAACGCTTCATGCGCTTGCGCGTCCAGCAGCAGCAGCAGTAAGCCGCCAACCGGCGCTGCTCATTGATTCGGAACATTTCACGCGTTGCGCTAAGTCCCGCTAAAACGCGAAGCCGAACGAAAAGTGAAACGCGCCGAACGCTTCGTTCTCGCGCGGGTTCGGATTGAAGCCGTAGTCGAGCCGCAGCGGGCCGATGGGCAGGTTGTAGCGCAGGCCGGCGCCGATGGCGTAGCGCTCGTCGCTGAAGCCGATTTGGCTCGCGCGTGGCTGGAGGTTGCCCGCGTCGAAAAACACCGCGCCGCGCAAATCCTGCAAGCTGGCGATGATGGGAAAAATGTATTCGAGATTAAATATTGTGTAAGCCTGCCCGCCGATGGGTTGGCCGCTGCGGCGGTCGAACGGACCGAGCTCCCGCTCCGCGAACGACCGCACGCTCGTCGCGCCGCCGATGAAGAAGCGCTCGTCGATGGGGAAAATCGTGACGCGCGGCGGATCGGGCGTTTTCGGATCATTGTCGCGGAACGCCAGCCGGTCGCCCGCGTAGGAAGTAAACGTGTCGCCGAAGGGCTGCACGAAACCGGCGCGAAAACCGGCGGCCAGCGTCTGGCGTTTCGTGATCGGCAAGATGTAAGTCGCGCGAAACGTGCCGCGGTAAAAGTCGAGCTCGCCGCCGAACGCCTTGCTCGCCACGTCGAAACTCACGCTGCTGACAAATCCGCGCGTGGGCGCCACCGGATTGTCGCGCAAATCGAGCGCGGCGCTCACGCCCAGCGAAGTGGTGTTGTAATTCGTCGCGCCAGCGTTGGCGGGATCGATGTTCAGCTTTGTGATCTTGTCGGTTTTCCCCAGCGCGAAGGCGGTGACTCGGAATTGCTTGCTAAACGGCCGGCTCAATTCGGCGAGAAAACTGAGCTCGGTTTTCGTGTAGGCATCGAGATCGCGAGTCTGCGCGCCGAGCGTGAGCGTCAACTCGTTTTTTGACTCGAACAAATACGGGTCGCGATACTGCAACTGGCCGGCAAACGTGCGCGTGGAATAATCGATCATCAGCGAAATTGGCCGGCCGGTGCCGAAGAGATCGCGGTCGCGCAATTCCAGGCCCGCGATCGCGCCCTCGAACGTGCCGTAGCCGATCGAGAAGCCGACCTCGCGCGTCTTCGCCTCGCGCGCTTCGATTTCCATCCGCAGCGTGTTATCCGGCTGCGGCTTGAGGTTGACGCGCAGCAGATTGAACAGGCCGGTGCGCAACTGCCCTTGATAGACTTCGTCGAGCGCCTCCGCGGTGTAAATCTGACCCGAAAGCGTCGCAAAACGGTTGCGCACATATTGCGGTTTCAAGCGCCCGGTGACCCGCACGTCCGAGCCGTCGAAACGAAACAGCGCGCCAGGCTTGATGAGATACCGCGCCGGCACCCGCCCGGCGCCGTCGGCGTTGTTGGGATCGCTCTCGGACGTGACGCTCGCCTGGTAGTAACCGCGCCGTTTGTAAAATTCCTCGATGCGCCGCGCGATGTCGTCCACGCGGGGCTTCGTGTAGGGCAACACGACCTGGTCCGCGATCTGCCCGCGCACCTCAGCATCGCCAAACACCGCCGGATTTTCCAGCGTGATGCGTCCAAAGGTGTATTGCCGACCCTCGACCACGGAGACCGTGATGTCCGCCCGCGTCTTGTCGGTGGAATACTTTACGTCCGGCGGATTGGAGAGCCGCTCGTCGAGATACCCATTGGCGAGATAATAACGGTTAATGAGCTCGACGCCTTTCTCGATGTCCTGCGCCACGTAGGGCAGGGCGACCGTGCCGCGCGGATAGCGCTCGCGCGTGGTGCCGATGACGTATTCGCGCAGGTCGTCGCTGCTCGCGTTCCTGTTGCCGACGAAGCGGATTTCGCCGACGAGCGTGCGCGGCCCTTCGCTGATCTGCAGTCGCAGCCGGCGCGGACCCTGCACGGTGTAGTTCGCCGTCGCCGCGGCGTAGCCATTTTTGCGGTAATACAGCTCGAGGAAAAACGCCGCGTCGTCCGCCGTCGCGGGCGTGACGCCCTCGCGCTGGAGCGTGTCGAGCGGATCGACGAGGGCATCGCGCAGGTCGCGCTCAGGGAACGCCGTGACGCCCGCAAATTCAACCGTGACCTCGCCTGCCGTCAGCGCCGTCGCCGGTGCGTTCGACTCGCGGTGGCGCGGGCGGAACAACGCGCAGGAACAGAGAAGAAAAGGCAGCAGAAGCAGCAGCGCGAGGCGGAGACGATCGGTCCAGCCTTGGAGGGACGACTTCCACGTCGTCCGAATTTTTTTGCGCGTCACGCACAATAAGAAATCGTCGGACGACGTGGAAGT
>CAXTRS010000022.1:4437-9627 GCA_964246635.1 uncultured Chthoniobacterales bacterium | reverse complement strand
GCCCCCACCCCCAAAACAATAATGGCGCGCCCGCGGGTCATCCCGCCCCCCCAAGGCTGCAAAAGACGCCGTCGCCAACGCGCATCCTGCATCCAGCCTCTAGCATCATGAATCCTTTCATGCCGAACTTCGTCCTCCCCCTCACCGGAATCGCAGCAAATACTTGATCCGTCCACGCAAGTCCCCCTCGATGCCAAAGTCGGCGATGACTTGATATTGGTCGCTAATCTTGAACCGCGCGCCGACGCTTTGCTTGCCCGTCTTGGGATCGACGTTGCCGAGGCTCAGATCAATGCGGTCGCCGAGCGTCGGCTGTGGATCGGCGTTGCGGCTGGCGGTGCGGCTCTTTTTGAACGTGCGCCGATACAGGTCTTGCAACACGAGCAGCGTCGCCTTGCCGGCGAGCGCCTGGGAGTTGCCGGTGAGTTCCTCCGGCGTCGCGCCGGTGGCGAGCAACGAGACGATGTCGGCTTGCGAGAGCGGCGGCTCGCTGGTGAATTGCGTCTTCGGATCGCGCGCGCGGCCGGTGATGTAAACGGTCACGAGCCGGTCGCGGATCTGGCTGGTGCCGCGCAAGTCGAGCACGGGATTGAGCGGCTGATCGGGCGTGAACTGGAGATTGCCCTCCTGAATTTCCAGCCGACTGAACGGCAGCGTGGCGACGAGATTTTCCACCTGCACGTAACCGCTGAGCAGTGGCTTGCCGCCGGTGCCGCCGACTTGCAAATCCACCAGCACCCGGCCGCGCGCGACGTTGCCGGTGACCGTAAATGGGTCATCCGTTTTGATCGCAAGATTCAGCTTCCAATCGCGCAGTGGCGGCACTTCGATGCCAAGCGTTTCCGGCCCGCTCGATTGCGCGGCGGCTGGCGGCGCGGGCGCCGGTTTGCCGGGCAGGTTCAGCGGCAGAATGTCGATGTCCTTGAGGAAGCGGCTCTTCGTTACGCCAACCCGACCCGCGACCGTGGCAGACGCCAGCGGGCCGGTGACGCGCACGTCGGCGTTTACGCGCGCGGTGATGTTGTCGTCGCGCAGGATGAGCACGCTGTCCGCCTTTGCGCCGAGGTCGAGCACCGGCTCGGTGAGCTTGGCGAAATCGACGCGCCCGCTCGCCGTCGCCTTGCCGCCGCCGATCTCCGCGCTGAAGCGTTCGACTGTGACGGTGCGTTCACGAAAGGTGATCCGTGCGCCGAGGTCGCGGATCGCCGGCACAGTGATGTTTTCTGCACGCGCGGCCGGCACGTTCAACTCCGCCGCGCCGCTGAGCACCGGCGTGCCGATGGTGCCATCGACCCGCACATTCGCCTGTGCGGTGCCTTGCACGAAGCGGATGCCCGGCGCAATGCCGCGCAGAAACGCAAGGTCCGAGCGCGGCAGGTCGATCACGATTTCCACCGGCGACTTCGGATCGACCGCGCCTTTGCTGAGCACGGTCTGCAAATTCAGCGGGACGTTGCCCTTGACGGTCAGGGGCGCGAGCTGCGGCTGGCGCAGGCTGGCGACGAGGTTGAGCCGGTCGTCGCGCAGGTTGAGATCAAGGTCCGCGTCAGCCGGCGCGAGCTTCGGGCCGGTCGGCACGCGCAGCGTGCGCGCGGCAACTTTCACGTCGGCGAAAAGTTTCGAGAGCCGGCCTTTGGCGAGCGCGGTGAGCGTGACCGTTCCTTGCGCGGGCGAGGTCTGGCCGGGGAACAACGCGCGGTAAAGCGTCTCGACCGGGATCGGCTTGGAATCAATGTTCACGTCGATCGCGTCCACGTCCGGCACCGGGCCGGCGGGGTCGGAAATTCTGCCGAGGTCGAAAGGGATTTGCGCGTAACCCGCCAGCAGGTCGGTCTGGCCTTGGCGCAAGTGCAACTGGTCGAAGCGGGCGAGCTTTTCTTTTAAGGAGAGGGTGCCGCGGAGTTCGAGACCGTTGAGCGCGATCACGAGCTTGGGAAAATCGAACGCGCCCGGCGAATACTCGCCGCCGAACTCCACACTCACGGGACCCAGCGCGTTGAATTCGACGCCGCGCGCCGTGAGGGTCGCGTCGCCCGTGTTCAGCAACGCGACCAGATACGCGGCCGGGTCGGCTGGCCGGCCGAGTTGCCCGCTGCCTTGCCAATGGAGCTGCACCGCGCCGGCGAGCCGGGTTTGTCCTGAGGCCTCGGCACTTCCTGGTCGGAGGGCGGGTTTGCCGCCGCCTGTCTTCACTTGCACTGCGACGCGCTCGCCGCTGCCGGTGCGGACGGTCGTCGCTTTCGGCGCGGGCGTGGCGGGTTTCTTTTTCACCGCCGGTTCGCCGAGCGTGGGCGCCGGCGTTTTCGGATTCGCCGCGGCGCTCTTCGCGCCGAACGCGCGCAGCAGCGGCTCGAAGGATTTCAAATCCGTGAGGTTTGCATTGAGCGTCCCCTGATACTCGAACGGAGCAGATGTGCCGGCGTTGCCGGTGAGGGTCGCGGTGTTTTTGTCGTCGAAATGCAGTGAGCAGTTTTCGACCGTTGCGCGGTCGTCGGCAATCCGAATGCGACCTTCGGCGGATTGCAAAGCGCGCGCGCCGTCCACGCGCAGATCGCCGGCGTTCACGATCACGTTACCGTCCGCGAGGCGCATCGTCGTCTGGCCCGTCATCGGATCGGGTGCCGCGAGTTCGCCGCGTAACCGCGATTGCAAGCGTGCGCTGCCAGCGACGTTTTGCTTGACGCCATTCGCGCGCAACGCCGGCTCGAATGCAGCCAAATTCGGCAGGTCGGCGTTGACGTTGAAATCAAACGCGCGCGCACCGCCGGTCTCGACGGTGCCGCTGAAACCGACCGCATTTTTCTCGTCGAAGCGCACCGCGCCGGTCTCGACATTCACGCGATTGCCGCTGGCGACAACGTGGGTTTCCAGCGCGTCGATCCGCGTGCCCGCTGCCGCAATGCCGCGGCCGGTCACGTCGAGCACGCCGTTGACCTCCGCGTCCGTCGCGCCGGACGCGCTCGGGCCGCGACCGCGAAAGTCGCCGACCACCGCGAGCGACCCGGCGATATCCTGGTTCACACCGTTGGCGCGCAATGCCGGGTTGAACCGCGCCAGCTCCGGCAGGTTGACGTTGAGCTTGCCGGTGAACGGGTAAGGCGCGCGCAACTCGGCCTCGCCGGCGACGGTGATCGAGTTACGCTCGTCGAAGACGATGCGTCCGTCGCGCACCGTGGCGACGCTATTCTCGATGCCGACCGTGGCGTCGGCCGTTTGCACCCGCAGGCCGCGGGCTTGGAGGTCGCGCGCCTGGAGGTCGATGCCGCCGCGATACACGCCGTTCAGCGTTTCGACGTGGCCTTTGCTCTCGACTCGACCCGCGAGCGGCTCAGCGCCGAGGTCGGCGGAGAACTGCGCGAGGTTCGGCGCATTGACGCTGAAATCGAGCGTCAGCGGCTTCTGCTCCCAGCGCTCGTTGAGCGCCGGCATCGTGTAGTGCGCCTCGGCGTGAAGTTTGTTCACGCCGCGCGTCAGGTCGAGCCGCTCCACGGTCAGAGCCGCGTTGTCATTGCGGGCCTCCAGCGCGACCGAATCCACCGCAAAATTCCCATAGCGGAGTCCTTCGGCGGCGGTGGTCAACCGGGAAGTCAGGCCGTCCCAAAATGGGGCCGGCGGCGGGGGTGGTGTGTTTGCGGTCGGCGCGGGCGTCGTCGCTTCCGGCGGCAGATTTTTGGAAAGCTCGACGCTGAAATTTGCCGTGTTGACCGCCACCGCCGGTTGCTCCGCGCTCAAGGCGCGCACCGTGCCGTCGAGCTTCGCGGTGAAGCGGTTGTTCTCCAACGAGAACGGTCCTTCGGCGCGCAGCCGGCCGCGCAGTTTCGTTGCCGGCGGCAGCGCGATCGGCAGCGACGCGAAATCGGGCGCGTTGATTTTCAGCGTGCCGCTGACTCCGGCACGGGGCAGGTCGGCGATATCCTCCGGCAGCGTGCCGCGGGCGTTGAGCACGGCGGAACTTTCGCCCAGCGTGCTGGCAACTTCGGCCTGCTGGAAGCTGCCTTCGTTGACGGCGACCTGCACATCGACGCCGTCGAGTTTGAAGTCGCGGTAGCCGAGTCCGAGCAGCCGGGTGCGGAACTGCGTCGTCCAGGTGCGCGGCTTGTCACTCTGGCCCTCGAAACGCAGGCGCACGTCGGGGAGCTGACCCTCGAGTGGCTGTTCGAATTTCAGAAACTCCCGCGCCGCACCAAGCCGCAAGCCGTGCGCGTCGAGCTCGACTTGCGCGCGCGGCGGCTTGCCGACGCCGACGAGGCGCACGCTCGTGGTCAGCCGGCCGGAAAAAATGTCGCCGTCGAGACGGACGGCGAGCGTTTCACGGCTGGCGAGCGCAGAGGCATCGAGCGAGATGCGGCGGAATTTGAAGTTTGGATCGAGGTTGAGATCGGTGAGCTCAAGATCGCGGTTGCGGTAGGTCGCGGCGGCGTTGACATCTTTCAAATCCGGCCCGCCGGGAACCCGGAGCTGTCCAATATGCAGACGTCCGGGGCGGTCCGGCGGCAACTCGAGATCGAAACCGGCGATGCGCAGGCCAGACTCAGCGATGGACTGAGTCGCGCCGGAAACCGCGGGCGCGGCGGGAGCCGGCACAACGGAACTGGCCGCCGCTTTTTTTCCCGCGGCTTCTGCTTTCTCAGAGGTCGTCGGGCGCACGGCGACGTTGAGGTTTTTCAAATCCAGCTTTTCGGGAAACGGCAGCGGCGGCAGCTTGAACGCTTCTTTCTTTTTCGGCGGCGCGGGCGGAGCCAGGTTCGGATCATAGGCGAAGTCCACGTCGTGCAGCGTGACTTCTTTCAAGAAATCGCCGGAGAATCCGCCGGCGATCAGGCCGAACAGGCTGTAGCGCACTTGGGCGAAGCCGATGTTCGCTTTTTCAATCGGGCCGGGTCGGGTCGGAGAAACGCGCACGTCGCGCAACGTGAGGCCGGTGAAAATCGTGCCGCCCGGCGTGAACTCGATGATTAATCCTTCGCTCGCACCGACACGGCGCGCGGCGTATTTTGCGACGCCGAAAATGATCGGCCGATGGAACAGCGCGAGCAGCAGCAACAGAACGCCGAGCGCAGCGAGCGCGCGTTTCCACCACGGCCAGCGCCGGCGATTTGGCGACGACGGCGGCGGGTTTTCGGCGTTGGCATGAGAAACCGATTCGGACACAGCGGCGGTAGGGTAGCAGCGCGCGGCGGAGCTTCAACA
>CAXTRS010000022.1:0-4427 GCA_964246635.1 uncultured Chthoniobacterales bacterium | reverse complement strand
CCCGCTGTTCGCGCACGTGACGCTGACCCGGTCCGAGCGGTCGCCGATCGCGGCGCTGGTGACCGAGATGCTGGAGGGCCCGGGGGCGTAACGGCCCCCGCCGAGGTGAGCGAACGCGGGGGTTGGGTGGGGGGGCGGAAACACCCCCCCCCCCCCCAAGGCCCATCCCCGCGATTCCGCATTGCATTTCGGAAGCGGGGCAATAACGTGCGCACGCGATGATTAAAAGCGGCGCCGATTGGGACCTGCCGGCGGCGGTGTCCACCTACAACATTGACCGTTGGGGCAGCGGCTATTTTTCGATCAACGCGCGCGGCAACATCCAGGTCTCGCCGCTGCCCGGTGTGACCACGACAAAATCGGGCAACCCGGCGACGATCGACCTCATGGACGTCGTCGCCGAAGCGCGCGAGCAGGGGCTGACGTTTCCGCTCTGCGTGCGTTTCCAAGACCTGCTCCGACACCGCGTGAAGACGATCTGCGAAGCGTTCGCGTCGGCCATCGCGCAATTCCATTATCAGAAACCGTATCGCGGCGTTTTCCCGATCAAGGTGAATCAGCTCCGCGAAGTCGTCGAAGAGATCATCGACGCCGGCGAGCCATACCATTTTGGGTTGGAAGCTGGCAGCAAACCGGAGTTGCTCGCCGCGCTGGCGGCGCACCGCGACCCAGAGAGCCTGATCATTTGCAACGGCTACAAGGACGCTTCGTTCATTCAGAACGCGATGCTCGGCCGCAAGTTGG
Source organism: uncultured Chthoniobacterales bacterium (assembly GCA_964246635.1). Taxonomy (GTDB): domain Bacteria; phylum Verrucomicrobiota; class Verrucomicrobiia; order Chthoniobacterales; family SZAS-18; genus JAFAXH01. Next base: position 3,683 of record CAXTRS010000022.1, on the reverse strand, counting down.
GCAAGCAGGTGATCCCGGTCGTCGAGAAAATCGAGGAGCTGCGCGCCATCCTCGACATCGCCGCGGAGATGGGCGTCGAGCCGCTCATCGGCATGCGCGTGCGGCTCCAAAGCAAGGGTGCCGGCAAGTGGGCGACGAGCGCGGGGGAGAACGCCAAGTTTGGGCTGTCCACCGTCGATCTCGTCGAGGCCAGCCGGCTCTTGCACGAACGTGGGTTGGCGCACTGCTTCAAGCTGCTGCACTTCCACGTCGGCAGCCAGGTGCCCGACATCCGCACGGTAAAACGCGCGGTGCGCGAGGCGGCGCGCTTTTACGCGAAGCTCGTGAAGATGGGCCACGCCGGCCTCGCGTATCTCGATTGCGGCGGCGGTCTCGGCGTCGATTACGACGGCTCGCGCACGGCCTTCGAGTCGTCGATGAATTACTCGGTCGAGGAATACGCGCGCGACGTCGTGTATAACATCATGGAGGTGTGCGACAGCGAGAAGGTGCCGCACCCGAGCATCGTGACGGAGAGCGGGCGCGCGCTGGTGGCGCACCATTCTGTGCTGATCGTCGAGGCGTTCGGCGCGATCGAGAAACGCTCGACGGACGCCGTCGTCTATGTCGCGCCGGGCGACCCAAAAGTGGTGCAGGACGCCCAGGAAGTGCAGCGCACGATCACGAAGGAAAACCGGCTCGAAGCGCTGCACGACGCGCAGCAGCTCAAGGAGCAGGCCGGCGAAATGTTCAGCCTCGGGCTGCTCGATCTCGAGACGAAAGCAAAGGTCGAAACGATCTACTGGCAGATCGCCGGCAGCGTGGTGCAGCACTTCGAGGGCATGCGTTACATCCCGGAGGAAGTGCGCGAGCTTTCGAGCGCGCTGAGCGACCAGTATCTCTGCAACTTTTCCGTCTTTCAGTCGCTGCCCGATCACTGGGCGCTCGGCCAGCTTTTTCCGATCATGCCGATCCACCGGCTGGATTCGGCGCCGGAGCATCAGGCGAAATTGGTGGACATCACCTGTGACTCCGACGGCAAGGTTGGCAAGTTCATCGACCTGCACGATGTAAAGGACACCCTGCCCTTGCACGGGTTACGCGCGGGCGAGCCGTATTATCTCGGGATGTTCCTCGTCGGCGCATATCAGGACATCATGGGCGACCTGCACAACCTGCTCGGCCGCGTGACGGAGGCGCACGTTTTCTTGGACGAAGACGAGGAGAGCGGCTGGTATATCGAGGAGGTCATCGAGGGCAGCCCGATCTCGGAAGTGTTGTCGATGACGCAGTGGAACCAGAGCGATCTGGCGCGCTTGATGAAGGCGCAGATCGACGCTGCTATCAAGAGCGACCGGCTCAAGCCGACCGACGGCATGCGGCTGCTGGCGAACTACGAGCGGAGTCTGCGCGGCTACACGTATTTGAGTTTCAACGGGACGAAGTGAAGAAGCCGCGGATGGACGCGGATGAAACGCGGACGGGAGAAGGCAGGAACGAAAATTTCTTCGTCATAAAATCCGCGTTTCATCCGCGTCCATCCGCGGCTTAATTCTGGTTTATGATGCGTTGGTTCCTTGCGCCGTTGATTTTCGTTGGATTGATCGCGACCGCGCGCGCACAATCATCTTCTCCATCCGCGCCTGCCGGCCCGGTGTTTGTCCTGCCGGTGAAGGGCGAGATCACGAAGGCGCAATTCGTTTTCCTGCGTCGCGGATTGAAAACGGCCGAGCGCGCGGGCGCGGCGGCGATCGTGCTCGACATGGACACCTACGGGGGCCGGCTCGACGCCACCGTGGAAATCCAAAAAGCGCTGCTCGCCACGCGCGCGCCGACGTTCGCTTATATCAACCCGAACGCGGGCAGCGCCGGTGCGCTCATCGCGCTGGCGACGCAGCACATTTACATGGCGCCGGTCAGCGCCATCGGCGCCGCGGCGCCGGTCGGCGGAGGCGGGGAGGACCTGACGGGCACCATGCGCGACAAAGCGATTTCATATTACTCGAACTACGCGCGCAGCGTTGCCGCAAAACAGGGTCACAATCCCGACATCGCCGAGGCGTTCATCAACAAGGAAAAAGAAGTGAAGGTCGGCGCGGAAACCGTCAGCGCGAAAGGCGCGCTGCTCACGCTCGACGCCCAGGCCGCGGCGCGGCGCATCGACAACAAGCCGGTGCTAGCTGACGGCGTCGCCGATTCGATCAACGCGCTCTTGGAAAAGAGCGGCCACCGCGCCGCGGAAATCCGCCGCCACGAGCCGCCCGGCTTCGCGCAGCTCGCGCAACTCATCACGACCCTCGCGCCGCTCTTTCTGCTCGGCGGGCTGGTCGGCGCGTATGTGGAAATCAAAACGCCGGGCGCCGTCTGGCCCGGTGTCGTCGCGGCAGTTTGCTTCGCGCTCTTTTTCCTCGGGCACTCCATCGCCGGGTTGGCGGGTTGGGAGACGATGGCGTTTTTCGCGCTCGGCGTGCTGCTCGTGTTGCTCGAGGTTTTTCTCGCGCCCGGCACCGTGTTGCCGGGAATCATCGGCATCTGCCTCATCGTCGGGTCGCTCGTCTGGGCGATGGTCGATCGGTATCCGCGCGAGCCGGTCCTCGCGCGGCCGGACGCCTGGGTCTGGCCGCTGTTTAATTTCAGCCTCGCCGCGGCGCTCGCGTTGTTGGCAGGCGTCGGCCTGGCCGCGTATCTGCCGCGCACCGGTTTCTATCGCCGGCTCGTGCTCGGCGCGATCAGCGGCCCGCCCGTGGGCAAGCAGGAAACCGCCGCGCGCACCGAACTGCCGGCCGAGCCAAGCGTCGCGCTCGGCCTGACCGGCACCGCGCGCACTGCGCTGCGACCAAGCGGCCGCGCGGAACTCGGCGGTCGCGTGCTCGACGTGGTCAGCGACGGCACGTTCATCGAGGCCGGCGCCCGCGTGCGCGTCGTTGCGGTGGAAGGCGCGCGGGTCGTGGTCGCGGAAGCGTCCGACGCCGTCTAGCCGGGGCGTGAGGGCTCCGTGCGAATTTGAAGCTCCTCATGCGTCGCGCGGCGCTTTACACAAGTGACGGAGTTGTCACATGTGGGATCAAATCTACACGTTTTTCTGCGCGCTCGCCGGTTCGGACCCGCCGCACATCAATCCCGCGCAGGCCACGTTTCGCGCGGTGGTGGTTTACGGTTTGGCGCTGGTCATCATTCGTTGCGGTCACCGGCGGATGTTTGGGTGCAGCACGGTCTTCGACAACATCATCGGCATCATGCTCGGCTCTGTGCTCAGCCGCGCGATCAACGGCAGCGCGCCGTTCTGGCCGAGCATCGCGGCCGGCGCCGCGTTGGTGGGCACGCATTGGGTGCTGGCCGCGGCGACGTTTTACTCGAAGACGCTGGGAAGCTGGATCAAAGGCGAGGATCGGCTGCTCATCAAAGACGGCGAGGCGAAGCCGGAGGCGCTGCGCCGCAGCCACATCAGCGACGACGATCTTTGCGAAGAGCTGCGTCTGGTCGGCAAACTCAAAGACCCCGCGCAAGTCAAGGAAGCGCGGATCGAGCGCAGCGGCCAGCTCAGCGTGATCCCGTCGAAGCACGTGGAAGTCGTCGAGATTCAAGTCGAGCCCGGCGTGCAGACGGTGCGGCTGCTGGTGGAGTCGAAGTGATCCATTCAGCGAATCGTCTGCGCGCACGTTATCGCCCGGGGAAGGGGGGGGCGGGCGGCCACAACCCGCCCC
>CAXTRS010000021.1:0-24377 GCA_964246635.1 uncultured Chthoniobacterales bacterium | reverse complement strand
CCGTGGGAGGGGGCGGGGCTGCCGGCTGGCGCGGCTGCTTACTGCGGCCGGCGTTTGCCCTTCGCTTTTTTGGTGAGGCCGCTGGCATCTTTGAATTGCGGAAGGTCGCACAGCGCGGGATGCACGTCATACCACGACTCCTCGCCGTTGTATTCGAGCACGGTGCCGTTGCCGATGAGTTCGGCGAAGAACTCGCGCGCGGCGGTGACTTTCTCCCGGGTGGCTTCGCCCTCGGCGGCGACGTTGAACTCGCGCTTGGTGCGGTGGACTTCGGCGAGGATGGGATAGTAAACGGAGCCGGGCTTGAGCACGCGGTCGAGGCCGACGCGGAGGTTCTTGACGGCGGCCCGGGCGCTGAGGTCGTCCACCGCCGTTTTCTCGGCGGCTTGGGCTTCGAGCTGGGCGTCGTCGAGCAGGCGGATGAGGTCGCGCACGCTGCCGCCGCTGTGTTCGATGAGGAAGCGGACGACGGCGTGGTTCTCGAAAAGGAGATCGATCTGGAGGCGCTTGCGGACGAGCTCGAAGAGCCCGTCGATGCCGGCGGCGTGCGGCCGGCCGTCCGGCAGGCGCACTTTCACGTTGGGCATGGTGAAGAGGTGGGCGAAGACGGTGCGCAGGTCGAAAGGGGCGAGAGTCAGGGCGAGCGGGGCGACGTAGAGGATGTCGGCTCGCACCTCGGTGAGCATGTGGCCGCCGGCGTCGAAGAGCTGACGCGGCGCGTCGCCGCGCAGGCGGTCGAGGTTGTCCTGGACGATGAGCAGGCGGTCGGGCTTGCCGGCGGCTTTGAGGACGTCGCGCGCGTGGTCGAGGAAGGTGTTGACCCGGTTGCGGAGTTCGGTGGCGTAGTTCTGGAGGCGCTGGCGGATTTGTTTACGGGATTGCTCGCTGCCGCGGATCATGGACTTGAGCCGGGCAAGCAGCTTGAGGGAAAAGACGCCGGGGAGGACGAGGAAGCTTCCCTTGGCTTCGGCGGTGGCTTCGAAGCCGATTTCCTTCTTCCAGTCCGTGGACTGTTCGAGGGTGGTCTCGGCGAACCAGAGGGTGACTTTGGAGAGTTCGGCCTCGTCCACGGGATGGCGCCACTCGGTGAACTTGTCGGCGATTTCGCTCACGATCCAGAGGAGGAGATCGCTGTAGTCGCAGTCGGTCTCCAGGCTTTCGTCCAGGTAGATGTGGATGGGGGTGAAGAGCCGCTGTTCCCGGAGTTCGTGCTCCAGGTGCAAGAGGTAGGTGCTCTTGCCCGAGCCGCGATTGCCGACGAAGGCGGCCTTGGCGAAGGCATTGGGGAAGGCGGCGGCGCTGCGCAGGAAGATTTCGAGCTTGTTCAACGCCATCGTCGCCCGGGCGGCGCGCAGGTCGGCGTAGAGCGGGTCGGCAAAGCTCAGGGGCTGCTGCTTGAGATACAGCGCCGACTCGGCGAGCGACTGCGCCGGCTGCGCGGTGGTCAAGGTTACGGCGGTGGCAGCAGGTTCCCCCATAGAGCGAACTTAGAATACGTCGGGTAAAAGGAGCGAGAGGATATTTTGCGCGTCTTTAGCCGTTCCGGTCATCAATATCCCGCGGCGGCTTCGGAGAAGGTGTAGGCGGCCTGGTAGGCGCCGGATTTTTCCTTTTCGATCTGGCGCAGGAGGTCGTTGAGCAGGGCGCTGGCGCCGAAGCGGTAGCGGGAGTTGGTCAGCCAGGCGTCGCCGAGGGTTTCTTTGACGGCGACGAGGAAGTGCAGCGCCTGTTTGGCAGCGCGGATGCCGCCGGCGGGTTTCATGCCGATGGGGACGCCGGTTTCCAGGTAATGGTCGCGGATGGCTTCGAGCATGACCTGGGTGTTGGCCAGGGTGGCGTTGGCGCTCGTCTTGCCGGTGCTCGTCTTGATGAAGTCGCCGGGGCGCAGGCCGGCGCGCATGGCGAGAAAGCTGGCGGCGCGGATCTGGTCGTAGCTGTCGAGTTCGGAGACTTCGAGGATGACTTTCAGCCGCGCGGCGTCGCCGCAGGCCGCCAGCACGGCGGCGATCTCGTCGCGCACCTCGGCGAGGCGGCCGGAGAGAAAGGCGTTGCGATTGATGACCATGTCAATCTCGTCCGCGCCGTCGGCGACGGCGCCGCGCACTTCGGCGAGGCGGGTGCGCAAGGGCGATTGGCCGCTCGGGAAGGCGGTGGCTACGCTGGCGACGCGCACCGCGCTGCCGCCGACGTGCCGTTTCGCCTCGGCGACGAGCGCGGGATAGACGCACACGGCGGCGACGGGCGGGATGTCGGGGTCAGGCGCGTGCGGCTGGAGGGCCTTGGCGCAAAGCTGCGCGATTTTGCCCGGCGTGTCCTGGCCTTCGAGCGTGGTGAGATCGACCATCGAGACCGCGGTTTTCAAGCCCCAGAGCTTGGCGGCTTTTTTGATCGAGCGCGTGGTGAACGCCGCCGCGCGCGCTTCGACGCCGACTTTGTCCACGGTGCCGATGTCGTCGAACAGTCGCCGGAGAGAAAGCGGGGCGGACATCCCGCATAGGTAGCCATCTGCCACGGGAAAAGGCGACATTTTTTCCGCGCCCCCGCTGCTCCGCTGCCGCCGACGCCGATCGGCGACGGCAGCAGAAAGAAAACATCCCGGCGGGAGCGGGATGCGTATGAGCACCATACCGCTTTGCCTCAAGCGCGTGAGGCGGGGCTGCCCGGGTCGCCGCGCGCATTTCGCTTCGCCTCTGTTCCTTTCGGTATGGCCTCTGCTTCCATCCGGGCGGTGATGTCCGCTCTCTCCGCCTGGGAATTTCGCTCTCGCACCGCCCTGGAGCGTTTTGTTCCCGAGACCGGGCAGGCGGACGCCGAGACCAGCCGGCGCGCGCAGTTGTTCGTTGCCTTCAGCATGCTGGGCGTTTTTTTCGGCTCGCTGTTCGGCGGATTTTATTTGCTGATCGAGCATCCCTGGGGCGCCGCGACGGTCTTCGCTTCCACGATCGCGGTGGCCGGCGCGCCCTGGATCGTCCGCACTCGGGGGCTGGAGGTCGCGGGGAATCTCTACGCGGCCGTGCTGGTGCTGGGCTTCAGCGGCCTGACGGCCATCGAGGGCGGCATCCATGGGCACGCGGTGGCCTGGCTGGCGGTGGTGCCGCTCTGCGCCTGCATCCTCGTCGATCAACGCACCTGCCGGCTCTGGTGCTGCATTTGTCTGGGAGTGATGGCGGGTTTCTGCGCGCTCGCCGTGTGGGGGATTCGCCTGCCTGCACTCTATCCGCGGGAATGGGAATCGGCGATCACCGCGGCCGGCTATCTGAGCTTGACCGTGTTCATGTCCCTGCTCGGGGTGGCGTTTGAGACCGGCCGGCGCCGGGCGTTGCAGAGGTTGCAGGATGCTCACGACGCGCTGTCCGAGGCGAACGCGCGCTTGCAGCATCTGAACAAGGAACGCAGCGAGTTTCTCGGGATCGCCGCGCACGATCTGCGCAATCCGCTGCACGCGATCTTCGGCTTCGCCCATCTCCTGCAACAATACTGCTCGGACGCGCCGAAGAAGCAGCATGATGCCCTGAACCACATCCTCACTGCCAGCGGTCGCATGCGCGATCTGCTCGACCGGTTGCTGAGCGTGCAGGCCATCGAAGAAGGCAACCTGGAGCTCAGCCTGGAACCGTGCGACCTGGTCGCGCTGGTCGGGGCGGTGGTCGAGGAGCACCGCCCGGCCGCCTTGGCGAAACAGATCGCGCTCGGCTTCACGCCGCCGCCCGGGCCGGCCAGGGCCGTGGCCGATTGCGAGGCGACGAAGCAGGTCATCGACAATCTGCTCTCCAACGCCATCAAATTCTCGTTGCCGGGACGGCCGGTCGAGGTGCGGATCGGCGCCAGCCGCGAGGCCGGACAGTGGCGGGTCGAAGTCCAGGACGCGGGTCCCGGCTTGAGCGAGGCGGATCAATGCAAGCTTTACGGCAAGTTTGCTCGGCTGAGCGCGCGGCCGACTGCCGGCGAGTCGTCTAACGGGCTGGGCCTTTCCATCGTCAAGCGGCTGGCCGAGGCGATGGGCGGTCAGCTTGCCTGCCGCAGCAAACTCGGCGAGGGATCGGTCTTCAGCCTCAGCCTGAAAGCTTGCGATCCGCCGGCCGGGATTGCTCCTCGCGCGGGGCCCTCCCGCGCCGGCGACGAGGCGGCGCCAGACTCTGCGGTTTCCCGAGAACCCGCTGCCGGAACGCTGCTGGCCGTCACCGCCGCGACCCAAGGGTGACTTTGACGCGGCTGCGAGTTGGCGGCTGGCGCGATGTGCGGCACAACGGGGACGGATCAACTCGCCAGGGCGCTGGCGTAAGCCGCAAAAACCTCCTCAGAAAAGCAGGAAAAAATCACGCGCTCGAAGGCGTCGCGGTGAGCTTCGAGAAAGGCGCGGGTTTCTCGCACCGCAATCCTGGCCGCCGCGTCGATGGGATAGCCATAAATGCCGCAACTGATCGCCGGAAACGCCACCGAACGGCAGCCGTTTTCCACCGCCAGCCGCAGGCAGTTGCGATAACACGACGCCAGCCCTTCCGGCTCGCCGCGACCGCCGCCGCGCCAGACCGGGCCGGGCGTGTGGATGACGAACTTCGCCGGCAACCGGTAGCCGCGCGTGATCTTTGCCTCGCCCGTGCGGCAGCCGGCGAGCGTGCGGCATTCCGCGAGCAGTTCCGGCCCAGCCGCGCGGTGGATCGCGCCATCGACGCCACCTCCGCCGAGCAGGCTTTCGTTGGCGGCGTTGACGATGGCGTCCACCCGCAGCCGGGTGATGTCGCCGCGGCTCAGTTCCACGGCGCAGCCGCCGACCGTAACGACGCCTTCGCCTTGACCTCTCGCGCGTTGTTCTGCCATGACCTCACTTTGTCATCGTGGCTGCTACGCTCCTCACGCTTCCCAATGGCTGCACGCTCTCGCCGGTGCGCGAGGGCGACCAGCCGGCGTTGGTCGCGCACCTCGACGACCCGGCGATCTATGCGACGACGCTGCGGATTCCCTTTCCCTACACCCGCGCCGATGCCGACGCGTTTGTGGCGAAATGCCTCGACCGCGAGCGGAGCGCAGCCCCTGGCGAAATCGGCCTCGCGCTGCGCCGGCCGGAAGACGGCGGGCTGATCGGCACCCTCGGCGTCCATCCGGGGGCGGAGTTTGAAGCGCACCGCGCCGAGATCGGCTACTGGATCGCCCGCGCCTATTGGGGCCGGGGCCTCGCGACCATCGCGGTCGGCGCGCTCGTGCGGCACGTTTGGGCAACGCGGCCCGACCTGCTCCGGCTCGACGCGCGGGTCCTCGTCGGCAACACCGCGAGCGCCCGCGTGCTGGAGAAGAACGGCTTCGTGCGCGAGGGCTGCCAGCGCGGCTATCAGCGCAAGGACGGCCGCCTGATCGACACCTGGATTTACGGCTCGCTGCGCGGCGGATGACCCTCCACCGCGGTGGGATCTTCCGCTTGGGCTTCCTTCCCGTGCGGAGTAGCGGCCGGCGTCTTCTTACCCGGCTGCGGCACGTGCGCCGCGCCGGATTCGAGGTCCTCGCCGGCGTGCTTCTTTTCCTGAATCACTTTCTTGTCGTGAGCGACGTTTCTTGTGTCTGCCATAGTGTGGTCTCAAGCGCATCTCGACCGCTCTCCGGCCGTGTTCGACACGGATGGATCGCGCGCCGGTGTCGTGCGCTTTGGTCTTGTCGCCGTTTGCACCCGCTGTTTTGATGCCATTGCCTTTTTCGTCGCCTGATGGCTACAATCGCCGCCGTCCCACCGCTCGCCGTCCGCCGCTACGCCGCATTCCTGAGCTACCGGCACGCGGACAATCGGGAGGAAGGCCGGCGCTGGGCGGAGTGGCTGCACCAGGCGCTGGAGACTTACGAGGTGCCCCGGGATTTGGTGGGCAGCACGAACCTGCGCGGCACCGCCATCCCGACAGCGCTCTATCCGGTGTTCCGGGACGAAGAAGAACTCTCGGCGGACGCCGACCTTTCGCAGAACATCCGTCGCGCCTTGGACAACACCGAGGTGCTCATCGTGCTGTGCAGCCCGCGTGCTTGCGCTTCGACGTTCGTCGCAGAGGAGATCCGCTACTTCAAGGAACTGGGCAAAGGCGACCGCATCCTGGCGCTCATCATCGACGGCGAGCCGAATGCGGATGATCCCGCCAAGGCCGAACACGGCATCAGCCCGGAGATGGAATGTTTTCCGCAGCCGTTGCGCTTTGGCGTGCCGCAGCCGCAGCCGGCGACGGAGGAGGAGGAAGCAGCGGAAGCGGATTCGCGAAAGCTGCCTCCAGCCATCGACTGGTCGCAACGCACCGAGCCGTTGGCTGCGGACGTGCGCCCGCAGAACCGCGCCGGCCAGGGTTATACGAGCGCCGCGGCCTACCGCACGGCGTTGGAAAAAGGCAGAGCGCACTCGGCGTCGGAAATCCGCCGACTGGAAAAAGCGTTCGCCGAACAACTGGACCTCGCGCGGCTGAAGATCGTCGCCGGCGCGCTCGGCGTGCCGCTGGGAAAGCTCCGGGAGCGCGACGCGGTGTATCGGGCGAAAAAGCTGCGCCGCGTCGTGGCGGTGCTGGGTTCGCTCACGTTGCTGGCGCTGGTTGCCGCGGCAGTCGCCGTCTGGCAGCGCAGCCAGGCCGTGACGCAGAAGAACCGCGCCGTCGCCTCGCGCAAAGCGGCCGACGACCTCATCAGCTTCATGCAGTATGACCTGCGCGACACGCTGGAGAAGCTCGGCCATCTCGACATGATGGAGGGCATCAACACCCGCATCCAGAGTTACTACAAAGAGCATCCGCTCGAAGACGACGCCGACCAGGCCGCGCAGGAGAAAGCGGAGCGCAAGCGAGCGATGGCCTTGGAACAACAAGGCGACATCCAGCTCGCCCAAGGCAAGCTGGCCGAGGCGCTGGCGACGTATCGGGAAACGCTGGTCATCCGCGAACCGCTGGCGCACAGCGCGCCGGATGCAGTCGATTTGCAACGCGATCTCGGCGTAAGTCTGCAAAACGTCGGCAAGGTATTAAAACAGCAGGGCAAACTCGACGAAGCGCTGTCCGCTTTCCGCAAAGGCGCGGCGATCTTCGAGCGTCTGGCGCGGCAGGATGAAAGCCGCCTAGACTGGCAGCGCGACGTGGCAGTGAGTCAGGCAAGAATCGGCGACCTGCTCCTGACACAAGGCAATTTCGGTGACGCGCTACAATCTTATCGCCAAGCGCTCGCCATTGATGAACGCCTCGCCCGGCTGGCGCCGGACGACGCCAAGCAGCAGCGCGGATTGTCCATCTCCCTGGGCAAAGTCGGCGACGCGCTGCGGGCGCAAAGCAAGTTCGAGGAAGCGCTGCCGCTCTATCGCGAGTCCGCCGCCGTCGCCGAGGCTCTGGCTGGGCGCGACGCGAAGAATGCCGATTGGCAATACGATCTGGCGTTCTGCCTGGACAAAGTCGGCGACGTGCTTCTTTTGCTGCGCAAACACGACGAAGCCCTGCCCGTTTATCGGCAAAGCGAGGCGATCCAGGCCCGCCTCGCGCGGCTGGACGCGAGCAACGCCGTGTGGCAGCGCGGCTATGCCGGCAGCCTGGAAAAAGTCGGCGACGCGCTCAAGGCGCAGCGACAATTCGACGCCGCGCTGGCGTCGTATCGCGAGGCTCGGGTGATCCGGGAAAAAGTCGCCCCGCAGGACGCGAGCAGCACCGACCGGCAGCGCGAGGTCTGCGTCAACGCCGAGAAAATCGGCGACGTGTTGCTGGCGCAAGGCCAGCTCGCCGAGGCGCTGGCGATTTACCGCGAGTCGATGGCGATCACCGAACGGCTGTTGGCGGAGAGCGCGCAAAACATTTTTTTACGCCGCGGGCTGTTGCTCGTTTATCTGAAGTCGGCGGCCATTCTGCTCAACTTGCCCGGAGCTGACCGGGCCGAGGCGCGGGAGATCACAGCCAAAGGCTTCAACCTTCTCGAAGCGCTGGAGAAAACCGAGCCGCCGTCCGCGACCCTGCAACAGATGCGAGCGACGTTCGAGAAGTTGCGGACCCAGTTGAGGGAATGATGGACCAAGCGATGGCTTGCGCCTGGCCGGTTTGACACCCCGTGAGCGCGCGGCCATCTTCGACGCGCACTCACCACGCTCGGGCGTTTCCCTAGACCCGTCACCTCACCTTCCCGGCGGTCTGTGCCCGCGATGGCGCACGGCGCGGCGTTTGGTTGTCGCTTAACTCCTACCTATGCCTGAATCCGTTTTCCTCCTCGGCGGTGCCCGCACCGACTTCAAACGCAACTTCAAAAAAGAAGGCAAAATCCTGCGCGACGTGATCGTCGAAATCGGTCGTGACGCGCTCGCTGCCACGGGCGTCCCCGCGTCTGACATCCAGGCCGGACTCGTCGGCAATTTCGCCGGCGGCCAATACACGAAGCAGCTCCACCTTGGCGCGTTCCTATGCGAGATCGATGACGCCCTGCGTGGTATCCCAACGATCCACACCGAGGCCGCGTGCGCCAGCGGCTCGCTCGCCGCGCTCACCGGCGCGCAATGGATCATGGCCGGGCTGTATGACTGCGTGCTCGTAGTCGGCGCGGAGCAGCAGAAAACGATGTCGCCCGCCGATGGCTCGGACGTGCTCGGCGCCGCGGCCGATTACCACGCCGAAAAACCGATCTACGGCGACTACATGTTCCCGAAACTTTTCGGCGCGATCGCGGAGCAATATTTCAAAACGTATCCCGACACCACCGAGGCCGACCTTGCCCGCGTCGCGGTGAAAAACTACGCGCACGCCAAGCTCAACCCGCTCGCGCAAATGCGCGACGCCAGCATGGATTTCAAGAGTGCCAGCACGGAGTCGCAGACGAATTGGCGCATCGCCACCAGCCCGCTGAAACTCTACGATTGCTCGCAGATCACCGACGGCGCCGCAGCCGTCGTCCTCTGCTCCGAGCGCTACGCGAAAAAGCACGGCGCCGGCAAGGCCGTCCGCCTTCTGGGTTGGGGCCACTCGACCGATTGTCTCGCGCTCGAAAAGAAGGACGTGCCCGCCTTCCCGCAAGCCAAGAAGGCGCTGCAAACCGCACTCGATCGCGCCGGCATCAAAGACCCAAAAAAGGAACTGCACGGCATCGACGTGCACGATTGCTTCTCCATCTCCGAACTCATCGCCTACGAAACCATCGGCCTCGCCGCGCCCGGCGAAGGCGCGAGTCTGCTCCCCACCGGCGCGACGATGCACCCCGGCGTGCGTGGCCTGCTCCTCGGCGAAGAAGCGCCCGCCCTGCCCTTCTCGATCCCCGTCAACGCCGGCGGTGGCCTGATGGCCGACGGCCATCCCGTCGGTGCGACCGGCGTGCGCCAGGTGCTCGACGCCTACCACCAACTCACCGGCAACGCCGGCGCGATGCAGATCGAAGGCGCGAAACGCTTCCTCACTTACAACGTCGGCGGCAGCATCACGACCGCGGTGGTGATGGTGTGGGGCTCTGACGCCGCCTGAGCTTTCTCACGACACCGTCAGTCTATGAAGCTGCGCGTTGCGCGTCCGACTGATAACATCCCGGCGGTCCTCCGCTTTTATCGGGACGGTCTCGGCCTGGAGATGCTCGCGTCGTTCCAGGATCACGAAGGCTTCGACGGCGTGATGCTCGGCTGGCGTGGATCAGCCTACCATCTGGAGTTCACGCACAAGCACGGCGACCACGTCGGCAAAGCGCCGACCGAGGAACATCTCCTGGTCTTCTACCTTCCGGACAAAGGCGCCTGGAACGACGCGGTTGCGCGCATGCGAGCGCAAGGTTACGAACCAGTCCGCTCCTATAACCCTTATTGGGACAAACTCGGTCTCACGTTTGAGGACGCCGACGGCTACCGCGTGGTCTTACAAAACGCCGAGTGGAAGCTATAATCTTTCAGCCGGTCACTCCCCCTTCCCCATGCGTCCAGCAGCAACGCCCCTCCGCCTCCTCACCGCCGTGCCGATCTGCGACGGGCACGACAGCGCGATCAACACGATCAATCTCGAACTCATCCGCGAAGGCATTGAAGTCATCTACCTTGGCTACCATCGGTCGGCGACGGACATCGTGCGCGCGGCGATTCAAGAAGACGTGCGCGCCGTCGGGCTGAGTTCTTACAACGGCGGGCACATCGAGTTCTTCGCCGCGGTCGGGGCGGGCCTGCAGGAACGCGGCGCGGTGGCAAACGACATCGGCCTCTTCGGCGGCGGCGGCGGCACGATCACGGCGGCGGACGCGGAGCAGATGACCCACGAAGGCACCGACCGCATCTTCTTCGCCGGCACGCCGCTGACGGAGATGATCGATTGGGTGAAGGAGAAATATGGCGCCGCTGCGGCTGCCCCAGGAACGGGTGGCAAGAACGGAGTCGCCGGTGACCTCGCGCTCGCACGACGGCTCACACAAGCGGAAGCGGAATTTACCGAGCCGGTCGCGAATCCATTGCAGAACGCCACCGTTCCCGACGGCGACAAAAAACGCTGTCGCGTCATCGGCATCACCGGTCCCGGTGGCGCCGGCAAGACGACACTCATCGACGAACTCGTCTTCCGCTTTCTCCGCACTCGCCCGACCAGCGCGCGCATGGCGATCCTGTCCCACGACCCGAGCATCGTCGGCAACGGCGCGCTGCTCGGCGACCGCGCGACGATGATCTATTCCCAGCACGACCGCGTCTTCATGCGCTCGATGGCCACCCGCGGCCAAGCCGGCGGACTCAGCCCGGCGACGGGCCGGTGCCTGGAAATCCTCGCCGGCAGCGGCGAGTTCGAGCTCGTCATCATCGAAACCGTCGGCACCGGCCAGGAAGCGCTTCCCTTCGGCGGGGGTCTTGTGGACCAGAAAATCCTCGTCATGCCCCCCGACTACGGCGCGCGCCTGCAACTCCAAAAAATCGCCATGCTCGACGTCGCCGACGCCGTCGTAGTGAACAAAAGCGACCTGCAAGGCGCCAAGACCGCCAGCGCCGAAATCGAACGCCGCCTTGCCTCCAACAAACGCGGCCAGCGCGTCATCGCCACCACAGCGAACCGCCACCGGGACAGCGGCGTGGATGAGTTGTTTGCAGCTCTCATGCCTCCAGCCGGCGCACCGACTACACGATGACTCATCCGCCGTTCGAGATATCAGCGAACGGTGTGACGCGAAGCTCGAGAGTGACCCGCGTTGGCGCTGCGGCACCCCGCCACGCGGCAACGCGAACTTTGCCTAGATTCAAGCGCATGTTTCGTTACCTCGCCCCGCAGAGCAGCATGAGAACTCAACAACATGCCTAGAATTTTTGACAACATCGACGCGCCGCTTCTTCCGACGCTCCAGCAAACAATGGAGCTTTCGGAGCGTGCGGATTTTTGTGTCGGATATTTCAATCTGCGCGGCTGGAAACAACTGGCTCCGCTTGCTGAGAAATGGAGCGGTGGTGTCGGTCACCAGTGCCGATTGCTGGTGGGAATGCAGCGACTTCCGCAGGAAGAATTGCGGCACGCTTACAGCCTCGTCCCGCAGGACGAGCAGATGAGCAATCAGGCCGTGATTCGGCTCAAGCGAAAGCTCGCCGAAGAGTTCCGCGCGCAGCTCACCTTCGGCGCGCCGAACGATGCGGATGAAGCAGGACTCCGCCGGCTGGCCGCCCAGCTCAGGGCCGAAAAAGTGGTCGCGAAGCTTTTCCTCCGTCACCCGCTCCATGCGAAACTTTACCTTTGCTTTCGCCCCGACCCGATCAATCCAACCATCGGTTTTCTTGGCTCAAGCAATCTGACCTTCGCGGGCCTTTCGCATCAAGGCGAACTCAACGTGGACGTGCTCGACCACGACGCGACACAGAAACTGGCGAAGTGGTTCAACGACCGGTGGGGTGACAAGTGGTGCATCGACATCACGCAGGAACTCATTGGAGTCATCGAGGAAAGCTGGGCGCGGCCGGAAGCTCCGCCTCCTTACTGGATTTACGTCAAGATCGCTTACCATCTCGCTGAGGAGGCGCGCGTCGGACTTTCTGAGTTTAGCATCCCCGCCGACATGCGGGACACGCTGCTCGATTTCCAGTCCGCTGCGGTTCGCATCGCGGCACGGCATTTGGAAAAACGCGGCGGCGTCATTCTCGGTGACGTGGTTGGGCTCGGAAAAACGCTCATGGCAACGGCGCTGGCCCGTGTCTTCCAAGACCCGCCGCAGTCGCTCGAAACGCTGATCCTCTGTCCGAAGAATTTGAAGGGGATGTGGGAAGATTACGCGCACCGTTACCGACTGATCGCGCGCATCGAATCCATCACCCAGGCGCAAAACGTCCTCGCGGAACTGCGCCGCTATCGCGTCGTGATCATCGACGAAAGTCACAACCTGCGAAACCGCGAGGGGCGGCGCTGGGCTGTCATCCGCGATTACATCAAACGCAACTCCAGCAAGTGCATCCTGCTTTCCGCGACGCCTTACAACAAAGCCTATCTCGACCTCGCCAATCAGCTCCGGCTTTTCCTCGAACCCGAGGATGTCGTCGGCATTCGCCCCGAGGAATACTTGCGGCAGGATTGCAATGGGCGACCGGATGAATTCACCTGCCGCCATCAGTGCGCGCTAAACTGCCTCGCGGCCTTCGAGAAGAGCGAGCATCCCGACGATTGGCGCGAGTTGATGCGGCTCTTCATGGTTCGCCGCACGCGCAGCTTTGTAGAGCGCAACTACGCCTTCACCGAATGCCCGTCGTGCCAGATGGTGTTGAGCGCGACTCAGGATAAATGCCCAAACTGCGGCCGGTCGAAAGCGAAAGACCATCGCCGTTTCCTCGTTCTCGAAGGTGGCAGTCGCTTTTATTTTCCGAAACGCCAGCCCAAGGCGCTCACCTTCCGGATTCGCGACAAAGACCCGGAAGATCAATATGCAAGGCTCTACTCGCACGTTGTCGTGGACACGATCCGGGTGCTGCACCTGCCGCGCTACGGCCTTGCCAATTACCTCCGGCCGACGCCAGACACCCCGCCGAGCCCAGAGGAATCCGAGGTGATGAAGAACCTTTCGCGGGCGGGCAAGCGTCTCATCGGTTTTTGCCGCACGAACCTATTCAAACGGCTCGAAAGCAGCGGGCACTCCTTTCTCCTCTCGGTGCGGCGGCACATCCTGCGGAACTTCATCCACATTCACGCGCTGGAAAATGGTCTGGCCTTGCCCATCGGCACGCAAGATGCCGCGCTCTTCGACACGCGCACAGACGATGGCGATTGGTTCGGCGATGAGGGAACGCCGCTGAGCGAGACGACCGCGCAGACGTTGGAGGATTTCGCATTCGTCGCGGCGAACAACTACCAGGCGATCGAGGCGCATCACCGAAACCACTTCGATTGGCTGCGTGCGGACCTTTTCATCAACGATCTTGCTGCACATCTGCGCCAGGATGCAGAGCGTCTATTCTCGATTCTCCAGCTAGCCGGCGACTGGAAGCCCGAGCTGGACCACAAGCTCGCGGAGTTGCAGAAGCTGCTCTCGAAAAGGCACCCGGCCGAAAAGGCGCTGGTCTTTTCGCAGTTCTCCGATACTGCGGAATACCTCGCCACGCAGTTGAAGGCGCGTGGAATCCAGCGGCTCGAACACGTCACCGGCGACACCGAAGATCCTTCGGATAGCGCCCGCCGATTCAGCCCGGAGAGCAACAAGGTCCGCGCGCGAGTTTCCTCCGCGGAGGAACTGCGCATCCTCGTCGCCACGGATGTCCTCAGCGAAGGCCAGAACCTCCAGGACGCGGCGATCATCGTGAACTTCGACCTCCCGTGGGCCATCATCCGCCTCATCCAGCGCGCGGGCCGCGTGGATCGCATCGGGCAAAAGGCTGAGCAAATCCTCTGCTACTCGTTTATCCCTGCCGAGGGCGTGAACCGCATCATCCAACTGCGCGATCGCCTGCGCCAGCGGTTGCACGAGAACGCGGAGGTCGTCGGCACGGATGAGACGTTTTTCGAGGACGAAAAGCACGACGATCTCATCCGCGACCTCTTCACCGAGAAATCCGGCGTTCTCGACGACCCCGAGGACAACGAAGTGGACCTCGCCTCGCTCGCTTACCAGATCTGGAAGAACGCGGGCGACGCCGACCCGACGCTGCGCAAGACCATCCCCGATCTGCCCAACGTCGTCTTCTCCACCAAGTCGCTCGCTGCGGTGCCTGTCAAGCCCGCCGGAGCCGTCGGACCCGCGCCGAAAACCGGTGCGATGGTTTATGTTCGCACCGCCGACGACACCGACGCGCTGGCATGGATCGACGAGGAAGGCCGCACGGTCACCGAATCGCAACACGAAATTCTCCGCGCCGCCGCGTGCGAGCCAGACACGCCGGTGCTCCCGCGCCTCGCCGCGCACCACGCACTCGTGCAAAAAGCCGTGGAGGGCATCCAGACCGAGCACCAGCGCACCGGCGGGCAGCTCGGGCGGCCGTCGAGCGCGCGGCGCCGCGCGTATGAACTGCTGAAAGACTACGCCGCGCGCGTGAAGAACACCCTCTTCGACATCAAGCCGTTGCACTCCGCGATCGATGCGATTTACGAGCAGCCGCTCACCGAAGCTGCGCGCGACCTGCTCAACCGTGAACTCCGCGCCGGCGTCGCCGCCGAAAAGCTCGTCGAACTCGTGCTTGCCCTTCACGAAGAGGATCGCCTCTGCATCCCACAGGAAGATGCCACCGCGCGTGAACCGCAGCTCATCTGCTCGCTCGGCATCGCGCCCGACTCCGCTTAAAGTTCCGCCAGCCATGACACCGTTTTCCGTTCCCGATCCGCAGGAACTCGCCCGCCAATTCAACGACGACGAAGCGGTCTGGGAAGCCTTCCAGCGCAAGCGCGCCGAGCGTAGTCTGTCCTTGGTCGATCTCGTGTCGGAGGAAATCTTGGATGCCTTGGATTGGGCCGCCGCCGAGCGCGAAGCCCGCCCGGTGCGGGCAATCGGGAAATTTGTCGAGCCATGAAGTCCGACGCTCTCGCCGTTCAAGCCGAACGTCGCATCTACCTGATTCGCGGCCAGAAAGTGATCCTCGACTACGACCTCGCCGAACTTTACGGCGTTGAGACGCGGGCGCTAAAGCAGGCCGTCCGCAGGAATCAGGCGCGCTTTCCGACGGATTTCATATTCGAGCTGTCCGACGAGGAAATCAAAATCTTGAGATCACAAAATGTGATCTCAAGTTCGCACGGAGGCTCCCGCTATGGCTTCACGGCTTTCACCGAACAAGGCGTCGCCATGCTCTCCAGCGTCCTGCGCAGCCCGCGCGCGGTGCAGGTAAACATTGCCATCATGCGCACCTTTGTGCGCCTGCGCGAGATGCTCCTCACCAACGCCGACCTCGCCCGCAAGCTCGCCGCGCTCGAAGGAAAATACGACGCGCAATTCAAGGTGGTCTTCGACGCCATTCGCGCGCTGATGGCCAAGGTGGAGCAGCCACCACCGCCACCGCCCGAGCCGACGCGACGCCGTATCGGCTTCGGACGCGACAACACCTGAACCATGCCGCTGAATATCAAAGCCACGCGCGAGAGGCTTCAAGCCTTCGACTTCACCCGGCTGTTTATAGAGGAACTGGGCTGGGAGCCGCCGGCCACTCGTAAGGCCGAGCCAGCGCAGGCGAAGGAAGTCGCTTACACCCGCAAACCGATCGCGCAGCTTTCCGGCGTCGGGATTTTTGAGATTTCCAGCGCGGCCGGTTCCATCCCCGATGGGAAAACGCGCCTCGCCATCCAAAAACAAATCGCGGAGCTCTGTTACGAAAATCTCCTCATCTTCGTCGATGCCGCGCGGACGCAGAGCCTTTGGTATTGGGTGAAACGCGAAGGCGCGAAGAGTTATCCGCGCGACCATCTCTACATCAAGGGCCAGCCGGGCGACCTCTTTCTCAGCAAGCTCGCCGCGATGGTCGTGGACATCAGCGAGCTCGATGCCGAGGGCAACATCGCTGTCACGGAAGTCGCCGGTCGCCTGAAGGCCGCGCTGGATGTCGAGCGCGTCACCAAGCGCTTCTACAAGGAATTCCAGCAACAACATCTCGACTTCCTCGCGCTCATCGAAGGTATCCCCGACGAGCGCCAGCGCCGCTGGTATGCCTCGGTCCTGCTGAACCGATTGATGTTCATCTACTTCCTCCAGCGGAAGTATTTCCTCGATGGTGGCAACACCCGCTACTTGCAGGAGAAGCTCGATCAGTCCCGCAAGTCCGGCCCCGACCGTTACTACTCCGTCTTTCTCCAGGCTTTGTTTTTTGAAGGCTTCGCCAAGCCCGAAAGTGCACGCGATCCCGCGGTAAAGACGCTTCTCGGTCAGATTAAATACCTCAATGGCGGACTCTTCCTCCCGCACCGCGTCGAGACCGCGCACCCGCACATCCGCGTCCCGGACAAAGCCTTCGAAAATCTCTTTGCTCTCTTCGAACGCTACTCCTGGAACCTCGACGACACTCCCGGCGGCAACGACGACGAAATCAACCCCGACGTTCTCGGCTACATCTTCGAAAAATACATCAACCAAAAGGAATTTGGCGCTTACTACACCCGCCCGGAGATCACCGGCTACCTCTGCGAGCAGACCATCTACAAGCTCGTCCTCGACAAGATCAACGCCGCCGTCCCGCCTCCGCCGCGCCAGTTCGCCTCCATGCCCGAGTTGCTCCTGAGCCTCGACGCAAATCTCTGCCGCCGCTTGCTCCACGACGTGCTCCCCAGCCTCAGCCTGCTCGATCCCGCGTGCGGCTCCGGCGCCTTCCTCGTCGCGGCGATGAAGACGCTCATCAATCTCTACTCCGCTGTCGTCGGCAAGATCGAGTTCCTGCACGACCGCGTCCTCACCGACTGGCTTGCTGCCACCCGCGCCGCGCATCCCTCGCTGCACTACTTCATCAAGAAACGCATCATCACCGACAATCTCTTCGGCGTGGACATCATGGAGGAAGGCGCCGAGATCGCGCGGCTGCGGCTCTTCCTCGCCCTTGTCGCCTCCGCCCAGAGCGTCGAGCAGCTCGAGCCGCTGCCGAACATCGACTTCAACATCCTCGCCGGCAACTCGCTCATCGGCCTGCTCAAGGTCGATCCGCAGCGCTTCGATACCGTCGGGGAAAAGAAGGGCGCTGGTGGCCGGCAGGGACTCATCAAACTTCAGCATGGAGGTTCCGCTGCTGAGCTACCCGCCTTTGCCGTGGAGACCACGGTCGCTCCTTCGCAGCGGGAAAAAGTCGCCGCCTTCGTCGCCGAGCGAAACGCTGGGAAGTTTGCCGCCATTCTCGCGGACAAGAACAAATCCATCGCACTCTACCGCAAACACGCCTTCCAGCCCGAGGAAGTCGGCGTGCTCGACCAAGACACCTCGCTCATCCAGCTCCGCAGTCACATCGACAACGTCCGCGCGGAATCCTACGCCAAGCTCAACCAGCTCCTCCTCGACGAGTTCAAGGCGCTCGGCATCCAGTTCGAGCAAGCCACTTGGGACGACGCGAAGAACAAGGAAGGCAAACCGATCAAGCGCCCGCTCACCTTGGCCGACATCGAAGCGTTAAATCCATTCCATTGGGGCTACGAGTTCGATCAAATCATTAACGAGCGCGGCGGCTTCGACGCGATCATAACAAACCCACCTTGGGACGTGTATCAGAGAGACGAAAAGGAGTTCTTGAATACCTTCGACAGTTCGATACGCAAGAAGAAGATCACGATCGAAGACTGGACAAAGCAGTTCTTAGGTATGATGCGCGATGCTGGGCTAAAAGAGGCGTGGCTAAATTATTCGAGTTCGTTTGCACATACCTCGCGCTATTTCAAAACAGCCAAGGATTATAGCAACCAGTTATCCATCATCGATGGTTCAGTTGCGGCATCAAAAATAAACCTTTATAAGCTCTTCATCGAAAGATCATTTCGACTTCTCCGCATTGGTGGCTATGGTGGAATGATCACACCTGGTAGCATTTATACGGATCGCGGAGCTATGCAGTTGCGTGAAATGCTACTAAAGCAAGCTTCGGTCAACGTCCTATTTGGGATCTCGAACGAGCGCTTTATCTTTGAAGAAGTCCACCACGCTCAGAAACTCTGCCTTTTCGCTTTCTGCAAGGGTGAGGAAAGCAGACGGATTCAGATGGATTTCCGGATTAACCCTCGTGAGGCAGTGGCGTCAGATAAGCTTGATGCATTCCTCCACTCGGAGCACCTCGACATCGCTGTTTCGTTAATTCGCCGACTCTCACCTGATTCACTCTCCGTGATGGAGTTCAGAAACCTTGTAGATGTAGCGATATGTGAACGCATGCTACGTTTTCCAATGCTTGGCGAGTCGATTGAAG
Organism: uncultured Chthoniobacterales bacterium; assembly: GCA_964246635.1. Classification (GTDB taxonomy): domain Bacteria; phylum Verrucomicrobiota; class Verrucomicrobiia; order Chthoniobacterales; family SZAS-18; genus JAFAXH01. Next base: position 6,124 of record CAXTRS010000021.1, on the reverse strand, counting down.
GCACTTGGAGCGTCTCTTTCACCCAAGAGTTTAACATGACAACTGATAGCCCCTTATTCTTGTCTACGCATGGCAAGGGGCGGCAACCCCTCTTCGAAGGAAAGATGATTTGGCAATTCGACCATCAGTATCTTTCCGCCCGATATTGGATCAATGAGGCAGATGGGAGAAAATCTCTTTTAGGCCGGGACAAAGACAATGGTCAGATGTTGGATTACCAAGTGCCGCGTTTAGGATTTCGCGACATAGCTTCGAACACGAACGAGCGCACGATGATCGCGGCAATCATTCCGCCGGCATTTCACGGCAATAAGCTTCCGACGGTGCGTGTCTTTGACAGATTGGGAACGCGGCTATTGACGGGATCACAGCAACTCTTTTTAGCCGGTGTTTGGAATAGCTTTGTCATTGACGCAATGGTGCGCATGAAGGTCACAACGACGCTCAACTTCTTCTACATCTACCAGCTCCCCGTCCCACGCCTGACGAAGAAAGACCCCGCGTTCGCGCCGATTGTCGCGCGGGCGGCAAAGCTGATTTGCACGACGCCCGAGTTTGACGATCTCGCGCGCGAAGTCGGCCTCGGCTCGCACGCGGAGGGTGTCACCGATCCCGCCGCGCGCGCCACCCTGCGCGCGGAGCTCGACGGCCTCGTCGCGCACCTCTACGGCCTCACCGAAGACGAGTTTGCCTACGTCCTCACCACCTTTCCGCTCGTCGCCCAGCCGGTGAAGGACGCCGCGCTCGCCGCCTTCCGCGCTTTCCAGCCCAAGCCCGGCGACCCCGAAGTCGCAGCGCTCCTCGCCGCCGGCGAAAGCGCACGGGTGGAATTCAAATCCACCGCCCGCTGGGACCTGCGCGAGAACAAAAAGAACCCGGTGCTGGAGCAGGTCATCCTCAAAACCGTCGCCGCCTTTCTCAACACCGACGGCGGCACGCTCCTCCTCGGCGTCGCCGACGACGGCACCGCGCTCGGCCTCGAGCCCGACTTCCAAACGCTCCAGAAAAAGAACGCCGACGGCTACGAACTCTTCCTCACCGATCTGCTGCTCGGCCACTACGGCAAAGACATCAGCCCCGTCGTGCGCATCACCTTCCACCCGCTCGACGGCAAACAAGTCTGCCGCGTCATCGCTCAGCCCGCCCCGCGCCCCGTCTGGGTAAAAGAAGGCGCCGAAGAACATCTCTACATCCGCAGCGGCAACTCCACCCGCCGCCTCAGCACGCGCGAGGCGCTTGAATATTGCAAGACTCGCTGGGCTTCCTCGTGAGCTGTGACCCTCAGCCACCGCCTCGGCTGCGGCGGGTTCTTGCGATCTCGAAAGCCGGCGGTCGGGTCTGCTTCGGCGGCACTGCGCGATCACGGGCTGAAGCCAATCTTCGCACGGAGCAGTTGCCGTGAGCACGAGCCGGTTTGCACTTCTTCCGCGTTGACTAAATGGTAGCGGGCAACCTTTTCCTTCCCCTTTTCAATACTATGACTCCTCTTGGCCAAGTCGTCACCGCCGTTGAAAAATACGGTCAATCTGTGCTCGACCACGTCCGGCGCGCGCGCACGGACGCGGAGTTCAGCGCGCAGATTTTGGAGCGCTGGAAACAGGCGCGCGAGCGGGTCGGCACGACGACCACGCCGACGGGGTTGAAGCTCCCGCGGCTCGCGCTGCCGGAACTCGACGAGCCGGGCGAAATCGCGCGGTATCTTTACGCCGAAGGGCTGCCCGGCGAGTTCCCGTTTCTCAGCGCGGCGTATCCGGAAATCTATGTCGAGCCAACCTCGAACGCCCAGACATTGGAGAAAAATGGCAGCGCCAAGAACGGCCAGGCAAAGCCCGCCTTGGCCGGCAGCGATGGCAACGGGTCACGCGCGGTTGTCGCCGAGGAACCGACGCGCCTCTTCGCCGGGCTGGGGCTCGCGGAAGACACCAACGAGCGCTTTCATTATCTCTCGCGGCACCAGCGCTCGAAGCGGCTGAGCACGGCGTTCGACGGACCGACGCTTTACGGGGTCGGCGCGGGTGCGGACGGCGTGTTCGGCAAGATCGGCGAGGGCGGCGTGGCGGTCGATACCGTGGACGACATGGAACGGCTCTACGCCGGCTTCGCGCTCGACCAGCCGAACGTCTCGACTTCGATGACGATCAACGGCCCGGCGCCGATCATCCTCGCGATGTATGTCGCCGCGGCGAAACGGCGCTTCGGAGACGACGTGTTGCCGAAGCTGCGCGGCACTATTCAGGCCGACATCCTCAAGGAAGTGCAGGCGCAGAACGAGATGATTTTCCCCATCGACGCCAGCCTGCGGTTTCTTGGCGACATGGTGGAATTCACGACGCGCGAAATGCCGCGCTGGTATCCGATTTCCATCAGCGGCTACCACATCGCCGAGGCCGGCGCGACGCCCGTGCAGCAGGCGGCTTACACGCTGTCGAACGGCTTCACCTACGTGCAGCTTTTCACGGAACGCGGCATGGACGTGAACCAGTTCGGGCCGCGCCTGTCGTTCTTTCTCGATTGCGGACTCGACGTGGAATACCTCGCCCTCGCGCGGGTGAGCCGGAAGATTTGGGCCATCGGTATGCGCGACGTGTTCGGCGCGGACAAGCGCGCGCAGATTTTGAAACTCCACACGCAGACCAGCGGCCGCTCGCTCATCGCGTCGGAGTGGAAAAACAATCTCACGCGCACTGCGCTCGAGCTCATGGTCGCGTGCATGAACGCGACCAATTCGTGTCACTCGAACGCCGCCGACGAGCCGTTCACCACGCCGAGCGAAGAATACGCGCGGCTCGCCGCGCACGCGCAGGCGATCGCGCTGGAGGAGAGCGGATTTTTCAAGCACATGATGAACACACTCGCCGGCTCGCCGGGCATGAACACGGTCGGGCGCGCGGTGGAGGCGGCGATCCTCGAAGAGTTCCGCGAAATCGAGCGCCAGGGCGGCGTCATCGCTGCGGTGGACCGGCGTTATCAGCGCAGTCAAATCCAGGCGAGCGCGCACGAACTCGAGAAGCAGATTTACGACGGCACGCGGCCGATCGTTGGGTTGAATCGTTATGCGGATCCGGACGAACGTTTTCCCGACATGACGATGATCCGCACGCCGCGCGAGGCGCAGCAGCGGCAGCTTGATCGGTTACGTGATTTCGAGAAGCGCCACGCGGCGGACAGCGAGAAGGCGCTGGACGCGCTGAGCAAGGTTGTGGAAAGCAAAGGCAACGTTTTCGCGGAACTCATCAACACGGTGGAGCACTGTTCGCTCGGGCAGATCACCGGGCGGCTGTGCGAAGTCGTCGGGAAGTTCCGGCCGATGGTGTAGCAAGGAATGACGAATAACGAGGGCGCGTGACCTCCTTCCTTCCCTTTGTCATCCTGAGCGGAGCGACGCAGGAGCGCAGTCGAAGGACCTCTCCCTGACAAATCGGTTGCCGTGCCGATTGCGCCAGCGACGCCCAAGCAGAAATCAGTATGAGGTCCTGCGACAAGCTCAGGAAGACAAGGATGGGAAGAATGCGACCGCGCGCAACCCGCAACCCGCAACCCGCAACTCTCAGAATCTTCGCCCGCCCAAGCCTGCGCCCGGCCGCGGGCCAAGACCGCCGCCACCGAGCGCGCTCGCGCCGGCCGCGCCCATGCGGCTCATCATGCGCTTCATCTTGCCCATGTTTTTCATCATCTTGCGCATCTGACTGAACTGCTGGAGCAACCCGTTCACTTCGGTGACGGTCACGCCGCTGCCGCGGGCGATGCGCTGGCGACGGCGGGCGTTGAGAATGTCCGGCTTGCGGCGTTCCTCGGGTGTCATCGAGAGCACGATCGCCTCGGCGCGTTTCATCTCTTTCTGGCCGGCGCCGGACGGAAGCTCTTGCGCGAGCTTGCCCATGCCCGGGAGCATGCCGAGCACGTTTTCGAGCGGGCCGAGTTTCTTGACCATTTTCATCTGCGCCAGGAAATCCTCGAAGTTGAAATCGGCCGCGCGCAGTTTGGCTTCGAGGCGTTTCGCCTCGGCTTCGTCGAGCGCCTCGGCGGCTTTCTCGACCAACCCCACGATGTCGCCCATTCCGAGAATGCGGCCCGCCAGACGATCGGGCACGAAGACCTCGAACTGATCGAGCTTTTCGCCGACGCCGGCGAACTTGATGGGGCGTTGGGTGACTTCGCGCATCGACAGCGCCGCGCCGCCGCGCGCGTCGCCGTCGAGTTTCGTCAGCACGAGTCCGGTAATGCCGAGCGCATCATTGAAGTGCGTGGCGACGCTGACCGCCTGCTGGCCCGTGGCGGCATCGGCTACCAGCAGGATTTCCTGCGGCTGGAGAGCGTCCCGCAACCGGGCAAGCTCCTGCACGAGCGGCTCGTCGATTTCCTGCCGGCCGGCGGTGTCGTAAATCTGCACGTTCGCGCCCGGCTGCGCTTCCGCCCACGCGGCGGCTTCCCGTCCGACTTTGACCAGGTCCGTCGCGCCGGGCTGCGGCCGAAAACAGGGCACGCCGAGCTGTCCAGCCAGCGTGGCGAGCTGGTCGATGGCTGCGGGCCGCTGCAAGTCGCAGGCGATCAGCACGGGGCTGCGGCCTTGTTTTTTCAACAGGCCGGCGAGCTTTGCAGAGGATGTCGTTTTGCCGGCGCCGTTGAGGCCGACCATCATCACGCGCGCGGGTGGCGCGAGGTTCAGCGGCGCGGCGTCACCGCCGAGCAGCGCGGTGAGTTCGTCGTGGAAAATTTTGACGATCTGCTGTCCCGGCGTCACGCTGCGCAGCACATCCTGACCGAGCGCTTTGTCTTTGACGCGCGCGATGAAATCCTTGGCGACCTGGAAGTGAACGTCCGCCTCGAGCAACGCCAGCCGCACCTGCCGCATCGCGTCATTGACGTTCGTCTCGCTGATCGAGCCGTGACCGCGCAGGTCTTGAAAAATGTCCTGCAGCTTGTCGCCGAGTTGGGAAAACATACGTGACGAAAGTCAGGGCTTCAGGAAAACTGCCCACGGCGGATCGTGCGCTTTGCGCCGGACGCGCCTCAAGGCTTCGGTTTGGCAGCGGGTGAAGTCGCGGGCGCGGGCGCGGGACTCGTCGCCGCAGACGGCGCGCTGCCGCTGCCGCCGCCAGCGTTCTCGACGGAGAAACTCCAGCGCGTTTCCACCGATTTGCCGCCCGATTTCGCGGTGATGATGACGTTGTAACTTTGGTCGCGCAATGGCTGCGTGACTTGATACGAAACCGTCTTGGTTTTCGCGTCCCACTGTGCCGGAACGGGCCCGATGCCACTGATCAGCATTCTTACGCTGTTGGCGTCCAGCTCGCCCAGCGTGGCGAGGTTGGCTTTGATGAGCGGCTTCGGATTGCTGATCTTCTCGTTGTTCATCGGTTGCGTGATCATCGACGACGCCGCGACCTGCTGCGTATCCGAAGGCAGGCTGGCCGGCCCGCCGGCTCCGCCGCCCATCATGGCCAGCGCATCCTGGAAAATTTTCGGATTGTTTTGGCTTACCGCGTAGCGGCCGAGCAGATCATACTTCGGCTGGCTAAAGCCGAGCCGCTGACCATAAACCGTGAAACCCGCCTCGTAGCCCGCCTCCTTGACGAGTTCGAGCACTTTCGGGCTGTAGTTGCCGTAGGGGTAGGCGATGGCGTTGACTTTGACGCCGAGCTGCTTTTCCAGCTCCCGTTTGGAGTCCACGATTTCCTTGCGCAATAGGCCGTCGGCGCCGCCAAGCGTTTGCATGTCTTTCGCGATGAGCTTGCGGGTAGGTGCGTCCACGCCGGTGCCGGGAGCGCGCAGATTCGAGTGGTAATAGGAGTGGCTCTGGATATCCACGCCGGCATCGCGCATCTCGGCGAGTTGATCCCACGAAACGGATTTGCCGCCGCTGCCGATGTAGTGGACGTAAACGAACATCGTGAACGGATAGCCGAACTTTTTCAAAATCGGCCAGGCCACCCGGTAGCCGGATTCATAGCCATCGTCGATGGTGATGATCGCGCATTTGGCCGGGATGTTTTTTTCACCTCGCCGCCACGCCAGGAAGTCCTGCATCGGGATGACGCTGAAACCGCCGTCTTTCAACGCTTGCATCTGCTTCTCAAACTCCGCCGGCGGCAACGCCAGTTCGTCACGCGGTTTGTCTTCGAAG
>CAXTRS010000020.1:6471-24510 GCA_964246635.1 uncultured Chthoniobacterales bacterium | reverse complement strand
GTGTTGATGCCGCGAAGTTTGTTGATGGAATCCACGGCGCGTAGCAGCGCGTGATGCCGCCGACGCTCCTCGCGGCCGAAGAGCGAAGGCGTCGCGTTGTCCACCGCGGCGAGGTGCAGCAGCGTGACGCCGACAACCTTCGGCGGCGTCGGCCGCGTGTAAGCCGGCGCGGCGGCGCGGCGGCGCCAGAGCAGGTCGAGCGCGTGCAGCAACTCGATCGTGTCCTGCGTGTGCGCGAAGCGCACGTCGTCGCTCCAATTTGGCTGACCAAATGCGCTCTCGTGGCCGCGAACAAAGAGCGCCAAGCCGCCGGCGACGAGTTTCATGGCCCGCATGCGCATGGCCGCTTTTTGGGTCAGCCGGTGCAAGACGGCGCGCGCGCTTTCTTCGTTCCGCAGTTCCGGCGGTAGGACGTGACTGTGGCCAACGGTGCGGTGCGCGGTCGGCGGGTGCACGGTGACTTCGCCGCGCAGTTGCGCGTAAAAATACTCGCCGCCGACGCCGCCCCACACGGCGCGCAGCGTTTCCTTCGACGCCGCGCAAAGCTGCGCAACCGTGCCGATGCCGCATCGCCGCAAGCGCGTTTCCATATTTCGGCCGATGCCGGAAAGCTCGCGCAGTTCCAAATCGAAGAGACATTCGGGCAAATCCTCCGGCCGGATGACCACCAGCCCGTCCGGCTTCTCCATGTCCGATGCCGTCTTGGCCAAAAATGGATTGGGCGCGAGGCCGATCGAGCAAGTGAGCTGCGGGCCGAATTTTTCCGCGATGGCGCGTTTGATTTCCCGCGCGATCGCCACCGCACCCGCCGGCTCGCACCATTCGCCCCAGAGGCGGCCGTGCATTTCATCGATCGATGCGATCTCCAAACCGGGCAGAAGATTTTCGATCAGTTCGATGAGCCGCTCGTGCGTCCTGATATACAACTCTGGTCGCGCTTCGACGACGATGAGACCAGGGCAAAGTCGCCGCGCCTCGGCGACGGGCGTGCCGGTCTGGATGCCGCACGCCTTCGCCGGCTGGCTGGCCGCGATGCAACAGGTCGTCTCGGCCTGCAGCGGCGCGACGGCGACCGGCCGGCCGCGCAACTCTGGCCGGTCCATCTGCTCGACGGAGGCAAAGTAGGCGTTGAAGTCGAGGAAGAGCGTGCGCAAGCACATGGGCGGCACGGATGATTATGTTCTTTTGAACACTAACGGCTTTCGTGTCAATGCCGGATGCCCTCGGCTCTTGCATTCCTGACTTGGCAGCGGATTTTGTCGGCCCGTCATGAGTGCGCCGCCCTCTGCCCCACCGAACGCGAACGAAATCCCGAAAGCCTATGAGCCGGCCGCGGTCGAGGCGAAGTGGCAGACGCGCTGGGCGGAGGCGCGCTGTTTCGAGGCCGACCCGAAGTCGAGCAAGCCGGCGTTTTCCATCGTCATCCCGCCGCCGAACATCACGGGCGTGCTGACGCTTGGGCACGTGTTGAACAACACGATCCAGGACATCCTCGCCCGTCGCGCGCGCATGACGGGACACGAGGTCCTCTGGCTGCCAGGCACCGACCACGCCGGGCTGGCGACGCAGACGGCGGTGGAGAAGGTGTTGCGGAAAACGGAGAAGAAGACGCGGCACGACCTCGGGCGCGAAGAATTTCTGCGCCGCACCTGGAAATGGAAGGAGCAGCACGGCGGCGTGATCGTCGAGCAACTCAAGCGGCTCGGAGCGTCGTGCGATTGGTCGCGCGAACGGTTCACGCTCGACGCGGAATACACGGCGGCGGTGCAGACCGTTTTCATCAAACTTTACGACCTCGGCTACATCTACCGCGGCCAGCGGATGGTGAATTGGGACCCGGCGGCGCTCACGGCATTGTCGGACGAAGAAGTGATCCCGACGCCGCAAAAGAGTTCGCTCTTTTACGTGCGCTACGAACTCGTCGAGCTGCCGGGCCAATGCATCGAAATCGCGACGACGCGGCCGGAAACCATCATGGCCGACGTGGCGCTCGCGGTGCATCCCGACGACCCGCGCTATCGCGGCCTCATCGGCCAGCACGTCTGGCGGCCGCTGGCGCGCGAAGCGATCCCGGTGATCGCGGACGCCGGCATCGATCCCGAGTTCGGCACCGGCGCGCTGAAAGTGACGCCGGCGCACGACAAGGTCGATTTCGAAATCGGCCAGCGGCACGGCTTGCCCACGATTGACATCCTCCGTCCCGACGGTCGCATCAACTGCCCCGCGATGCCGGAACTCAACGGACTCGACCGTTTCCTCGCGCGCAAAAAGGCTGCCGAAATCCTCGCCGAGCGCGGTCTGCTCGCGAAGGAAGAGCCGCACGAAAACAACGTCGGTTTTTCCGAACGCTCGCAGGTGCCCATCGAGCCGCGGCTCAGCGTGCAATGGTTTCTACGTTATCCGAAAACCGAGGAAGCGCTCGCTGTGGTGCGCGACGGACTCATCCGATTTTTTCCCGCGCACTGGGAAAAAGTGTATGCGCAGTGGCTGGAAAAGATTCAGGACTGGTGCATCTCGCGCCAAGTCTGGTGGGGCCACCGGATTCCGGCGTGGTATCGGCAAACCGACGGCGCCTACAGCATCAGCGACGCAGCGGTGAATTCGATCCTCGACGGCGACACGGAGATCCGTGTGCAGCTCGAAAAGCCCGAGGGCGAAGGCTGGACGCAGGATCCCGACACGCTCGACACCTGGTTCTCCTCGTGGCTCTGGGCTTACGAGACGATGGACGAGGAGACGCGCGCGAAGTTCTATCCCACGGATGTCTTGGTCACCGCGCCGGACATCATCTTTTTCTGGGTCGCGCGCATGATCATCGCCGGCTTGGCGTTCACGCCCGGCCGGTCGGAAGCGCGTGAGAACAACATCCCGTTTCGCAACGTCTATTTCACCGGCCTGATCCGCGACCGGGCCGGCAAGAAAATGAGCAAGTCGCTCGGCAATTCGCCCGACGTGCTCGACCTCATCGGCAAATACGGCGCGGACGGGCTGCGCTTCGGCCTCCTGCGCATCGCGCCGCAAGGCCAGGACATCCGCTTCGACGAAAAACAGATCGAAGAAGGCCGCAACTTCGCGAACAAAATCTGGAACGCCGCGCGCTTTTACCAGATGCAGGAGCCGGCGCTGCCCTTCGGCACGCGCATCTCGTATCGACCGGCGCCTTACATTCTCGACATCGAAGCGAAGCTGCGCGCGGCGCAGGTGAAAATCGCGGCGGCTTACGACGAGTTCAAATTCAGCGAAGCGGCGCAATCGCTTTACGACTTTTTCTGGAGCGACTACTGCGACTGGTTTGTCGAAGCGGCGAAGGTCGATGTGCTCGGCGTCGAAGCGCCGGAGCCCGGCAAAGTGACGGAGCGCGCCATCGCAAAGGAGGCGGCGCTCTTCACGATGTATCGCGTGCTCACGGAATTTCTGCGCCTGCTGCACCCGTTCATGCCGCACCTGACCGAAGAGCTTTTCGAGCGTCTGACGTTTCCGCCGCGCGCGACGAACGCCGCCGAATCCCCGCTCGCCGCGCCGGTCGCACCGGACGAATCAAAAGCGCGGCTCGCGCGGCGGCGCGCGAAGTTTCTCATGTATCAACGCCTCGGCGAACCGATCGGCTTTTCCGCCGCGCCGGAAGAAGTCGCCGCGGCGCAAAAGACCACGGCCGACCTTTACGAAACCGTGCGCCTCGCGCGCAATCTGCGCGCCGAATACGGCATCGCGACGAACAAGCCGGCAAAATTCATCTTGCGCCTGCGCGAAGAAACGGTCGCCGAAATCGAACGCGACGCCTGGCCATTTACCGCCAGCGTGCGCGCGCTCCAGCGTATGATCAACTCCGAAGACCTCGCGCTGAATCCCGACTACCAGCCGCCGCGTGGGACGCCCAGCGCGCTCACGCCGCTGGGCGAATTGTTCATGCCCCTGGTCGGGTTGGTCGATGTCGCCGCGGAGCGGGCGCGGCTCGAAAAGGAAATCGCCAAAACCACCGCCGACCTCGAAGCTGCCAGCCGCAAGCTGGCGAGCGAACAATTCGTCAACCACGCGCCGGCCGCGGTGGTCGAAGAACACCGCCGCCGCCAAGCCGACGCGCAAGCGAAACTTGCCAAGCTGCGCGCCATGCTGACGGCGCTGGGCGAAGAGTAGGGGCGGCCGGCCGACGTCGCGGCGCCATCGCCTTCCTCTTGTCATCCTGAGCGGAGCGAGGCACGAGCGCAGTCGAAGAACCTCTCATTGACAAATCCGCTTGGGCGTTGCCAGCGCCAGTGACGCGCAAGCAGAGTTGTCAGCAAGAGGGCCTTCAGCTCCGTGACACTTCGCTCAGGATGACAGAAGGAAGCGAAGCCGCCACGTGGAAAATCCCGCTTGCCTATGTTTGCTTCCAGACTCCGGCGGTCCTGGCCGCCGGCGCCCCTTGCACACACAAGGGCACACGTTTAGCTTCCGCTCCTTTCTCTTTACCCGACGCCGTCCCGATGTTGTTGCAATGAGCACCGCCGAACTGAAAGACAATCTCAAGCACCTGATCGTCGAACGCCTGAACCTCATCGACGTGCAGCCGGCGGACATCGGCGACGATACGCCGTTGTTCAAAACTGGGTTGGGCCTGGATTCCATCGACGCGCTCGAGCTGACGCTCAACGTGGAAAAGGAATACGGCGTGAAGATCGCCAACAGCGAACAGGCGATGAAGGCGTTTCAAAGCGTGACGACGCTGGCGACCTTCATCGAGCAGGCGCGCGCGGCGAAAGCAGGATGAGTTTGGAGTGCGGCGACACGTCGGCGCACTCGGAGGCGATGCCGCGCAAAGCTAGATGGATCGGCTCGCTCTTAAACGTTCTCCGGGATTGCCTTCGCTGTGCGGCTTCGCCATGTTGAGCCACGGTAGTTTTCCCAGATGACTCCAGCGCTCCTTGACCCGGTCGCACCGGTCACGCACGACCTCCCCGCACCCGCCGACGCGATGCCTGCCGTCGCCCTCACTGCGGCAAGTTGCATCACCGCGCTCGGCGACACACACGCGACCGCGGACGCGCTCCTGCGCGGCGAGCGCGGCTTGCGCATGCTACCCGCGCGCGGACGTGACGGCGGCGACCCGGTGCCGCTCGGGCTGATGAACGATTGGCAGCCCGAAGGCGGCGCCGCAGCGACCAGCGGCCAGCCGCGCTGGGAAGCGCCGCTGTTCGATTTTCTCGCCACCGTGCCGGACCGTCCCTGGGGCAGCCCGCGCTTTCCCGTTTTCATCACCAGCAGCAACTTCGGCATCGGCGAGCTTTATGCGTTTTTCGCGGACCGCGACGACTCACGGCGGGAGTTTTTGCTGCCGCAACAGCTCACCGCGTGGATTTTCAGCCGGCTCGGTTGGGGGCCGAGCGTGACACACTTTTCCCATGCCTGCGTGTCGTCGCACCTCGGCTTGCTCTACGCCTCGCGCCAGGTCAATGCTGGGTTGGCGGATGAAGCGCTCATCGTCTCTTACGATTTTCTCAGCCCGTTCGTCGCCGCCGGTTTTCAGTCGCTGAAAATCCTGTTCAACGAAATGCCCGCGCCGTATGCCGAGCGGGCCTTTGGGGCGATCGGCCTCGGCGATGGCGCGGCCTTCGCAGTGGTGACCCGACCAGGGGCGGACGCCAGCGGCGGCGACGGCTTCACGGTCGAAGCCCAGGCCGGCGCGAACGAGATGTATCATTTCACCGGCAATCATCCCGAGGGTCTCGGCATGGGTCAGCTCGCCGAGGAAATGCGCGCGGCGGCCGAGGCGCGCGGACGGCGCGTCTGGGTCAAGGGCCACGGCACCGGCACTATCGAAGCCGGCAAGCTCGAGACCCGGCACATGAGCGAGAAATTTCCTGGCGCGCCACTCGTGAGCTGGAAGGGCGCGCTCGGACACACGCTTGGGTCGTGCGGTGTCGTCGAGCTGGCGCTGGCGTGCGAGTTCATCCGGCGTGGCCAGGCGGCGGGCACGGTCGGCAGCGAAGGCGAAACGTGTTTCTCCGCCGAGATCGCGACGGCACCGTTTTCACTGAACGAATTCACGGGCTGCGTGCTGAACTCGTATGCGTTCGGCGGCGCGCACTATGCCTTTTTGCTCGGGCACGATTGAGGACAAAGCGGCGGGTGGGATTTTCAACACAGAGGCACAGAGAACACCGAGGGACACAGAGAAGGGGAAGTTGTGTTTTCTGAAGAATTCTTCGCTTTTTCGTCTGTGCCTCTGCGTTCTCTGCGTTCTCTGTGTTAAACTAAAGCCGTGTCGCCCGCGCCATTGCGTCGTTACTTGAAAAAAGCCAGCGCCGAAGGTGCGTTCGAGGCTTTCGCCGACGCGGATGTGCGCGTCTGGATGGCGAATTTCCCGCCGAACGTCGCGCGGCGCATGACGCGTCTCGGCCTCCTGCTCGGTCACGCAATGCGCGACTTCTCGATCGCGCCGGAGGATGCCGTGATCTACACAACGACGTTCAGCGAGGCCATGGCGACCGAGCGTTATCTCGGCAGTTTTCCGACGGCGAGCCCGCTGTTTTTTCAAACCAGCATTCACCCGAGTGCCGTCGAGCAGGTGCTCATCAACCGCGGCTGGCCGGTGCGCGAGCTCACGCCGGTTGCTGGCCGCGCGGACCTCGCCGCGCAGACTGCGCTGACGGCGTTGCTCACGCCCGGCGAGCGCGTGTTTCTCCTCGGCGGCGAAGAACTCGGCAGTTGGCTGGCAGAGATCGGCGCGTCGTCGCCGCTCGCGTTTTCCTTCGCGCTCCAGCTCGACCGCGAGCGCGGCGACGATGCGCTCGGCGAACTGACCTGGACGCCGACCGAGAGCGACAACGGTAACGGTCAAACGCCTCACCCGGCTTCGGACGAGGGCGAACTGCCCGCGTTGTTCCGCGCGATCAAAGAGCGCCGCGCCGCGCGCTGGCCCAGCCCGGCCGGCGGCGAGGTCGCGCTCCGCTGGTTCTGACTCCGGGAACGACCGCGATGAGGGAACCGGCAGACAATGCCCGCAATCCTGGCCCGGCTTGGGGTCATGCGTTCATCGGTTTTTGTTTGCAGCACATGCCCGGCTGGTTCAACCGGGGCGGGCTGAAGTTCGGCGCGTGGCTGTGCATGAAACTCATGCCGCCGCAGCGCCGCGCGTCGCGCGAATACCTGCGCGCGATCCTCGGCCGCGAGCCGACGACGCACGAAGTCTGGCAACACTTCCACGCGTTCGCGCAATACTTGTTTCTGCGTCTGGAAATCGCCCACGGCCGCACGCCGCGGCTGCGCTCCGCGCCGGGCGAGGATCACAAAGAACTCTTCACGTTCGCCGGCAGCGGCCAGGCGGCGCTCTACGGCACCATGCACCTCGGGCACTCGGATTTGCTCGGATACTTTCTTGGGCACCTCGGCGTGAAGCTGCACATGGTCCGCAAGCGGGTCCGCAACTCCGAAGACACCGAGCGGCTCGCGCAACGCTACGGCGGCTTCATCACGTATCTCTGGATCAACTCGTGGAACGAGCGCGTCTTCGCCACGAACGACGCCCTTCGCGCCGGCCGTTCGGTGGCGATGCAGTGCGACCGGATCGAATACAGCGCCAAGCGCGAGACGTTCCGTTTTCTCGGCGCGCAGCGGCAGATGCCGTTCACGATTTATCATCTCGCCATCATGCACGGGCTGCCGGTCGTGTTTGCCTGCGCGGTGGCGGCGGACGAGAGCGATCCCGGCGCGAGCCTGATTTTCGCACTGCCGATTTTCTGGCCGCGCGCGGAAGCGAGCCGGGAAGAAAATTTCGCCGCCGCGCGCGTGCACTTTCAACTCGTGCTCGACAAGGTCGAGGAGCAGCTCCGGCGCACGCCGTTCCAGTGGTTTAATTTCGTGCCGTTGAATCCGGTGGCGGCAACCGCGCCGGCGCCTCGTTCACGCGAAAATGAAGCCGTCATCACTCGTTGAAACTCGGACCTCCGAAGGTCTGCTCTGGCGTTTCGACGTGCCGCGCGAGAGCCCGTTTTTCGACGGCCATTTTCCCGGTCATCCGCTGCTGCCCGGCGTCGTCACGCTCGGCTGGATGCTGGCGGCGGCGGAGCGTTTTCTCGACCGGCCGCTGGCTGCCGGCGCGACGTTGCACAACGTGAAATTCCAAGTCGTGCTGCTGCCCGGACAAACCGGAGTCGAGCTTACCGTCACACCGCAGGGCAAGGACGGCGCCGGCCGTCTCGCGGCGCGAGTCGTCTCGCCGGCTGGCGTCCACGCCTCGGCGCTCATCGAACCCACGACAAACCCGGGGTAGAAAAGTGATCGCCGCGCATTCCGCCGCTTGCCAATCGGCCGGGAACGCAGAACGTTCGCGCTCTCATGTCGAAAAGATTCCCGTTTGCCCTGCGTCGGCCCGCCGCCGTCACGCTTTCCATTTTCCTGACGACTTCCGCCGCGGTTGCTCCTCTTGGGGTCATGCACGCCGCGCCGCCTCCGCCGGCGGATACGAACGCGCTCTTCACGCCGGCTTACCAGATCAACACCCCGCAGCCGCCGTTCACGTTGCGCGCGGTGTTTCGCCGCTTGTCGAAGGCGGAGACCGGGCAGCGGCCGTTTACCGAAACGCGCAAATTCGCGATCAGCAAAAATCCGGTGCGCGCCGGCGGCACGCTGCGCTACAGCCGGCGCGGTGGGCTGAGCATGGCTTACGATGGCAGCCCCGGGCGCGTGCTGGTCATTGATGACCAAGGCCTCATCGAGCGTGTGCCCGGCCCCGGCGGGCGCGAGCGCTCGGTGAACGTAGCCGACCGGCCGGAGCTCGCGGCGCTGACCGACGTGTATCTCAACCTCTTGCGCGGCAACAGCACGAAGCTGTTAACGGCAAGCAACGCCTATTTCTCCGGCGACCGCGCCGGCGGCTGGCAACTCGGGCTGGTGCCGAAAGACGAAGGCATCGCCAAGCGCGTCGGCCGCGCGGTGATCTCAGGGCGCGGACGCGACATCACACGCATCGAAACGATCTCGCCCAACGGCGAATCGCGCACGCTGGAGTTCGGCGCGCTGAAGGTGAACGTGAATTTTTCACCGGAGGAACAGAAGACGTATTTCCGCGGCGGAACGTGATTGGTGATGCGACACCTCGTCGGTGGATGGCGATCTCCGGGCGCCATTACGATAGGCGCGCAGCGCCTCTGATTTATTCTTCGCAGCTTCGCTGCACCTAATGGCGCTCGGAGATCGCCATCCACCGACGAGGTGTCGCCATTGCGCGGGTTTGACGCCCTTCGCCTGCGATGCGAGCGGTAGCGCCGCCCGAACCGCACTGCCCGCTCATGTCCATTCGTCCGCCTGCCGTCGAAGAAGTTCGCGGTTCCGCCACCAACCGCCCGGTTCTCAGCGAGAGCGATCTTTCAGCCGCGCCCACACCCGTCGCGCCGCTGCGTCTCGCGCCGTGGAAAGCCACGGGCATCCTGCTGCTCTTTCTGCTCGCCGGTCTGGGCATTCTGTTCGGCCCGCAGCGCGCGTTGCGGCGCATGAGCGTCGATGTGCTCGACCTCCTGCCGCACGACCAGCAGGACCCGACGATTTCCCTCGCGCGCGGCACCGCCAACGGCCGCTTCGGGCGGACGATGCTGCTGGCGCTTTCCGACAGCGCGCATCCCGACAAACCGCCCGTTGAAGCCGCGCGCAAGCTCGCCGCGACGCTCGCCGCCGACCCCGCCTTCGCCGGCACATTTTCGGGTCTGACCGAAGCGAGTAAGGAACGCCTCGGCAAATGGTTCTTCGACCGCCGCCTGCCGCTCAGGATGCCGGCGTGGCTCGACGCGCAAAGGGCCAAATGGCAGCAGGAAAACAACCCGCAACCCGCAACCCGCAACCCGCAACTCGCCTCTGACCCCGACCCGGCTTGGCTCGCCGTGCGCGCCGTCCAGGCGCTCAACGATTTCCAAGCCAGCCCCGATGCGCTTGCCGCGCAGGAACTGCTCCCGCGCGACCCGCTCCTGCTCGTGCCCGGCTTGCTCGAAGTTTTCTCCGCCAACGAGCGCGCGGAAAAAGGCGTCACTGGCAGCGCGCTCACCGGCACGGATGAAAAAGACGTTCACTACGCGCTGATCTACGCGGAGATCAAAAACTCGCCGATGGATGACGCCGGCCAGCGCCCAGTCTTCGTCGCGCTCGACCGCGCGCTTCACACCGCGCAAGCCGAGCCGGGCGGCGCGGGCCTCCATCTGCGCTACAGCGGCGTGAACAAATTCGCCGCCTCACGAACATCTCGCTCGCCGCGTCGTGCCTCGTGATGTTGCTCGCCTTCCGCAACCTCACCGTCTTCGCCTACCTCTTGCTGCCCATTGCGACCGCAGCGGTTTGGTCGCTCGTCGTTTGCTTTTTGTTCTTCGACAAACTCCATGTCGTCGCGGTCGTCTTCACCACCGTGCTCCTCGGCATCGCGATGGACTACGGCATCTACGCGCTCACCAGCGCGCAACGCTCCGCCGGCGGCCTGCGCCAATCGCTGCGCGAGATTCGTCGCCCGCTGATCGCCGGCTGTCTGACGAGCGTCGGCGGCTTTGCATTCCTCATTTTGACGAACCTGCCGATGCTCCAGCAGATGGGCCTCGCCGTCGCGCTCGGGTTGCTGTTTTCGCTCGCGTTCGATTTCCTCTATCTGCCGTGGGTGCCGGCGTTGCGCGTCGAAAGCGCGGCGCGCGCGGCCGTGGCGCGCACGCCCAAGCATCTCGATCTCAGCGGCCGGCTTTTCCCGATTCTCGCCTTTGCGCTGCCGCTCCTGCTCGCCGGCTGGGTCTGGGCGTCGCGACCGCATTGGAACGACGACATCCGCGCGTTGCAGACGATGGACCCGAAGTTGCAGGACGAAGAGTCCGCGCTGCGCAAACTCTTCGGCCAGTCGAAAGACGAGCGTCTCGTGCTCACGTTCGGGTCGGGCCTAGACGATGCTTTCGCGAACGTCGAAAAACTGAACAAGACACTCGACGCCGTGCGCACCGGCCCGGAGGACAGCGCGTTCAACCTCGGCCGCTTGTTCCCGAGCCAGGCGCAGTCCGCGCGCGCCGCGGCGTATCTGCGCGCGCATCCCGATTTCGCCGACGCGCTACGCCGCGCGCTCGACGCCGATTTTAATGCCGATGCGTTCGGACCATTCTGGGACGCCTGGGCGGAATATCAAAAGACGCTCGACGCGCCTCCGCCACGACCGTCGCAGTTGCTCGTCGGCTTGCGCGATGTGCTGCCACTGCCGCTGCACAACCTTTGGAGTGATGAAAATCCGCAGGCCGCCTGGCTGGCCACGCGCATCAACGCCTCGCTGTATCCGAAAGCCCCGGCTTCCGTTTTCACCAAGCCGAACACGCCGATCGACCAGGTGCAGACACTCAACGGCGCGCTGGAGCGCTACCGCGTGATGGCGCTGCGCAGCGGCGGCATCGGGCTGGGCATCATCTCGATTTGCGTGCTCGCTTACTTCGGCTGGCGGCGCGGCGTGTTCATGCTCATGGTGCCGCTTTCGAGCATGTTTTTCGCGCTCGGCACGTTCGGTTTTCTCGGCCAGCCGCTGAGCCTTTTGCATGTCATCGCGCACCTGCTCGGGTTTTGTCTGGCGAGCGATTATTCAATCTTCCTCGCCAGCCCCGGCGACCTGCCGCACTCGACGCGCCGCGCCGTGCGCCTCGCCGGCTTGACGGCGCTGGTGAGCTTCACCGTGCTCACATTTTCCAAGATGGAAGCGTTGCACGATGTCTGTCTCACCGTGGCGCTGGTCATCGGCTTCGACCTCCTGCTCTGCGAGCTGAGCCACCGCCTCTTCGTGCGCCCGAGCGGCCCCAAGTAGGAACGCACCTCCGGGGCGTCCGTAATTTTTTTTTCGCGCATGGCGGTCGCGCAACGCCCACGCGGCTTCTACGGACGCCCCGGAGGTGCGTCCCCACCTGCAGGCTCGGCGCGCGCAAACTCCGCCGCCGGCAGGCCGACGATCTCGCGCAACGTCGCTGCGACCTGGATGCCGGCTTTGTCGAACTCCTCCAAAATCTCGCGACTCATCACGTCTTTCACGTCGCGGATGCCGTGGTCGCGGAAGATAAAGCGAACGGTCAGCTCGAGCCAGTTGTCGGTCAGCCGATAATACACTTTTGGCTCGAAGGCCAGCGGCCCCAGGCCGTAGCGTTTCTCAAGGTTTTCGTGCGCCTCAGCGCTGACCTCATCCGGTTTGACGGCGTGATGCCGCGCGGCTTCGAGCAGGATGGTTTCCGCGCGCCGGCGGTCGGCGCGGTAACGGATCGGCACGTGGAGTTCGTCCCAGATATATGGAAAATCGCGCGTGTAATTATAGACCGGCTCGTCGAAAACTTTCGCGTTGCTCACCGTGACGATGCGCCCGGTGAACTGCCGGCTCTTGACCCACATCGTCGCGTCGCCGCCCCGGACCTGGCCCATCTCCATGATCGTGGTCTGGATAAAGCCGAGCGCGATCACGTCGCCGCGCACTCCGCCCATCGTGATGCGGTCGCCGACGGTGAACGTGTTGCCGCGCAGAATGACGAAATAACCGGCGAGCGCCGTGATGACTTTTTGCAACGCAAACGCGACGCCCGCAGTGACGAGCCCGGCCGCCGTGGCCAGCCGCGCCGGTTCCTCGAACCAGATCGACACCAGCCCGAGCACGATGAGCACCGCCGAAGCCAGGCTCAGACCCTGTCGCGTCCAAAACCGCAGCCGCTTGCCGCTCTTGCGCTCGTCGCGCGTAAACAGCCCGGCCAGCGCTGCGAGCAGATAGCGCAGCGCGATGACCGCCAGAATGAAGCCGACGGAAAGCAGCAGTTTGCGCCCGTTCTCGGCGCTGACGCCAAACCATTTGATGCCGAAAAAATCCACGTCAAACCCTACTTCGATTTTCCACGCGGCTCCGACCGTCCGGCGCGCATTTCGCTTTGCCGTGTCGCGGGAGCCGCGTTAAGAAAGCCGCATGCAGCAGCAGGCAACGGATTCCGAGGCGCCAGCGGGCGCTACGGCGCTTTACGATGTCGCCGTGATCGGCGGCGCGCTGAGCGGGGCGGCGACGGCGTTTCAAATTTTGCAGCGCACGCCGCAATTGCGCGTCGTCATCATCGAAAAGTCGGCGGAATTCGACCGGCGCGTCGGCGAATCGACCGTCGAGATCAGCTCCTATTTTCTCGGCCGCGTGCTCGGGCTCACGCAGCACTTGAACGAGAAGCACTTCATGAAGCAGGGACTGCGCTACTGGTTCTACAACGACCGGGCGCCGACGCTCGCCGAGTGCAGCGAGATTGGCAGCAAGTTCAACGTGCGACTGCCCGCGTATCAGATCGACCGCGCCGTGCTCGACGAGGAAGTGCTGCAGCGCGCCGTGGCCGCGGGCGCGGAGTTGCGGCGGCCCGCGCAGGTCGTCGGCAAGGTCGAGCTGAACGCGGGCGGCGAACAGCGATTCGTCGTGCGCGATACTGTTTCGGACAAGGAAGAAACCCTGCGCGCGCGCTGGGTCGTCGATGCCAGCGGCGTCGCCGCGCTGCTCGCGCGGCAAAACGGCTGGTGGCGCGCGAACACCGCGCACCCGACGACCGCCGTCTGGTCGCGCTGGCGCGGGGTGAAAGACTGGGACGGTCTCGAAGTGCAAGGCCGCTACCCAAAATGGACCCAGAGCTGCTACGGCCTGCGCTCGATGGCGACCAACCACCTCATGGGCGACGGCTGGTGGAGCTGGTGGATACCGCTCAAAGGCGGCGACGTTTCCATCGGCATCGTCTTCGACCAGCGGCTCGTCGATTTTCCGAAAGGCGGCTCCGTCGGCGAGCGGCTGAAAACCTTTCTGGGCCGACACCCGATCGGCCGCGAGTTCCTGGAAAATGCGACCTGGCAGGAAGGCGACGTTCACCTGCGAAAAAATCTGCCGTATTACTCGACGACCTTCGGCGGCGACGGCTTCGCGCTCGTCGGCGACGCCGCCGGTTTCATCGATCCGTTTTACTCGCCCGGCATCGACTGGATCGCCTACACGACCTACTCGACCGCAGAACTCGTCGTCGCCGAGCGCGCCGGCCGCACCGACCCGGCAGTGGACAAGATGCACCGGCCGCTCGCCGAGCGTGTCGCCAAGCACCAGCGCGACTTCAACATGGCGTATCACCGCTGGTTCCAGTCGATCTACCAGGACAAATACGAATACTTCGGCGACTACGATCTGATGCGCCTCGCCTTCCTGCTCGACCTCGGTTTGTATTACCTCGGCGTCGCCTCGCAGCCCTACAAGTTCGGGTCGCAGGCGCTGAACAAGCCGGTCTTCTCCGAGCCGCCGAGCGTGCCGATTTACCATTTTATCCGCACCTACAACCGGCGCCTCGCGCAGATGGCGCGCGTCCGCCGCGCGCGCGGCACGCTCGGGCGCGCGAACGCCGGCCGGCGCTTCCTTTTCGGCGGCTTCACGTTCACGCTCAACACTGCCCGGCCACTGATCAAAGCCACCCTGCACTGGGGTTGGCTCGAATTGACCGAGGGCTGGCGCTCGTGGTGGCAACGGCAGCCGAAAGCGTCTGCGCCGATTCCCCCGCTCCCATCCCGCGAAGAAGAAACGTCGGCGCGCCCCGCGGCTCCGCAGGTAGCCTCCGCAGGCTGATCGCGAATGGCCTCGCGCAAAGCCGCAAAGGCGCAAAGGAAGAACAGAGACCTCTGTGAATTCCGTTGCAGAAACCTGCTTCCTCTCTTGGCGGCTTGGCGGCTTTGCGCGAGGCCGATTGCGCTTGTCTAATCTGTGAACGGTTTCCCCCCGCCGACCGATCTCCTGCCGCACCGTCCGCCGATGCTGCTCCTGCGCAGCGTGCTCTCGCACACGCCGGACACCACGATTTGCGAAGCGTTTTTCGATTCGGCTTTCATGGAGGCTTGCGATCCCGGCCCGCACGGCGGCCTGCTGGTTCCCGCCGCAATTTGCCTGGAACTCGTCGCCCAAACCATGGCGGTCCACGACGGTCTCCTGCGCCGCGCCGAGGGCCGGCCGCGCGCGACGCGCGGGCTGTTGCTCGGCAGCCGGAAGTTCGAGTTGCTCGCGCGCGAGTTGCCCGCGACCGCGCCGCTGCGCGTCGTGGCCAGCGGTCAGCTCAACGACACCACCCTGGCCAGCGCTGGGTTGGTTCGCTTCCACGGCTGCGTCGAGAGTCTCGACGGCGCGACGGTCTTCGCGCGCGGCGACGTGACGGTGCTCGAACACCGGCCGCCGCCACCGGGAATCGAAGTGGCCTTTGCCTGATCCGGACATGGCCACCGCGCTCTGGAAAACCTGGCTCGGCAACGTCGCGTCCGACAACCACAAGAGGCCCGCGCTCATCGACGGCGCGAGCGGCGAGACCCTCACGCGCGGCGCGCTGCTCGCGCGCGCGATGAACCTCGCCGACGCGCTTGGCCCGCGGCTCGCCGGAGGCAGAAAGACCGTCGCGTTCGCGGAGAAAAACGGATTCCGCTGGCTGACAGTTTTTCTCGCGCTCCAGCGCGAAGGCGCCGTCGCGCTGCCGCTCGATTCCGCGTTGCCCGAAGCGCAACAGGTCGCGATGGCGGCCGGTCTTGGCGCGCATTTTCTTCTACAGTCTGGCGATTCCTTGCACGCGCTGCCGACACCAGCCGAACTCTTCGAGGGCGAGGAAATCATTGCCGTGGACGAGGCAGAAATCTGCCTGCTCAAGCTGACCTCGGGCACCACCGGCCAACCGAAAATCCTGCCCTGCACCTCGGCCAACATGCTCGCCGATGGCCGGCAGGTTTGCGCGACGATGGGCATCGGACCAGACGATCTAAACCTCGGCGCGATTCCCTTTGGACACTCGTATGGGTTGGGCAATCTCGTGCTGCCGCTGATCCTCCAGGGCACGCCGATCGTCTGTTCGCAGGAAATGCTGCCGGCCGCGCTGGCGGCGCAGATCGCCCGGTTCGGCGTCACCGTTTTTCCGACGGTGCCGGTGGTGCTGCGCGCGCTGGCGGACTCGGACGTTGACGCCGCGCCCATGTGCACCCTGCGGCGGGTTATCTCGGCCGGCGCGGTGTTGCGTCCGGAGGTCGCGTCGGCGTTCGAGCGGAAGTTCGACGGCCTGCGCGCGCACAATTTTTACGGCTCTTCGGAAACCGGCGGCATCTGTTTCGATCGGGACGGCGAAGCGACGCTCACCGGACGGGCGGTCGGCACGCCGCTGGAGGGCGTCGAGGTGCGGCTGAGCGCGGAGACCGGGCGCGTGGCGGTGCGCAGCGCGGCGGTCGTCGGCGCGAACGGCGAGCATGTCTTGCCCGATCTGGGGGAATGGAACGAGCGCGGCGAGTTGCGTCTCATCGGCCGCGCGGCGGCAGCCGTGGCAAACATCGGCGGGAAGAAAGTCGATCCCGCCGAAGTCGAACGCGCGTTGCGCGCGCTCGACGGCGTGACCGACGCCTGGGTCGGCGTGCGCGCGCGTGTAGCGGGCGGCGATGACTTTCTGTTCGCTGCCGTGGAGACAAATTCGGGACGCGAAGACGTTCTGCGCAAGCTGGCGGCGCGACTCCCGGCGTGGCAAATCCCGCGACGCATTTTCACCGCCGCGAGATTGCCGCGCAATGAGCGCGGGAAGCTCGACCGCGCGGCCTTGGAAAAGCAATTGGAACCGCGGCCGCCTGCGGCGGGAAGTTCCAAAATCCAAATTCCAAATTCCAAGGAATCAGAGCAAAAAATTTGAAAAGAGAAAAACGGACAGCCGCACGAGAAGCTCGGCGGTCACGACGCACGCGATTGTCCCCTTCCGTTTTTAATTTTTCTGACCCTTAGTTCCGATTCCTTGGAATTTGGTTTTTGGAGCTTGGAATTTTTTCCTCTCCGCCACCTGCTGCACGTCCTTGTCGCCACGGCCGGAAAGATTCACGAGCAGGATCTCCTCCTTCGCCATTTGCGGGGCGAGCTTCAGCGCGTGCGCGACGGCGTGCGCGGTTTCCAGCGCGGGGATGATGCCTTCGACGGCGGCGAGTTCGCGGAAAGCACCGAGCGCTTCGTCGTCCGTGGCGTAGTCGAACGCGACGCGCCCCTGGTCGCGCAGAAAGGCGTGCTCGGGGCCGACAGCGGCGTAGTCGAGGCCAGCGGAAATCGAGTGCGTGAGCTGAATCTGGCCGTCTTCGTCCGCGAGCAGAAACGTCTTGGTGCCTTGGAGCACGCCGAGCCGGCCGCCTTGAAAACGGGCGGCGTGTTTCTGTCCCGCCGCGACGCCTTCGCCGCCGGCTTCGACGCCGATCATCTTCACGCCCGGGTCATCGAGAAACGGATGGAACAAACCGATCGCGTTCGACCCGCCGCCGACGCAGGCGACGAGCACGTCGGGCAAGCGGCCTTCGCGTTCGAGCATCTGCGCGCGGGCTTCCTGACCGATGATGCGGTGGAAGTCGCGCACCATCATCGGATACGGGTGCGAGCCGAGCGC
This sequence comes from uncultured Chthoniobacterales bacterium, assembly GCA_964246635.1. Classification (GTDB taxonomy): domain Bacteria; phylum Verrucomicrobiota; class Verrucomicrobiia; order Chthoniobacterales; family SZAS-18; genus JAFAXH01. Next base: position 7,126 of record CAXTRS010000020.1, on the reverse strand, counting down.
GCTGCCGAGAATGTAATAGGTCGAGCGCACGTTGGTGACCCAGTCGCGCATCGCTTCGTTGATCGCTTCCTTCAACGTCGCCGCGCCGGCAGTGACGGCACGCACCTCGGCGCCGAGAAATTGCATCCGCGCCACGTTGAGCGCCTGCCGCGCCATGTCCACCGCGCCCATATAGACGACGCATTCGCAGCCAAAGCGCGCCGCCGCGGTGGCCGTGGCGACGCCGTGTTGACCCGCGCCGGTCTCGGCGATCACGCGTCGCTTTCCCATGCGTCGCGCGAGCAGGATCTGGCCGAGCGCGTTGTTGATTTTGTGCGCGCCGGTGTGGAGGAGGTCTTCGCGTTTGAAATAAATTTTCGCGCCGCCGAGTTTTTCGGTCAGACGCTCGGCGAAGAGCAGCGGCGTCGGTCGGCCGGCGAAATCGCGCAGCAGGAGACGCAGCTCGTTTTGAAACGCTGCATCGTCGCGCGCCCGCTCGTATTCCAGCGCGAGATCACGCAGCGGCGCCATGAGCGTCTCGGGCACAAACATGCCGCCATACGGACCGAAGTGGCCGTGGGCGTCGGGGAAAGTTGTCTGCATGGATTTTGGAGGGCGGGGGGGGGGGGGGGGGCCCCCGCCCGGGAGACAGGGCCCGCGACCCGCCGAGACCGCC
>CAXTRS010000020.1:5815-6423 GCA_964246635.1 uncultured Chthoniobacterales bacterium | reverse complement strand
GGAACGTCTTGGCCAGCGCCCACATGAGGATCAGCACGATGGGCGTGTGCACCATGAGCTGGATCAAGCCGAAGCCGACGAGATCGCGCGCCCGCATTTTCAGGATGCCGAGCAGCGGCAGCATCCAAAACGGGTTGATGAGATTCGGCAGTGCTTCGGCGGTGTTATATATCTGCACGACCCAGCCGAGGTTCACCTTTTGGTCGATCGCGGCTTGCAAAACATACGGCGCTTCGAGCACCCATTTCCCGCCGCCGCTCGGCACGAAGAGGCCGAGCACGGCGGAGTAGATCGAGACTAGGAAAGGATAAGTTCCGGGCGTGGTGATTTTGACGAAGAGCGTCGCCAGCGCTTTGGAGATCGGCGACAGCGTGATGATCGCCGCGATGCCGGCGTAAAATGGAAACTGAATGAGGATGCCCGCCGTCGCCGGCACCACCGCGGAAACCGCCCGCGCGAACGAACGCACGCGCCAGTGCAGGAGCAGGCCGAGCATGAGGAACAGGAAATTGTAAGTGTTGAGCTCGAGCGCAGACATCCAGCCTTTTTCCGCGATCACGGTGCCGAGATAGCTGAATCCGAGCAGCGCGATGAGAATCGCCAATACC
>CAXTRS010000020.1:0-5805 GCA_964246635.1 uncultured Chthoniobacterales bacterium | reverse complement strand
ATTCGCCGGGCGTGCGGCGGGCTTCGAGCGGCGTGATCATCGGCTCGAAGGTGACGCCGTAGGACTCGGCCGTGCGCACCCGGTCGCCGGTCGGCGTGGTCAGCCAGGCGACGAGCACGGAGACGACCATCAAAATCACGGCGGTGAGAATGCTCTGCCAGGTGTAGATCGTCGCGCTCAGCGGAATGAGGCCGCTGATTTTCAAGAGCGCCGGCGGCACCGCCCCTTTCGAGGCCATGAGCAGCGCGGCCGACGACGACAAACCCAGCGCCCAAATGCTGCCGAGGCCGAGATACGCCGCGGCGCCGATGGCGCGGTAATCGACGCGCATGCGCTGCGCGATCTCGCGCGCGAGGAAGCCGGCGAAGATGAGGCTCAGGCCGTAGGAAATCAGCGAGGTGAATGTTGAAATGAACGCGACAAACGCGACCGCGCCGCGCGGCGTTTTCGGCACGGTCGCCAGCGCGGTGATGAGCCGATACACCGGCGGGGAGCTCGCCACGACGTAGCCGCCGACGACGATGAGCACCATTTGCATGGTGAAGGTGATAAGGTTCCAGAAGCCGCCGCCGAACCACTTCACGAGCTCGAGCGGCGTGCTGCCGAGCGCGAGGCCGGTGACGAAGACGATGAGCGCGGCGACGAGCGCGAAGATGAACGCGTCGGGAAACCAGCGCTCCGCCCAATCGGAAAGGCTCGCGCCGAGACGCGAGAAGCTGCTTTCGCCGGGAGACGACGCGCCGGCGGAGGAGGAAGAGGAGCGTTGGGTGGGCGAGTTCATGAGAGAGGGAACCGCAGTCATTCCAACCGCTTGCGCGTTTCTGAGTCAAGACAAAGCCGGGTAGTGGCGCGGTTTAGTCTTGGGGAGCACACCCGTCTCGGGTGTTGATTTCAGCGGAACGCCGAAAGCCTGCCTTTCTTTTTTCTTTGTCCTTTTCTGAAAAAAGCTGCCGGGCGGGGACGCCCGCCAGAACAGGCGGGACGCCTGTGCTCCCCAAATTCCCCAGAGGGGTCAGAGACTGCCGCCACGGCGTTCCAGTAAATGTTGTAACGCGCGCCGATGCGGGGCGGCAACGGCGACGGAGCCAAGTGCTGTCACGGCGTGCCAGGCTTGATCGGCAGTCGCAGCGCTGGGCGCGGGCGCGGCGAACACGCGCAGGGTGACGCGATGATGCGTGAATGGGTAAATAGTTTGGAAGAGCGGGGCATCGGTCCGAGGCCGGGCCGCGGCTTGCGGGGCGGGCGGCAACTTCCACAGCCCGCGCCAGCGTGCGCCCTCGTTCTGCTGTTGCAAAAGCACGCGGCCATCCTGGAGAATCCACGCGCAGTCTTCGCGCAACTCGACCGTGGCGCGACGCCCCTTTTTCACCGGTCGCTGCTCCTGCGTGGACGCGGCGAAAGCGGCGCAAAAATCGCGCACGGGACAGAGCAGACATTGCGGCGCGCGGGCGCGGCAGATCAGCGCGCCGAGTTCCATCAACGCGGAATTGTAGAGGCGCGGGCTGGCGCCGTCGTCGCCCTCTTCGGCGGGCAGGAGCGTCTCGGCGGTGAACCAAAGTGCGCGCTGGCCCGCGGCGGTGTCAATGGGCGTGGCGAGGTCGAGCAGGCGCGCGAGCACGCGGGCGATGTTGGCATCGACGATCGGCGTCGCGGCGTCGAACGCGAACGTCGCCACCGCGCCCGCCGTGTAGCGGCCGACGCCGGGCAGCGCGGCGATGCCCGCCAGCGCGCGCGGAAATTCTCCGCCGTGCTCTTCGACGATCGCTTTCGCGGCGCGGTGCAGATTCCGCGCACGCGCGTAATAGCCAAGCCCTTCCCAGGCGCGCAGCACCTCCGCCTCGGACGCCGCAGCAAGCGCGCGCGCATCGGGAAATTGGCGGAGCCAGCGCGCGAAATACGGCAGGACGGTGACGACCTGGGTTTGCTGCAACATCAGCTCGCTGACGAGGATCGCATACGGATCGCGCGTGTGGCGCCACGGCAGGTCGCGCCCGTGCCGCGCGAACCACGCGCCGAGCGCGGCGCGAAACGCCGCGCGCTTTTTCGGTTCCGCCAGCCAAGGCGGCGCATTAGTTTGCTCGACTCCCGCTGCCATCGTTTTCTCCATGCCCGCGCTGACTTCGTTTACTTCGCCCCTCACCCGCGCTCAAGCCGAACAACTGCGCGCGCGCCTGCCCGAACTCGGGTTCGCGTTCATCGAGAAACCTTACACGCTCTTCGCCGCCGAGAAGCCGCCGGCAAAGGTGAACGTCGCGGTCTATGAGAAAGGCCCGAAGGTGCTCGTGCAGGGCAAGGGCACGGAAGAGTTCGTGAAGTTTTGCCTCGAGCCGGAAATCCTCGGCGCCGCCCGGCTCGGCTACGAAGAAGAGCTGAACCCGGAAGCGTTCGCGCCGCATTTCGGCATCGACGAAAGCGGCAAGGGCGATTTCTTCGGCCCGCTCGTCATCGCGGGCGTTTATGTTGACAAGGAAATCTCGCGCGCCTTCCTCGCGGCGGGCGTGACCGACAGCAAAAAGATCGGCTCCGACGCCAGGATCCGTGCGCTCGCCGACCTCGTTCGCAACACGCCCGGCGTCGCGCAGAACGTCGTCATCATCGGCCCCGAGGCCTACAACCGGCTCTACACCAAGATGGGCAACCTCAACCGCCTGCTCGGCTGGGGCCACGCGCGCGTGATCGAAAATCTCCTCGCCGCCCGCCCCGATTGCCCGCGCGCCTTGAGCGACCAGTTCGCCAACCCGCGCGTGATCGAGCGCCAGCTCCTCGAAAAGGGCCGCGGCATCCGGCTCGACCAGCGCACCAAAGCCGAGAGCGACCCTGCCGTCGCCGCGGCGTCGATCCTCGCACGCGAGAAATTCATCGGCTGGCTCGAAGCGGCCGGCGCGCGCCACGGCCTCGGGCGCCCGCTGCCGCGCGGGGTTTCCCCTGAAGTGAAAAATGTCGCGCGCGAACTCGCCGCCGCGCACGGCAGCGGCGCGATTCTGCGCACACTGGCAAAAGCGCACTTCCGCACCGCGCACGAGGTCGCGCCAAATGACTTCCCGCCCCCGCCCCCGCGCGAGCCATAGCCAGACGGAAAACCACGCCTGAAATTTTTTCGCATCCACCCATCCCGTTGGCGGCGAATCCGTTTCGACAAGCCGTTGGACCGGTCGCCTCGTTTTGAGGATTGGCGTTCTGAACGAACCGCGGCGTGCTTTTTCAGTCCCTGGCTGAGGAGCGCGCCCGCTCGACCCGCGGAGTCAGGCTCGGAACATTTTATTTGAATTTTTTGCGGTCTCCCCCGCCCAATCCCGCGATTACAGACGTTTAGTCCGTGTTCAAACATACGTATCACCCGCTTATGGCAAACCTCACCAAACGCGACCTTGTCGTAAAAATCAGCAATGAAACCGGCCTCGTCCAGCATCAGGTCTTCGATGTGATCCAGCGCACGCTCGACAGCATCACCGACAGCCTGAGCAAGGGCACCGACGTCGAACTGCGCAATTTCGGCGTGTTCCAGGTGCGCCTGAGCAAAGCGCGCGTCGGCCGCAATCCGAACATCCCTGGCAGCAACTTCGCCATCCCGCCGCGGGCGACGGTGAAATTCAAGAGCGGAAAAATCATGCGCCAAAACGTGCTCGAACTTTCCAATCAGTTGAAGAGCCAGAGCGACAACAGCAATGGCAACGGGCGGCGTGGGGCGGCAAAGGCGCAGAGCGCAACAGCGGCCTCAGCCGGTCGGTAAGGAGACAATGCGCGCCGCGGCGTTGTAGAGGCGGCAAGCCGAGCCGCCACCATTGGTTGTCTTTTTCTTTGCCCGCGCGCAAAAGGCAAAAGTCGCAGTCAGAGGCGGCTCGGCTTGCCGCCTCTACACTGCAAGTGGCAGCCACGGCGGATCGAAAATCGCGTTGGAAAGATCCGGCGCTCCGCATCGGGCATAGCCTGGGTCAGTGTTCAAAATAACAGGCGCGTTCGGCCTTTTCTTCGGAGCGAGTTTCGCTAGGTTGCCAGGTGTCGTTTTCCCGCCTCGCTTCCCCCGCTTCTCCGGCCGCCAGGGCCACGAAAAAATCTGCTCTGCCGAGTCTGCCCGCAGACACCGAAAAGCCGGGCGCCCGTCGCCCGACCTTGACGCTCGCGCCGCCGCCCGAATGCATCGAAATCCGCGGCGCGCGGCAGAATAATCTCAAGGGACTCGACCTCGACTTGCCGCTCGGCAAGCTCAACGTCATCACCGGGCCGAGCGGCTCGGGGAAATCGAGTCTGGCGTTCGACACGATCTACGCCGAAGGCCAGCGGCGTTACGTCGAAACGTTCTCGCCTTACACGCGGCAGTTCCTCGACCGGATGGACAAGCCGGTCGTCGATTCCATCCGTGGCATTCCGCCGGCGATCGCCATCGAGCAGTCGAACCAAGTCAAGAGCACGCGCTCGACGGTCGGCACGATCACGGAGATCAACGACTACCTGAAGCTGCTCATGCCGCGCATTGCGCGTGCGGTGTGTCCCGGTTGTGGGCAGGAAATCCGACCGGATTCGCCGCGCGAAATCGTCGAGCAAATCCTTGCGTCGCATCCGGGCAAAAGTTTGTTGCTGACCTTCAGCGTGCCGGTGCCGCCCAACACGGAGCCGGCGGATTTTTTCAAGTTCCTCCAGGCACAGGGCTACCTGCGTGTCTGGCTCGGCGACAAAATTCTGCGCACCGATGAAGCGCTCGATGTCGCGCTGAAGTCGCTCTCCGGCCGGGTGCGCGTGATCCAGGACCGGGTCGCGTTGAACGAAGGCGCGCGCTCGCGGCTCACCGAGTCCGTCGAGACCGCGCTGAAGTTCGGCAAAGGCCGCGTTTGCTTTATCGACCCGCAGAAGCCCGACAGTGACGGCATCCCATTTTCGACCGGCTGGCACTGCCCGCGGTGCGATCTCGACATCAAGCCGCCCACGCCAGGGTTATTTTCATTCAACAACCCGGTTGGCGCGTGCCCGACGTGCCGCGGCTTCGGCCGCGTCATCGGCATCGACCTCGACCGCGCGCTGCCAGACAAGCGCAAGTCCATCGCGGGCGGCGTGGTCAAGCCGTTCCAAAGCGGCCAGAGCGCGGAGTGCCAGAAGGACCTCCTGCGCGCCTGCGCCCGCGAGGAAATCGCGCTTCACAAACCGTTCGAGAGCTTGCCCGAGCGCGACCAAAACTTCGTGCTCTACGGTGAGCGCCGCCGCGCGGGCGACGGCAAGTTTGAAGGCGAAGAACTCTGGCAGGCCGGCGGCTGGTATGGTGTGAAAGGCTACTTCGACTGGCTCGAATCGAAGACCTACAAAATGCACGTCCGCGTGCTGCTCAGCCGCTACCGCGCCTACACGCTCTGCCCCGCTTGCGACGGCGGCCGCTATCAGCCGGCAACGCTGAATTACCGCGTGCCGCGCATATCCGATGGCGCGTTGCTCACGCTGCCGCAACTCGCGCAACTGCCGATCAGCGCGCTCGGCGAACTCTTCGCCGGCGTCACGATTCCGGCGAATGATTCCAGCGCCGAGATGCTGCAAAAAGAAATCGTCGCGCGCCTGCGCTATCTGGTCGCGGTTGGGTTGGGCTACCTGAACCTCGACCGCCCGACGCGCACGCTTTCCGGCGGCGAGATCGAGCGCGTGAATTTGACGACCTGCCTCGGCGCATCGCTGGTCAACACGCTCTTCGTCCTCGATGAACCCAGCGTCGGATTGCACCCACGCGACGTCGGCCGGCTCATCAAGGTAATGCAGGACTTGCGCGACAAGGGCAACACGCTGCTCGTCGTCGAGCACAAAGAAGCCGTCGTGCGCGCCGCCGAC
>CAXTRS010000019.1:7509-25037 GCA_964246635.1 uncultured Chthoniobacterales bacterium | reverse complement strand
TGTCGAGAAAGCCTTCGACTTCGCCGGCATGGGCGCGCGCAACGGCGTGACGGCGGTTTGCATGGTGCAGTCCGGCATGACCGGTGTGGCCGACGTGCTCGACGGCACCCACAATTTGTTCATCGCGCTTTCGAGCAAACCCAATCCTGTGGCGATGGTCGAGGCGCTCGGCAGCCGCTTCTTTGTCACCGAGACGGCGATCAAGACGTTTTCGGTCGGTTACCCAATCCAGTCCGTGCTCGACGCCTTATTGATCCTGCGCAAACAGCATGGTCTGACGCCCGACAACGTTCGCAGCGTCGAAGTCCGGCTGCCGACCGACGCGGTCGGCATCGTCGGCCGCAGCGCGATGCCCGACGTGAGTTGCCAGCACATGGTCGCCGTCGCGCTGGTCCGGGGCGCAGTGTCGTTCCACGACAGTCACGACGAGGTGCTCATGCACGATCCCGCGATGCGCGCCCAGGCGGAGAAAGTGACGGTGGTCGGCGACGCCGCGTTGATGGATCCCGCCGCGCCGCGGGGCGCCATCGTCAACGTGACCACCACGGACGGCCGCAAGCTCGGCCACCACACGAAATACCCGCCGGGCACCAAGGAGAATCCGCTGAGCGTCGAAGGCGTCAATGCGAAGGCGCGCGACCTGATGACACCGGTGCTCGGCGCCGACAAAACGGAAAAGCTGATCGCGGGCGTCAACACGCTCGAAACGATCAAGGAGATCGAACAGTTGCGCCCGTGGTTCACCACGTGATCGCCTGAACGACCGACCGATCCCGCCACCTGCGGCCACCCACCCGAAAATCCAGCATGAAAAAAACTTCGGCGCCGATTTCCATGCGCGTCGGTCAGTTCGAGTTCTTGAAAGTCAACGCCGCGCGGTGGGATTGGCGCGACACGTATCATTGGTTATTGACCCTGCGCTGGCCCACCTTCGCGGGCTTCGTCCTCGGCGCTTATTTCTGCATTAACCTGCTCTTTGCCGCGTTGTATTACCTCGGCGGCGCCTGCATCGCCGAGATGCCGGAGCACTCGTTTTCCAACGCCTTCTTTTTCAGCGTCGAGACGCTGGCCACCGTGGGTTACGGCCACTGGTATCCCAATACACTTTACGGCCACCTCGTGACGACGGCGGAGATCATGTTCGGCATGTTCGGGCTGGCCGTGATCACCGGCTTGATTTTCGTGCGCTTCTCGCGGCCGTCCGCGCGCCTCGTCTTCAGCCGCACGCTCGTCGTCGCGCCTTTCGACGGCCAGCCGGCGTTGATGCTGCGCGTGGCCAACTTGCGGCATCACGCGATGGTCGAGGCCGAGTTTCGCCTGATGCTGATTCGCAACGAAACCGTGGCGGAAGGCGAAACCTTGCGCCGGTTTCACACGCTGCCGTTGCAGATCGAGCGGCTCATCGTGTTCCCCGCGGCTATCACGATCCGGCACCTCATCGACGAACGCAGTCCGCTCCGCGGCGCGACCGCCGAAACGCTCGCGGCGAGTGATACGCGCATCGTCGCCTCGGTGGTGTGCGTGGACACCGTGATCCCCGCGCCAGTGCAAAGTCAGCAGGATTATTCATGGCGTGACGTGCGTTTCGGCGAGCGGTTTGCGGAGATTTATCGCGAACTGGCGGACGGTCGCTTGACCGTGGATTACGGGCGGCTACACGAGACCGAGCCCGCGGCGAAGGCGATCCCGTAGGTGGAGGGCGATCTCCGAGCGCCATTATTTGCAGCGAAGCTGCCTGGAATGATCAGAGGCGCTGCGCGCCTGACTAATGCCGCCCGGAGGTCGCCATCCACCTACGAAATCGCTACGTCAAAATTTATTCATTTGACTTATTCAAATGAATAAACCAACGTCGTTGCATGCACGCGACACCTGCTGCTCCTCCCGCGGACCTCGCCGCGCGGGAACGCCTGATCGAAGCGGCGTGGGAAGTCTTCGGCACCTGCAATCTCGAAGGCGCCACGACGCGCCAACTGGCGGAACGCGCCGGCGTCAACCAGGCGGCCATCCCGTATTATTTCGGCGGCAAGGAGGGGCTTTACCGCGCGGCGGTGGAATCGGTCGTCGCGCACATGCGCGAGCGCATGTTGCCGACCGTGACGGAGATGCGCCGCGATAACGCCGCCGCCGACACGTTCACGCCGGCGCGCGCGGTCGAGTTCATGAAAACAGTTATGGGCAAGTTCGTGCATGTTTTGCTCGAAACTCAGTCGGCCGCAACGTGGGCGCGGATCGTGATGCGCGAGCAGATGCAGCCGACCGCGGCCTTCGACCTTATTTACGAAGGCACGGTGCGGCACGTGCACGAAGCGCTCGCGCGCGCCATCGCCGTCGTGCTGAGGCGCAATCCGGAAGACCCGTTCGTGCTGCTCAAGACACAAACGCTCATGGGTCAGCTGCTCATCTTTCTCGCCGGCCGTGAAACGGCGCGCCGCCGGCTGGGCTGGACGTGTTACACGCCGGCGGAAGCCCAGCAGGTCGAGGCCGTGCTCCTGGACAACATCGAGCTGCTGTTTGGCGGCAACAGGAGAGGGATGAGAAAAACGCCGGCGAATGCCGCGCGCAAAACGTCGCCGCGGAGGAGGAAATCATGAACAAAAAAATGGTCATCATCGCGCTCGCGCTGCTGGTGAACTTGGCGGCCGGCTGGTTCGTTTACCGCAAACTCGCGACGCCGAAAGCGACCGCGCTCGAAACGCAGGGCAATGTGGACATCCGCCAGGTGAATTTGGCGTTCCGGGTCGGCGGTCGCGTGCGCGAGATGCGCTTCGAGGAAGGCGACACCGTGCGGCCTGGCGACGTCGTCGCGGTGCTCGACGAAGGGCCGTATCTCGATCAGGTAAACCTCGCTCGCGCGCAGCTCGCGCAAGCGGAAGCAAACCTCACCAAGCTCACCAACGGCGCGCGTGCCGAGGAAATCGCGCAGGCCCGCGCGCAAGCGGCGCAGGCGAAGGCGAACGTGACGAACGCCGACATCGGCTTCGGTCGGCAACAGGAATTGCTCCGAACCCGGGTCGCCTCGAAAGCGGAATTCGACAACGCGCAGGCCAGCCGCGACGCGACCCGCGCGCAGCTCGATGCGGCGGAAGCCAACGTGCAACTCCTCGAAGCCGGCACGCGCTGGGAAGACATCGCCGCGACGAAGGCGGACGTCGCCCGCGCCCGCGCGAACTTGCAAAGCGCCGAGCGCAGCTTGACGGATTGCCAGCTCCTGGCGCCGAGCGAAGGCGTCATCATCACGCGCGCCGTCGAGCCGGGCGCGATGGTTTCGGCGAGCACAACGGCCTGCGCGTTGTCACTGTTTTCGCCCGTGTGGATTCGCACGTATGTCGGCGAGAAGGATCTCGGCCGCATCTATCCCGGCATGGCCGCGCAGATTGTCACCGATACTCCTGGGGGCAAAGCGTATCAGGCGCACGTCGGCTTCATTTCGCCGGTGGCGGAGTTCACGCCGAAATCGGTCGAGACCCGCGAGCTGCGCACCGATCTCGTCTTTCGGCTGCGCGTGATCGTCGATCAGCCGGACAAGTTTCTGCGCCAGGGAATGCCGGTGACTGTGAAACTCAGCAGCGACGAAAACGCCGCCGTGCGCCGCGATGACAACCGCCGTCAGCCAAAACTCTGAGCCGCTCGTCACCATCCGCGGCTTGGTGAAGCGCTTCGGCGTCGCCAGAAACAGCCACGCGGCGATTGACGGTCTCGACGCGGAAGTTCACCGCGGAAAGATCACCGGCATTGCCGGGCCCGACGGTGCCGGCAAAACGACGCTCATCCGCATGATCGCCGGCTTGCTCGACCCAACCGAGGGCGAGCTGCGTGTGCTCGGCGTGAATCCCGCGACCGATCCAGAGGAGGTCCACGCGCGCGCCGGCTACATGCCGCAACGCTTCGGCCTCTACGAAGACTTGAGCGTTGCACAGAACCTCACGCTCTACGCCGACTTGCGCGATGTGACCGGCCAGGAGCGCGAGGAAAGTTTCGAGCGTTTGCTGAAGTTCACCGACCTCAAACGCTTCACCGACCGCCGCGCCGGCGCGCTCTCGGGCGGCATGAAGCAAAAGCTCGGACTCGCCTGCGCGTTGATCTCGGAACCGGAGCTGCTGCTCCTCGACGAACCCGGAGTCGGAGTGGACCCGATCTCGCGCCGCGACCTGTGGGCGATGGTGCAGGCGCTGGTAAAGGAACAGGGCATCGGCGTCGTCTGGAGCACGGCGTATCTCGACGAAGCCGAGCTGTGCGACACCGTGCTCGTGCTCAACGAAGGGAAGAAACTTTTCGATGGCGTGCCGCGCGAACTGACCGACCGGGTGCGCGCGCGCACGTTTCTTTTCCCCGCGCCGGAGCACGGAAAGCGCCGTCTGCTCGCGCGGGCTTTGCGGTCGGAGGAAGTCGTCGATGGCGTGGTGCAGGGCGACGCACTGCGGCTGGTGTTGAAGCACGCGCCCACGGGCGGGTTCGATCCGCATGACGCCGGGCTGGGCGAGGGGACCCTCGCGCCGGTCGAGCCGCGTTTCGAGGATGCGTTCATCGACGCGCTGGGTGGCGTGCCGACGAAGGGCGAGTCGCTGCTCGCGCAGTCGATGCGCGAGATTCCGCGCGACGGCAGGACGGTCATCGAAGCCGAAAAACTCACGCGGCGCTTCGGCGATTTCGTGGCGACGGATCATGTGACGTTCGCGGTGACGCGCGGCGAAATTTTTGGCCTGCTCGGCCCGAACGGCGCCGGCAAATCGACGACGTTCAAGATGATGTGCGGCCTGCTCACGCCGAGCGAAGGCACCGCGCGCGTCGCGGGGCTCGATCTGCAACGCGCGGGCGGCGAGGCGCGCAGCCGGCTGGGTTACATGGCGCAGAAATTCTCGCTCTACGGCGATCTCAGCGCGCGCCAGAACCTCGAATTTTTCTCCGGCATCTACGGTCTCGCCGGCTCCCGGCAGAAGGCTGCCATCGCGGGGATGATCGACGTTTTCGGCCTCGGCCCGCACGCCGACAACGGCTCGGCCGGCGAGCTGCCGCTCGGCTTCAAACAGCGTCTCGCGATGGCGTGCGCGCTCATGCACGAGCCGGACGTGCTCTTTCTCGACGAGCCGACGAGCGGCGTCGATCCGATCACGCGGCGCGAGTTCTGGAGCCACATCAACGGGTTGGCCGAGAAAGGCATCACGGTGATGGTGACGACGCACTTCATGGACGAAGCCGAGTATTGCGACCGCATCGGCCTCGTCTATCGCGGCAAGCTCATCGCGCTCGGGCCGCCGGATGAACTCAAGCGCAAGGCGCGCACGCAAGAACGGGCGGACCCGACGATGGAAGACGCGTTCATCGCGCTGGTGCGCGAGTTCGACGAAAATGCTAAAGCGCCTTGAGGTGGATGGCGACCTCCGGGCGCCATTATTTCGGCGCAGCCGACTAACTGAAATTCTTCGCAGCTTCGCTGCAATTAATGGCGCTCGGAGATCGCCATCCACCTGAATGAAACCGCACCATCGCCCATCGTTCAGCCGCCGCCGGCTCTTCGCGCTGATTCGCAAGGAAGGCATCCAGATTTTGCGCGATCCGAGTTCGATTCTCATCGCGTTCATTCTGCCGGCCGTGCTGCTGTTTCTTTTTGGCTACGCGGTGTCGCTCGATTCCACGCGCGTGCGCATCGGCGTGGCGATGGAGGAGCGCACGCCGGAGAGCGAGAGCCTCGTCACGGCGTTGCGCAACTCGCGCTACTTCCAAGTGAACGTCAGCTTCGCGCGGCGTCCGCTGGAAGACGATCTCGTCGCCGGCCGGGCGCGGGGACTCGTCATTATTCCGGCGGATTTTTCGCGGCAACTCGCGCGGCCGGACGGCGCCGCCGTCGTGCAAGTCATCGCCGACGGCAGCGAGCCGAACACCGCGAGCTTCGTGCAGAACTACGTGCGCGCCGCGGTCGCGACATGGCAGAGCGAACGCGGGCTGGAGCGCGGCACGAAATTCCAGCCAGGCGTGCAGCTCGAAAACCGCATGTGGTTCAACGCTTCGCTGGAGAGCAAAAATTACCTGGTGCCCGGTTCCATCGCCATCGTGATGACGCTCATCGGCACGCTGCTGACCGCGCTCGTTGTCGCGCGCGAATGGGAGCGCGGCACCATGGAGGCAATGATGGCTACGCCGGTCGGCATCGGCGAACTCGTGCTCGGCAAACTCATTCCGTATTTCTGCCTCGGCTTCGGCTCGATGGCGTTTTGCACCGTGGTCTCGGTCTTCGTTTTTCACACGCCGATGCGCGGCTCGTTCGTCTCGCTCGCACTGCTGACTGCGGCGTTTCTCGCGGCCTGCTTGGGGCTGGGTTTGTTCATTTCCACCGCGGCGAAGAGCCAGTTCATCGCGGGGCAGATCGCGCTTATTCTCGGCTTTCTGCCGGCGTTCCAGTTGTCCGGTTTCATCTTCGAGATTTCCAGCATGCCGCCGGTGGTGCGTGGCATCACGTTCGCGTTTCCCGCACGCTATTTCGTGCAGGGACTCCACACGATTTTCCTCGCCGGCGACGTGCCTGCGATTCTCTTTCGAGACGGCGCCGCGCTGTGCGGATTCGCCGCGCTGTTCTTCGGACTCACCGCGCGCATCACGCGCAAAAAACTCGCGTAATCCCACCGCCATGTTCAATCGCGTCCGTGCCTTGGTCGTCAAAGAATTGCTCGCCGTTTTCCGCGACCGGCGCGCTCGCCTGGCGCTCATCGTGCCGCCGATCCTGCAACTGCTGCTCTTCTCGTTCGCCGCCACGCAGGAGGTGAAAAACATCGACCTCGCCGTGCAGAATTCCGACTCCGGCCAGGTGTCGCACGAACTCATCCAACGCTTCGCCGGCTCGCGCAATTTTCGCACCGTGAAGTTCGTCGATTCCGAGGCCGCGATGCGGCGCGCCATCGACCGGCAGGAAGTCATCGTCGGCGTGCGCTTCCTGCCCGATTTTTCGGAGCGTTTCCTTTCCGGCAACGAGCCGCGCGTGCAGGTGATCCTCGACGGCCGGCGTTCGAACGCCGCGCAGATCGTCAACGGTTACCTCTCCGCCATTCTCCAGCAGTTCGCCGACGAACAGCGCGCGCCAACTCCGAACGCCGCGACCGTCACCGTGCTCGCGCGCGCTTGGTTCAATCCGAACCTCGAATACATCTGGTTCACCGTGCCCAGCCTGGTGGTCATCATCACGGTGCTGATTTCCTTGAACGTCACGTCCATGTCCATCGCGCGTGAACGCGAGATGGGCACCTTCGATCAACTGCTCGTTTCGCCGCTGCGCCCGCTCGAAATCATGCTCGGCAAGACGCTCCCCGCCTTCGGTCTCGCGTTGGCGGAGGCGACGCTTTTCATCCTCGTCGCCGTGTTCCTTTTCCGTATCCCGTTTCACGGCTCGCTCGCGCTGCTCTACCTCGCGCTGACCGCGTTCATCGCCTCGGTCGTCGGCATCGGCCTGTTCATTTCCGCGCTCAGTTCCACGCAGCAACAAGCTCTGCTCGGCACGTTCACTTTCATGGTGCCGGGTCTGCTAATGTCCGGCTACGCCAGCCCCATCGAGAACATGCCGGTCTGGCTGCAGCCCTTCACTTACGCCAACCCGCTGCGCTACATGATGATCATCGTCAAAGGCGTTTTCCTCAAAGCCATGCCCGCCAGCGAAGTCCTCGCCCAGACCTGGCCGATGCTCGTCATCGCGGCGGTGACGATCAGCGTCGCAACTTGGTTTTTCCGCCACCGGCTGGCGTGAACGCGCCAGCGCGATTTGCCTGCCTTCATCGTGCGTGTGACGAAGTGTAGCATTCGCGTCGCTGGGTGATAAGATAAGGAGGATATGCCAAAAACATCGGCTCCCAAAATCCGGCGGCGTTCCGAGAACGCGGTCTTAGACCAGTCGATTCGACAGCTTCTCCGTGCGACGAAGGAGGAGGCGAAAAAGAAGGGTGAGCCGTTAAGCCGGGCGCAGTTGAGCAAAGAGGGTTACAGCGAACGTTTCATCGACAAGGTCGAGAACGCGTAGTGCGTTAGGCATTGCGGCGGAGCCGCATAAACTCGCTGACCTTGATTTCCAGCAGCGGAGCCGCCCGCCGCGCGAGGACGAGCGCGTCTGTGTGAGTCAGATTGGCCGAAAGCGCGCGAACCATCTGCACTGTCGTCATTCCCTTGCTGCGCGCCAACTGGATGGCGGCGGCAAGGTCGGCGTATCGAAGGAAGCTCTCGCTCACATCGCGGCGATTCTTCCTTGACGCCAGGGAACATGCCAAGTGCCGATTTGCGTCGTTTACAGCCAACGCAAATACGAAGGGGGCAGCTTGGGAATTTTGCACTTCCTGAGCAACGACTTGGCGAGAGGGATCAGGCGCACACACGCAGCATTCACAAGCTAACCCTGGCCACTCCCCCTTCGTTCCTTCCCCTAAGCCGAGGGCGGCGGCTGCCCGCCCGCGCCGGCGCCCGCCGACGCGTCACCTTCCGTCTTTGGCTTCTTCTTTTTCCGCGTGCGCTGCACGTGGGTCGCTGTCAACAGCGCCGCCAGCTTGTCGGGCTCGTGCTTGTAGAAGTTTTTCAGCAACACCACAAGCTGGGCCATCACTGTCAGACCCTCCTCGATCGTCGCATCCAGCCCGCCGCCGGCGCCGACCTGATCCTGCAAGCCTTCGCTCTTGTCGTCCTTGGCCTCCCTGAACGCCTTCACCCGATCTTTCAGCTCCTGGATGAAGTCCTCGTCCATGCCCAGCTTGAGGAATTCCTCCTCCCATGGCTCCGCCTTCTCGGCAAAGGAGAGTGCCACCGCCGCCAATTTTTCATCGCTGACTCCGTGCGGCATGCGAAAGCCGTCCATGATCTCCGGCTTGCCCAGCTTTTTCGCGAAGGCCCCGGCTGCTTCGTTCCAATTTTTCATTTCCAGCATGATTCCGTTGCGCTGCGTGCTCTTGCTCGTCACCCCTCCGTGAAAGTCGGCGGCTCCGCTCTCCTGGCCGGTACTGAACTTGCCCAGCCGCGCAATGATGCCGGTCTCCTCCGTGTTGAGCTGCTCGACGAGCGCCTGCGCGTTGGCCTGCGCCGTCGTCGCGGTCGCCCGCTTCGGCGTCCAATCCTCCGCGTTGGTGATACAGAATTTGCCCAGCCGTCCGATGGCTTCGGTGCGGGCACGGTCGCGTGCTTCCATAGTGCAATAGATCTATCGATCTCCTCCGGTTGAATGTTGAGTGCTGGAACGCGCGAGCGTCTCTCTCCCCGCTCCCTCCGTCCGTTGTTCTCCTCACCGGTGGGACCCTGCCCCGCCATCGGCAGCCCGCCCTTCAATGGGACGATGCGCTTAGGTCACGGGTGGGTCAAATGAAATTTTCTACTATGAACGCGGTGAATAAGACTTGTTCAAGCGCCCGCGTAATAAGTCAGCGCACGGCTGGTATATTAGTTTACTGATTGCGCCATCGCGTGTGACTTAGAAGCAAATTCTAGATCGAGTTTACTCGAATACGGGCATCTAATCCTTCTTCGGTAAAAACAAGTTCTATGTTGCCCTCAATGATACCTGCGCCTGATGAATCTCGATGCATTCGCCACGCGTCATCTTTTTCGACCAATACACGAAGGCGGTCAGGCAACTGCGTGCAAGCGAGCTGCACTTTCGTGACCGCTTTAATCACAGCAGCGACAACGGAATCACGAGGATTCGTGTGTAACCTGCGGTGAATGGAGAAGATGACGAAGCTTGGATTAACGAGTTTCGTCAGTTCATAGGCAAATAATTCGGCATCGGCATCGTTGGCAGCGCCTGGCAGTCCGCCGTGGTGCGGGAATATCAACGCGTTTGCCGATGGTGTCGCTCCGTTGCGCTTCCACTCCTCCACGCAATCGTATTCTACATCTCCACCGAGCAGAACGGATGCTTTCGATGAGCCGGTCACACGAATCGCAGCGCTCAGTGAGTTCGATGTGTTTCGTCCTCCTCCAATGCGCTTGCCTCCGACGCCTCCCAGCGCCGAAGTCGCGGGTGGATGCAAGACCTCGATCTTCGCACCTGAACGAGAAACGGTGGTGCTCGTTGTGAGGCTCGGTTCAATACGAGTGTTGGACCGCTTTTCTGAATCGCAAAGCGCGACGCGCAGTTGCATGAACACATCCGTGTCCTTTGACGCGTCTGGGTTGAGAAACACCGCGCGAATTTCGACGGTCGGATTCAACAGTAGCGTGATGGCACCGCCAATGTGATCGACGTCGGCATGTGAAAGAAACATTGCTTCGACTTCCCGCTGACCAATCGCACTCAAATGACGACCAACATGCGCTCCCCTACCTGTGTCGAAGACGACAACTCCACCTTCATCGTGTAGCACAGCAGCACTGCCGTGCCCGACGTTAAGGATGATTAAAGAGCACTTTTGCTTTGTCGAGAACATCAGCGTCGGGGAGTGCGAACCGGTCAAAGAAGAGGTCTTCTTGGCGATCCGCTTCAATGTTCACCTCAGCAATCAACAACGAACCAGGAACGACTGCGGGCTGTATTGGTTCGGGCACCATTTCGAGAGGAAAACCAACCTCCATTGCGGCGTTCCACTGACTCATCATCACCTTAACGATAGTGCAATTACCATGTCCCTCGATCCGGCGCACCGTCATGACGGTGCGATGCGGCACCCGCTCGCGTGTTGGGGCGTGGTGACGGACCTCGCGATCCGCCTGTAGCAGCGCCGGACCGAGATTGCTGAGGTTTAACTCCGTGGAATGGATGAGTGCCGGAATCCATCGACGGTATTTACGTAGCGAAAACTCGGCATCCTCGCGCTCGTAAGCGGTGACAAGGATGCCCGCGATCCCGCTGCGATAACTGGCGGCAACGGCTTGGGCGCCGAAGTAGCCCGCATAATCACCGCGCTCGAATAAATGGTGATCGCACATGAGCATCGTTGCCCCCTCTGCGGCGAAGAACGCGTCGAGTTGATGCAGCTCTGGCGCGCGATTGGCGACAGGCAGCGGAGTTCCACCGCAGAAGCCAACCAACTCGGACCAGCGCTCTCGATTCGTCGGGTCATCCTCGAAAATTACTACACGCTGCTCGCTGAGAGTGAGCGAAGGCATATCAGGATTTGAGTGGAATCGTGATAGTGAAGCAGGCACCGCCGAGTTCACCATGTGCATCGGCTTCGATGCGACCGCGTAATTCCTCGATCACATCTTTGACGATCGCGAGCCCGAGGCCGGTGCCCTTGTCGGTGGTCGTCTTTCCCGGCAACCAGATTTCGTCCAGCGCAAGCTCTTCGATCCCGAGACCATTATCCTGCAAGCGGATAATCGCAATTCCGCCAGATGCTCGCGTTTGGATGTGTATCCTCCGCACGTGTGGCAGTGCGCCGGCTTTGGCACGTGCTTCAAATGCCTGGAGTGAGTTCGTGAGAAGATTTGTGAAAATCGCCTCAAAGGCAGCGCGCCGACACCATACGTAAAGCTCCTCATCGGCATAGTCCGTTTCCACTTGGCTTACCGGACATCTAAATATGGTCGCAGCAAATCAATCGTCTCTTCGATCAAGACGCGGATCGAATGCCGTGCAGAGCGACGCTTCTCGTGTTCGAGCAAACGCAGCGTCACGGCGGAAAAAGAATAAATGCCATTCGCTTCGCGATTGATTCGTTTCACCAAAGCGCTGCTCTGCTCGCGAAAGAATGGGAACTGGTCGGCGTCACCGAGAAAACTTTCAAGTGTCGATGCATCGTTGAGGATACCTCGGATTGGCTGCTTGGTCTGGTGAGCGAAAGCTGCGGCGGTTGTGCCGATTGTCCCGAGGGTGAAATAGAGCTGAGTGGTGTCGTCCTTCATTTCCACCTCCGCTTCGTGCGCCGATTTGAGCTTGCTCACTGCGGCTTCGACTTCTTTTCGTTGTGCAGGTGGGAGATCTCCGATAGCCGCGGTGACTCCATTCTCAGCGGCCGTTTTCTCGTTCGCGATTCGCTCCGCTTCAGCCTTCTTTCGTCGATCACGTTCTACTCTTCGGCGTCCTGCCATCCAGTCAAGCGCATCATCGGTGAAGCGTCGGAGTTCCTCAAAGGCGGTGCTCTCCACGAAGCCAAGCCGGTCGGTCTTCTGCTGTAGCACTCCGACCCGGTCTTCGATGCGCACACAGCCGACGGAGTTGTTCGTGCTTGGTCGCAGTTCTTGGTGTTGCGACCTACGAAGATTCATATCGAGCCAGTCGTTTTTTGGTTCACCATACGGCAGCACGCGCACACCACGGTGGTAGAGCTTCACTCCGCCGAATTGCTCAAGCCACGTCCTGAGATCCTTGAGCGTCGTTTGCTTCGTGGAAACCGCAAAGCCTTTGCTCGAGAGATTGAACTCCCAAAGTTCGAACGTTAGCGCAGGCACCGCATAGATAGGATGGGCTTTTTCGGTGGAGACGTCTTGATGCTTCCCGACAAAAAGTCGTCTGCCTCCCGCCGACTTCACCACCGCCGACGCCCTGCCTTCCTCATCGATCTTCGCAATAAGATGAAAATCACACTCCGAAAAATATCCAGCTTTCGCGAGTTTCTCGAGCTGACGAAATTCCTTAACTTTGAGCGTGGCGCGAAAACCTCGTTCCTGGGAGAAGGGATCGCGAAGAAGGAGGATCGCGCGCGCCAACCGCTTGATATCAGATTCACGCCACGGCGAAGGCAACTCGGAGATGACGATTTCTGTGCCGTAGTGCGCTCCCTTTAGCGCCTTCTCCTTGATGATCGAAAGCTCTACCTCCTCGACCACGCGCACACGATGAAAAGCGGTCCAGTCAATCTCTACACGGTATTGAACGCCGCGTTCGGATTTTGGCCGCGTCACAAGCGTCACCCTTTTCCCGAGCCGCAATGCTCCTAGCCGCCCGAGGCCCTTGCTACCGACAAGAAGGCGACCCGATGGGCTCGTCTCGCTACGGCTTTTCATCGAGTCACCAACGATGAGCCAGCCGTTGCGAATGTCATCGGCCGTCATCCCGGCGCCGTCATCGAGCAGGCGAATGGAGCCGCCGGCAATATGGATGCCTTTCAACTCAACCGTGCAAGTCCGCGCGTCGGCATCGTAGGAGTTCTTGATAAGTTCTAGGATGCCTTGGTCAGGCGAAGGGTTCAGCTCTTCGCCCAGCAAACGCAAGATTGCGGTGGAAAACCGCAGCCGCTCTGAATCGGGTGAAGTCGCTGTCGGCGGTTTCGGCTTCTGCATCTTCACGGAGAAAACGGAATCACTTTCACTGCTCCGACGGTGAGATGGCGGCAACGGATGCGCTGATTGAGAAATTCATTCACGCGCTCTGTGTGAAGATGGCACATGAGCTTACGGCAGGTCGTCGTCTTCCCATCGTGCGGCTCGCAGACGATGAGGTGATTTTCAACCGCGATGGCGGCTTTGCCTCCGATGACGGTCGCCGTGGCTCGATATGGATGACCGGGGCGCGATGTGCGGCGCAGCACAACGAAGGGTGCACGATATACTGGGCCCGCATGGCGACGCTTCTCGGTGAAGGTGCTCATCTCTTTCCAGACAGGAACACAGCGAGGGTGGATGTAAGGATGCTCCGGCCCAGTCTCTGGATCGCGGTGCGGCACCACTCGTCCGACATGGACATCAAAGTGATCGCCAATCGTGCTTTTGGCTCGTGTCCGCGGTTTTGGCCAGCGACGAAACTTTGCATCCGCGCCTGTGCGACGCAGCACGTCTAAGCGAAACACATCTACATCCGCAAAATCATCGAAGATGCCGTGGTGTTTCATCGAACACACTGCGGCGAGATCGCTCACTCGTTCGCGCCAGTGGTGCTGAAAGCTGCCGGAGCGCAGCACGTCTGGCAGCACTGCGAGCAACCGCGTGCCAGGTCGCGACCGCTCAAGAGCACGGACAACGAACAGCGCCGCATCCGAGATTCGCCCGCCTGTCCACTTGCATTCATCCGTCGGATCGGATGTGGAAAATGGCGGATTCATCACAAGGTGCGTGGCACGGGCGTAGAGATGAACCTCCTTCAATCCATCGCCAGTGCGAATGAACGGAAACATTTTTTCCCAGTCCGGCGGCAGCATCTCAGCGCCACCGTGCCGCTGACGTGCGAGCAAGGTCAGGCGATATTTTGCCGCGTCCACAAACTCCGCTTGCAGGTCTGTCCCCGCGAGACAACCGCCCCAAGTCTTCAATGTAGCCGCGAGGTCACGAGCGAGCGGCAGCCGACGCGCAGCAGCAAGAAGAAGATCGGCCGCGCCAACTGCTGGGTCGTAAATGAAATGCTTATGCGGATTGAATGTGATTGAGCCGAAGAGTTTTCCCGCAAGCTTTGATCCCGTGAAGAACACACCCTGAGCGCGTCGTGTTTCCAGCCGGACCAACCGTCGCAACTCTACGCTTGCGGTCCCATCAAGGCAGGCCGCCACTCGCTTCGCGTTATCTCCCTCGATGTGCGGCGCAACGGCTAACGCCAGCAGTTCGTTCGTGAATTCCCGGTAGCCAGAAAAATCTTGCTGTGCGTTGCTGGAAGGTGACGCATTCATCACAATAGCAGTCTAACGATGACGCTCGTGAACCGGAAGTAATTCCACGCAGGGATGGGTGAAATTCTTACAAGCGCCTAGTAAGTCTTAGCAATCTACTGGCTACATGTGTTTGGGCAACAGTTTCAATAGTCAGCCCTTGCCCGATTCAGCGTTTGGAAGAGAAAGGCGTGTCTAAGCCTATTGTCTTGCGTCTTCTCAAAAAAACTCGACAGAGAAAGTGAAGCCGCCAGCACATGCCCTATAAGAGGCGCGAGGCTCGCCTCCTCCCTGCGTAACAGACCGCCTGATCCGACTTTCATTCGATTACGCTTCCGAGAAGCCGTCTAAAGCTGCCGGGAGAATCGATTTGCACGGTCGAGGAACCAATTTACCTCCCGAGGAGGCGATTTGCACGCCCGAGAGGTCGTCCGCCGCCTTGCAGTGCTCGATTTACGCGCTTGAGCAGGCAATCTACACGTCCGAAGAAGCCATTTGCGCTCCCGAGAGAGCGGCTTGCACGCCCGAGGAGACCCCTTGCGCACTCGAGGAAGCCTCTGGCACGGCCGAGCAGCGAGCTTGCACGCCCGAGGAGCCGATTTGCACAGCCGAGGAAACTGCTTGCACGGCCGAGGAGAGCACTTGCGCGCCCGAGAAAGCGTCTCCGCAGCCCGAGAAGTCGGCTTGCGCGCTCGAGGAAGGCGCTCGCACGGCCGAGGAAGCGGCTCGCTAGCTGCCCGGCAGATCGTGGACTTCGGCGAAGAAGAATTCTTTCCAGATCTTCGGGTCCTGTTTGATGATGCCGTAGCGGTTGAAGAATTGCGCGGCTTTCAGGAGGTTTTTCGGCTCGGGCGAGAAGACCATGTTGGGCTCGGCGAGCATGGCGGCGAGTTCGTCCACGGTCAGCTTTTCCTTGTTCACACTGAGAACAAACCAAGGGTCAGCTTATGAATTTTCCCGTTTCTTCGCGCGATGCGAGGAGCATCAAAGCGCAGCTGATTAGCAATGCAAAAAAACCGCAAAATCCACAAGCTGACTTTACTGCTACTGCCGGCCATATCCTCCAAGTGCTTGGTCAACAATTCCGCGATCTCGGATCTTGGAGGATCATCCAATCTGATGTCCATCTGCAAATCCCAGCGGCTGTGGCGACGCGGCAGCGATGCCAGTGGCGCGAACAAAATACGCGCGTGAATAAGGCGGATACCAGCGGCGACTGAATCGAGATGCTAATCGGGTCAGGGCCTTTCGGGCGAGGCCGAGCAAGAGGGCGGAACTTGCTGTCAGCAGCGCCGTTCGCAGGCTTGCCGCGGCGGTCGCTGAGATACCGACGCCGGTAAGCAAGGCCACATACATCGCAACACACAGGGGGCATTTTGGCATCAGGATCAGTGCAGCGCTGGGAAGGATCCACCCGGCGGCCTCGGCGCCATGCCGCCAAGCCGACATGGCTCCTTGAAGATTGTTGTCACCCCTTCGCGTTGTGCAGCAGCGGCGGGGGATGCTCATTGGTGCGCTTCCGAGGGGTGGCAACAGGAGTCGCCGTTTTGACGCGGCGCTCCGTATTCATCGTGGCGTTTCCACCAAGGACCCGTTTCGTTGCGCCCCTTCGGCGCGCGGTCGAGCCACGGATACATGCCCCAGAGCGCGTCCACCCCGCGGCCGAAGGTGGAATACGCGTGATAGACGGCGCCATCCTCCAGGGCGAATGCGCTCATCCCCGGCCGCTCGCCATGATACGTGGGCACGTTGACTCCGCACATCTCGGCGAAATAAGCCTCCGCGTGCTTGCCGGCATCTTGTCCCACGCGCCACTGAAAAGCGCCGGACTCCGTCGCGGTGTCTTTCGCGTAGCCCTCCTCGCGGCGGAAGTTGTATTCGACGCCAGCGCGCATTTCCGCTTCCGTGAAAGAGACGTTGAAGTCGGAGTTGAAATCGTTTCCGGCCGACGACGCCCACGGGAACGTCCAGCCCATCCGCTGCCGGTAGGCGAGCAGTTTTTCCAGCGGCGCGCGGGAAACCGCCCAGAACATTACGTCGTGGTTCACCAGATGGACCTGGATGCCGTTGAAGCCGTCCGCGATGGACGAACACGACGGGCAGCCCGCCTGATAGTCTGGCCCAAACATGAAGTGGTAAACGAGGAGTTGCGAGCGTCCGCGGAAAAGTTCCGCCAGCGAGGCACTGCCGTCTTCGGTGTCGAAGCGATAGTCCTTGTCGATCCGCACCCACGGCAAGTCCTGGCGTTGCTGCGCCAGTTCGTCGCTGCGCTGCGTCAGTTCCTTTTCCGCCTTCAGCAATTCGAGTCGGGCCGTCAGCCATTCCTCGCGGGTTCCTGTTTTATGTTCCGTCATGATGCTTGTTCTTTTTTGGCAGCTCTCGTGTTGGTTGAGTTTCGATTCGGCCGGTTGAAAATTGGCCGTGCGATAACTTAAGCGTCGCGCGGCCAGGGCAGGAGTAACAAGGATGGCGCGATTTTGAAATGGACGCTCGAATTGAAGTCGCAGCACGGGCGCTCGCGGCCGGTGATCCGCTCGGCGCACTCAACCAGATTGCCTTGCGCGACGATGCGCCTGCACTGGCGTTGCGCGGCATCGCCATGGCACGGCTCGGTGAATTTGTCCGGGCAAAAGTTTTGCTGAAAAGAGCGGCGCGCGCCTTTGGCCCGCAAGAAGCCGTGTCACGCGCGCGCTGCACGGTCGCGCTTGCCGAAATCGCCTTGGTCTCGCGCGACCTGGGCTGGTCGATGAGGGCGCTCGCCGAAGCGCGGGCGGTGCTCGAAGGACTCGCCGACCGCGCCAACGCCGGACACGCCCGCCATTTGGAAATTCGGCGCCACCTCTTGACCGGGCAGCTCGACGAGGCAGAACGCGCACTCGCCAAGATTGATCCCGCACCGTTCCCGGCTGCCTTGCGGGCCGCCCATGAATTGGTCGTCGCCGGAATTGCCATCCGACGCCTCCGCACGCAAGTGGCGCGCGGGGCGCTTGATCGAGCCAAAGACGTCGCGCGCGTTGCTGGAATTCCGGCGTTGATGGCAGAGGTCGAAAA